>RQOS01000023.1 GCA_008373205.1 SAR202 cluster bacterium
TAGTATGGAGCAAATTAGAGTTAGTTCAGACAAATTATTAGAAGCTATTAATGATCAACTTAAATCTTTTTAAAAAAAATATTCTTATATTACTTGTTATTGTAGTTGTAACAGTAATAGGTTGCGATAATCAATCTGAAAAAGCTAATCTTAGTCAAATAGTTTTTCCTGAAACGACAATTGATAATAAGAATTTTAATATAGAAAATTATTCAGGGAAAAATATATTAATAAATTTCTGGTTCCCTTCTTGTCCACCATGTATTTACGAATTAGATATTCTTGATGATATACATAAAAAATATGATTCTGTTGGAGTTATTGGTATACAAGTACTGGGACTTGATAACAAGGAAGATGGTAAAAAGATGCTTGAGAAAAAAGAGATTTCTTATAAATCTATAGCTGATGAATCTGATGTAATAATAGATTTACTACAAATAAATGTTTTTCCAACTACTATTCTATTTGACACTAATGGGAATGAAATAAATAGATGGGTAGGTATTATTGATGAACAAATTGTATCAAAAAAAATATCTGAAATAGAGTAAACATTTGAATGAAATAGCTTACATATTTTTTGCTTGGATTCATAGTGTTTCTGCGGGAATTTGGCTTGGTGGTTCACTTTTGTATCTGATCAAGTCTATAAAGTACAGTGACAAAAATATAAATGCTTTAGATTTTATCTCTGACTATAACTCTGTTCTTCTAGTTTCAAGTATTTTACTTTTCTTATCAGGAGTGATTATTGCTTTCGATAGACTGACTTATGGAAATTATTCAAATACTCAAATGACTCTTTTGCTTACGAAAGTATTGCTTACATTTTTACTTTTATATCTGACTTGGGTAAGTAGAAATTCTATTAAAGAATTTAAAGTAAATCCTTCCTTTTTTATATCAATAATTATTTATCTAATCGCTAGTATTCTTAGCTTCATCTAACAAGATTTTTATCGTTTTTTTGGTTATTGGATCTATGAAGTTTGGAGAGATTTCACTTAATGGGTGAAGAACAAAAAGCCTTTCTTTAAATCTAGGATGAGGAATCTCTAAATTATCATTAGAAAAAATCAAATTATTAAAAAAAATAATGTCTATATCAATAATTCTAGGTTCATTTCTAACAGAAGAACGAATTCTACCTAATTTGCTTTCAATAACATTTATATCTTTCAAAAGTTCAAAATGATCCTTAAGGTATTCTATTCTAACAACAAGATTTAGAAAGTTATCTTGTTTTATAGATACTTTGAATGGTTCTGTTTCAATAATTGATGAGGTGGCTTTTATTATAGAAATAGCTGAAATATGACTTATGCACTTTTTAATATTTTCAGATCTATTACCAAGATTAGAACCTATTGATAAGTAAGCTGTGTTTGGTTTCATGATGAAAATCTTGATTCTTCCAAAATATTTATCATTTTTTTTATATCATTCATTTCGGAGTAATCATGTACTCTTATTATATTTGCTCCATTCATGATTCCATATGCAACGGAAGCAGCAGTTCCAAAAATTCTATCATCAACTTCTTTGTCAGTATAATATCCGATAAACGATTTCCTGGACGGTCCAATCATTATTGGTAAATTAAAAGATCTCTTAATAATATCTATATTTGATAAAGCATCTTTTGATTGATCAAATTTTTTACCAAATCCAATTCCAGGATCTAAGATTATATTTTCTCTTTTAAAGCCTTTTTCTAGTATAGAATCAATCTTGCTTGATAAGTCATCAATAATTTCAGGAATAATGTTTTTATGGTTTTTATTCTTTCTAAAGTGATTTAATACATAAAATATATTATTTTCACAGATTGATTCTAAGATTGATTCATCTTCAAACATAGAAATATCATTTACTATAGAAACTCCTAATTTTACAGCTTCTTTTGCAACTAAAGGTTTTTTTGTATCAATAGATATATAAAGAGGAAAATTTTTCTTTATAAATTCAATGATTGGTAAAACTCTGTCGAGTTCTTCATTTTCAGTCACTTCTTTAACATTTTCATAAACCGAAGGAGGTCTAGTTGATTCGCCTCCAACATCAATAATATCCACAGACTGTTCAAGCATGTTTTCTAATTCTTTTTCTAAAGAGAATTTATTATTTTTGAATATACCGTCACCTGAAAAAGAATCAGGAGTTGCATTTATTATTCCCATAATTAATAAACTTTTAGTATTTAGGGATAATTTATTCATAAGAAGTCTGTTTTATTGGGCATTTAGTTCTATGAATTATTATATTTCATATTTATTATTAAGTCTGAAAATAATATTTATGAATTAATAATAAGGTTACCTAATTGCCTGATAATAATGAAAATAAAAATCTTATTGAGCAACTCAATTCTAAAAGAGAAAATGCTCAAAAAGGTGGTGGAGATAGAAGAATAGAATCTCAAAAGAAAAAAGGGAAACTAACTGCACGGGAAAGATTAGCACTATTTTTTGATAATTCTGACTATGAAGAGGTTGATATTTTTGTTCAGCATCAATCTAAAGATTTAGGTTTAGATAAAAGTGTTTACGATGGAGATTCAGTAGTTACAGCATATGGTTTTGTTAACGGTAGACAAACTTTTGCTTATGCTCAGGATTTTACTGTTTTAGGAGGTTCATTATCTTTGGTTGCTGGTAAAAAGATAGCAAAAATCATGGATATGGCTTCAAAAAACGGGGCTCCTATCATTGGTTTCAATGACTCTGGAGGAGCAAGAATTCAAGAAGGTGTTGATTCTTTAGCAGGATATGGAGAGGTATTTGTAAGAAATACAATGTATTCAGGTGTTATTCCTCAAATAACCGTAATCGTGGGTCCTTCAGCTGGTGGAGCAGTTTACTCCCCTGCTATAACTGATTTTATTTTTATGGTAAAAGATATCGGTCAAATGTATATAACAGGACCTGATGTTGTAAAGTCTGTAACTGGAGAAGAAATAAGTCACGAAGACTTAGGAGGATCAGTACCTCATGCTACAAAATCTGGTGTAGCTCATTTTGTATATGATGATGAATCTCAGTGTATAAATGCAGTAAAAAAACTCTTAAGTTTTTTACCTCAAAATAATCTTGAAAATGCAAAAAAAATTGATGGTAATTCAAGTGATCCAAATGGTGAAATATTACGAACAATTATCCCTGAAAAATCTACTGAGCCTTACAATGTTATAGATGTAATAGATAACATAATTGATGACAAAGATTTCTTTGAAATACAATCCAACTATGCTCAAAATATTGTTATAGGGTTTGGAAGAATTAGAGGTTCAAGTGTTGGGATTGTAGCTAATCAACCTGCCCATATGGCAGGAATGCTGGATATAAATGCATCTGACAAAGCTGCGAGATTTGTCAGATTTTGTGATGCGTATAATATTCCTATTGTAACTTTAGTGGATGTTCCGGGATTTATGCCTGGTGTAAATCAAGAACATCAAGGAATCATAAGACATGGAGCAAAATTAATTTATGCTTATGCTGAAGCAACTGTTCCTAAAATTTCTGTTATTCTTAGAAAAGCTTACGGTGGAGCTTATATTGTCATGAATTCTAAAGAATTGAGATCTGATCTAAATCTTGCTTGGCCAACTGCTGAAATTGCTGTAATGGGGCCAGAAGGTGCTGTAAATGTAATATCTAGAAAAGAAATTTCAGAGTCTGATGACCCACAAGCAACTAGAGAAAAATTGATTTCTGAATATAAAGAAAAATTTTCAACTCCATATATCGCTGCCTCTAGAGGTTATATAGACGACGTTATAGATCCAGCACACTCAAGAAAAAAAATTGCTAATGCTTTAGAAATTTTTAGTAAAAAATATTTAGAGAATCCCCCAAAAAAACACGGTAATATACCTTTATAAGGAGAAAAAAATGATCGACTTACTGAATATAGCTAAAACTGAAGCCAATGGTAATTTATTTAATGAGTTATCAAATATTTTTGAAAAAGCTGATATAAAGCCTGAGGGATATCCAGACGCTGTAGTTTGGCAAGGTGGTAACCATGATGGAAAAATTAATCCAGTAGCCCATTCATTAACTGATGCGTATGCACTCTTAGGAACAATCGCCGCTATCGATATACTTGGACTACCTTATTATGGTGTCCCAATGTGGTCTCAATACAGACATGATACTAAACTTGAAGCTCTTGCTTGGTTTGGGAATATGCCATGTACTTCTATCAAGTGGTCAACAGCAGGCGATGCATATGTAAATGATGGTGGAGGCAAGAAAGTTGTTGTTATGGGTAAATCTGGGAATGCTCCATTAAGAACTCAGGCTGGTGTATATTGTAATGTCAGACCATATGGGCCGATAACTGTGGTAAGATCAATGCCATGCCTTCCTTACTCCCAAGATAAAGAGAAATTTGGAGTTAACGATGAAGGAATAGTTCATTCTGAAATGAACACTCCAGCTGTTCAAATGGCATATGCTAATAGATTATTCTTACAATTAGTTAACGACACTGGCTCAATTGGTAGAGTCGCAACAAAACCTACACAAGCAATGGAAGATGGTATTAATGCTGGACTTCATTCTTGGCTTTTACAGGGAACTAAATTTGAAGTTGGAAGAAAATATGCAGTTGATCCCTATGAGGAACATAAAGAAAGAATCGATAAGATAATAAAAATTTTACCTCCAAATTTCAAAGATGGAATGGAAAATTGGTCAGGAAGAATAGAGCAACATATCTCTGATACAAATTATGGTCTTCTAGTGTGGGATATTATCGAACAACAAGAAACTATTGTCCTTTCAACAGATTTAGACGGAGACAGATTAACTGATCTACTGGCTGATATTTCAGATCCTCTAAGAGCATTTGGGGGGAAAGTTGCAAAACATTTAGGGCAAGATGTAGATATGAGAAATATTTGGTCAGATATGGGTTATACAACAGGTAATGGTAGAGATATGACTTCCGTTATGCATAGAATGTCTGGCCCTCCTATTCATGAGCAAACACTAGGTTCTGCAGATGCAATGTTATTAAGGTTATTAGATGGTGACGAATGGGTTGGAGGGACTAAACAACCATATGATCCAAGAATACATTTTGTACTGATTAGAGATGCATACATTGATGCTAATCCTGATAATAAGGAACTACATTCGTGGTTAGATAGTGCATTAGAAACATTTGATGAAGTTTATAGTGGAGATCGACCTGGATTCATTCAGGGTTATGAATCGTTAAAAAAAGCGATTACTCCTTGGGGTAAATAAAAAAAATAATTGGAGGTAAATGATGAAATTTAAAGTATCAGTAATAGGAGCAGGAAACGTAGGAGCAACAACTGCACAAAGAATTTTTGAAAAAAAATATGCTGATGTAGTATTGGTTGATGTAGTTGAAGATATGCCACAAGGTAAAGCATTAGATATATTGGAATCTGGTCCAGTTTTAGGAACAGATAGTAAAATAACAGGTTCAAATGGATACGAAGAAACTGCTAATTCAGACGTAGTTGTTATAACTGCAGGAATTGCAAGAAAACCTGGAATGAGTAGAGATGACCTTCTTCTTACTAATATGAAAATCGTAGGTAGTGTTACAGAAGAAGTAGTAAAACACTCACCTAATTCTATAATTATCGTAGTTTCTAATCCTTTAGATGCTATGGTTCAGCATGCTTACAATATAAGTGGATTTGACTCTAAAAGAGTTATTGGAATGGCTGGTATTTTAGATACTGCTAGATTTAGTACTTTCATTGCAGAAGAACTTAATGTTTCTGTTGAAAGTGTGAACGCATATGTTCTTGGAGGGCATGGAGATACTATGGTTCCTGTTATAGGAGCAACAAATGTAGGTGGTGTTCCTGTTGAGGATATGATTGAAAAAAATAAATTAGCATCAATAGTTCAAAGAACTAGAGATGGTGGAGCTGAAATTGTTGCTCTACTGAAAACAGGATCTGCATTCTATGCACCATCAGCTTCAATTGTTCAAATGGTTGAAGCAATCTTATTAGATAAACAACAGATACTACCATGTGCAGCGTTATTAAGTGGAGAATATGGATTTAATGATGTTTATGCAGGTGTACCTGTTAAGCTTGGTGCAAATGGTATTGAAGAAGTGATCGAAGTTGACTTAAATAAAGATGAACATTCAGCTCTTTCTAAATCTGTTGATTCAGTAATTGAACTGTTAGATATTATGAAAAAAAACAGCTAATACATTACCTCTAAAATAATTCATATAAAAAATAACTGAATTGCATACAGTCAAATTTATAGCTAATGTTAAAAATGCAAAAGAACGATGTAAGTTTTTATAGATAGTTTAGTTTTATTTATAAAGAAATTTAGACTTTATTTAATACTTCTTTAGCTGAAACAATATGTCTATTTAATCCAATGTCTTTTTTCTCAATTCCCATGGCAAGAGCAATCATTTGAGGCATATGAATTATTGGTAAATCAGCCTTATCACCTCTATTATTACTTCTAGCTTTTCCTTGATAACCATCAAGGTTTAAGTGACATAATGGACATGGAGTAACCATAGCATCTGCACCTAGGTCTTTTGCTGAACCAGTATTATTGGAAACCATTTTTAGTGAGTTCTTTTGATTGATAAAGAGTATTGGAAATCCGCAACAAGAAAATTTGCCTGGAAAATCAATAGCCTCAGCCCCACAAGATTCAATAACCTGTTCAAGATACATCTTTCTTTCTGGTCTTTCATTAAATCCTAGTGCTTCAGATGGTCTAACCATATAACATCCATAAAATGGAGCGAATTTTAGATCAGATAGTTTTGTTGTAAAATGAGATTCTAATTTATCTAAGCCATAATCTTCTACCAATATCCATAAAAGATGCTTTACCTCAGTTGTTCCTTTATATTCATAGCCTTCATCTTTTATTAAGGCATTTATTTCGTCTAAGTATTCCTTATCTTTTTTCACTTTAAGATTAGCTTGACTAAGGACCCCTTGGCAAGTTGAGCACAGGGTCATAATATTTAGGCCTAATTCTTCAGCCATAGCCAAAGTTCTGACATTAATTGTATCTCCTAATAATGGATTTTTTTCTTGAAGAACACCTGCACCCGTACAACCTGCTTTAGTTAGTTCTTCTAATTCAATACCAAGTTTGTCTAAAACAGCCATAGATGAAGATAGCAACTCTGGAGTTCCTCCTCTAGCAACACATCCTGGATAAAATGCATATTTCATTACTCTTTCTCCTTAATGGCTTTAGCCAGTTCCTTAATCTTTTTATTATCTTTAGCTTTATGAGGAAATAATGGTGGAAGTTTTCCTCTAATTAATGCTCTTAATCCGACAGGTACTAAATCTAATAATCTAAAGATATTGAATATTCCTGCTGATTCTAAAGCTAATCTACTTTCATCTAGTCTACCATTAGCGGTAACTGATTTTTCGAAAGAATTAGTATGATGATAACCATGAGTTTTTTTTGCTCCGAATTCAATTGCAGACTCCCTAAGGTCCATAATTCTATCCATTGGGCTTACTCCTTTAGGACATACTTCAACACATTGCATGCATCTTGTACAATCCCAAATACCACCACTCTCATCATTTAGATAATTGAGCCTTTCAGATGTTTTATCATCTCTTGGATCATAAACAAATCTTGAAGCTTTGGCTAAAGCTGCAGGACCAATAAAAGTATTATCAACTTCTAATACTGTACAGTCAGATACACACAATCCACACATTATACAGTTCATTTCAGTCAATAATTTTTCCATAGAATCATTAGATGCAATAAATTCTCCTGACTCAGGAAGTTTGTCGGGTTGAAGAAATGGAGTTACTTGCTCCATTTTTGCAAAGAATGAACTTATATCTACTACAAGATCCTTTATAACTGGTTGATTACCCATTGGCTCTACAAGAAGAGTTTCTCCATCTGGAGATAATTCTTCTACTCTAGTTTTACATACCAGTTTTGCCTGTCCATTGACTCTCATTCCACATGATCCACATATTGAAGCTCTGCAAGCACATCTAAGTCCAAGAGTTCCATCTATTTCTTCTCTTACATGAATTAGAGCATCTAAAACAGTTGAAGACTGGTGAATATCCATTTTGTACTCTTGGTACCAAGTGTTATCTTTAGATTTTTCTGGATCATATCTTTTTACATTTAAGGTTACTATCATAATCTCTCCTAATAGACTCTTTCCACTGGTTGCCATTGAGTAATAGTTACGTCAGGGGTTTTAATTGATATTTCTCCTTCAAGGTCTTTATAAACCAATGTATGTTTTAGCCAATCTTTATCATTTCTGTCGGTTAAGTCTGTTCTGAAATGAGCTCCCCTGCTCTCTTTTCTAGTTAGAGCTCCATGAACTATAGATTCAGCGCAATCAATCATGTTTCCAAGTTCTAAAGCGAATAGTAAATCAGTATTATATACTTTTCCTTTATTATCAATCTTTATAGAATCTCTATACTTAATTTTAGTTTGATCAACAACTGACTTAGCATATTCCATAGATTTTTGATCTCTAAATACACCAATTCCTTTTGTCATAGCTTCAGCCATTTCATTTCTTACTTCAGAAACTCTGAGGTTACCATCTGAATTCATTATATTTTTAATTCTCTTAAGATCTTTTTCAACATATGATTTTGTAGGAATCTCTTCATTTGAAACTGTTTTCACATAGTCGGATGCTTTTTCAGCAGATCTTCTTCCAAAAACAACTGTATCCAATAAAGAATTGGCACCTAATCTGTTAGCTCCATGAACACTTACATTTGCACATTCACCCGCTGCATATAAGCCCGGGACACCTGTCTCGCCATCTACATCAGTTTTTATTCCACCCATAATGTAGTGCATTCCAGGTCTTATAGGAACTGGTTTTTCTGACATATCTATACCCAGAAATTCGACAGAAACTTCTTGTAGATAACCTAATCTAGTTTCAATAAATTCTTTACCAAGATGCCTCAAATCAAGAAGTACATTACCATCAATGCCTCTTCCTTCATTAATCTCAGTTTGTTCAGCCCTTGAAACAACATCTCTTGAGGCTAATTCCATATAGTCAGGTGCATATTTTTCCATAAATCTGTCACCTTCTGAATTCAGTAGGTAAGCACCCTCTCCTCTTGCAGCTTCAGATAATAAAATACCAGTTCTAGCCAACGTTGTAGGATGATATTGAATCATTTCCATATCCATCAATCCAGCACCATTATTCCATGCTAAAGATAGACCATCGCCTGTACATATTAATGCATTGGTTGAAGGTTCAAATACTCGCCCTGCACCACCAGCTGCGATAACAACAGATTTAGCAGTAATTGATTCAAGTTCTCCTGTTTTTAGATCAAGAGCTACGACTCCCTTGACAGCACCTTCATGCTTTATCAGTGATGTTACAAACCATTCTTCATAAACAGTAAGTCCTAATTTTAGAGATTGTTCATATAATACATGGAGTAAAGCTGAACCGGTAATAGCTCCCACAAAAAATGTTCTAGCTACTTTTTGCCCCCCAAACCTTCGAGTTCCTAATTTACCATCATCTCCTCTTGAAAAAATAACTCCCATTCTTTCAAGTTCAAGAACAGCTTCACCAGCTTCTTGACTCATAATTTCAACAGCATCTTGATCGGCTAGATAATCGCTTCCTTTAATTGTGTCTAAAGCATGTCCCTTCCAATCATCTCCTCTATCTGTCAGTGGAGCATTAATTCCCCCCTGAGCAGCATTTGAGTGACTTCTGACAGGATGAACTTTAGTTATGACAGCAACGTCCAATCCTAATCTTTGTGCTTCTACAGCACATCGCAAGCCAGCTAGACCTGCTCCCACTATTAATAAATCGTGATCATACATAAAAAACTCTCCTTAAAAAAATTATATTATTGATTTATAGATATTTAGAGCTGTAATTGTACCTTGATCTATAATTTTGTTATCTTTTATCAATTCAAATGACTCTTCTAATGTATACTCTTCCAATGTAATATCCTCATCCTCATCCTGATCAAGAGGAGATTCAAAAATTTTATCAGCTATAAAATACTCAGTAACTTCATTGCTGTAACCAGGAGCTACATAAAACTTTCCAAAGGATTTATATTCTTTGGCTGAAAAACCAGTCTCTTCTCTGAATTCTCTATCGGCACCAGCGTTAGAATTCTCTGATTTTTTTAAAGTTCCGCAAGGAAGTTCTAATGTGTAAGTCTTTACTGGTTGTCTCCATTGTCTAACAAATAAAATTTTTTTTCCTCTTAATCCTATTATCAACACTGATCCAGGATGATCAACAAAATCCTTATTTATGATTGATTTATTGGACATTTCATATGTGTCTCTTCTTATCTGTAAAGAGTCAGCATTGTAAACTAATTTTGAGTCCATATTATTAATTCTTTGAAATATAATTTCCTTTTCGAATACCAAGTTTTTCTGTAATAGTTCCCCAATAATAACTAGATGGGTTTTTTCTTAGAAATTTAGCTTTAGTATCTGAAATTTTTATCAAGAAATCATCATTATTATCTATTTTATGTTCTATAAAACCATCAATGCTAATTTGAGCATCTTTACGGGTAGAAACAGTTATTTTACAAACTGAGTCAGAGTTTACAATTGCTCCTCCAAATTGACTCATATGAGTTGCAATAGGTTTTATAAAGTAGTCACTTGATTTAGGATCAAGCACAGGACCTCCTAGTGCTAAGGCGTATCCTGTAGAGCCTGTAGCAGTTGATATAACAATTCCATCTCCCCTATAGGTTGCTAAATGAACATTATCAATTTCAGTAATTGTTTCTATCATTGATATCGAAGAACCTCTTGCAATTACGATATCATTGAGAGCTATATAAGAATTTTTATTGCCAGAATTATTGAACTCAATTTCTAGCATTGATCTTTCTTCTATTCTTACTCCATTTAAATATTCTTCTAATTCTGATAATGCTTTATCTCCCTCAATATCTGTCATAAATCCCACGGTCCCCATATTGATTCCTAAAACAGGTACATCATATTTTACCGCCAAAGAAACAGCTCTCAGTAGAGTACCGTCTCCTCCTATGGCAATAACTAAATCAATATCTTCAACCTTATCAAACTTAAAATCATTAACTTTTTGCCAAGATACGCTTGAAAATTTTGATTCAATTTGATCGCACAAATTTATTGCTTCCTGCGAATCAGGATTAATTACTGAACAAATATTTTTATATATCACTACTAACCTCTTCTAAATAGCAGACATAACATCATCAATTACAGATAGTAATGCATCGGGGAAAATTCCCAGTACTAAAACTATCAATGATGATAATGATGCTACTAAAATATAGTTATTATTGCTATTAGACTTTTGTTCAAATTTTTCACTAGACATAAAAATATTCCTAAGAATACCAAGATAGTAGTAAGCAGAAATAAATGAATTAATAACACCTACGATAGCCAACCAAGCTAATCCATTATCTACAGCTGAACTAAAAACTAAAACTTTACCCATAAATCCTACTGTAGCTGGTATTCCTAAAAGACTTAATATTGAAACTGTCAACATTATTGATACCAATGGATAAGTGTGGAATAAACCCTTGAGGCTATCAATAGAAGAACTTTGAGTTAAATTTATAATATGTTGTAAACAGAAAAATACAGTCAGATTAGTAATTGCATAACCTATTACATAAAATAATGTTGTTGATCCTGCTGATGAAGTAGAAATTAGAGCTATAACACCAACTAACATATAACCTGCATGTGCAACTGTAGAGTAAGCAAATAGTCTCTTTAAGTCTTTTTGAAAGATTGCCCCAAAATTACCTATAGTCATTGATAAAAATGCTACTAAAGATAGAAAAATTATAAAATTGTAAGAATCAAAATTTACTGAAAAAATTTCTAGGAAAATTCTCATAATCAAAACAAATCCTGCTACCTTAGAAACTGTTGATAGATAAGTAACTATTGGCATTGGAGACCCTTGATAAGTATCTGGTGTCCACATATGCCAAGGAGCGATTGATAGCTTGAAAGCTATACCCATAAACAAAAATACAAGTCCTAATATTAAAGCAGGATTTATATAAGAAATATTTATATTGACAATATCAATAGATCCCGTAATTCCATAAATATAAGCAACTCCCATCAAGAATATTCCAGTAGATAATGATGCCAATATTAAATATTTAAATGCCGCTTCAAGGCTAAATTTTCCTCTACCAAATGCAACAAGTGAAATTATTGGTAAAGAAGCTAGTTCAAGAGATAAATATAAGGTAATAAAATCAATAGACATAATCACTAGTAAAGAACCAACCAAAGATAAAAGTAGCAAGGAAATAAATTCTGATCTAAAAGTTATTTGATTTATTATGTAATCATAAAATGCTAACAAAATCACGAAGGTTAAAATTATTAGAAATAGAGCCATAAAGATATATAATTTATCAAATACTAAAGTATCAAAAAAAATATTTTTATTGGAATCAAAATTTATAAATTGAATCACCAATATTAAAGCTGAAATAAATATTCCAAATAGCGTGTAAATCATAAGAACAGATTTTCTATTTGTAAAAAAATCTATTATTAAAACAAATAATGCAGTAATAATTAATATTATCGGAGAGAGTAAATATGTTAATTCTTGAAATTGCATTATCTTAGAATCTCCTTTATTCCCATATCAAAAAAAGTAATAAAAATACTTGGAATTATACCTATTAATATAATTGGCACTGTTATTAAGAAAGCAGGTAAAATATCATAAAAATTTGCATCAGATAATTCGTCATATTTATAAGTTTTATCATCCTTTTCTAAATTATTAGAACCAAACATAGATCTTTGAACCATCCAAAGAATATAACCTGCAGCTAAGACTACTCCAAAAGCAGAAATTATTGTATAAGCAGGAAAAACTTTATAACTTCCTAAGAAGATCATAATTTCTGAAACAAATCCTGAAAAACCTGGTAATCCTAAGGACGCTAATCCTGAAATCACAAAAAATAAAGAAACCATTGGCATTTTATTTGCAATCGCTCCTAGTTTATTAATATCTCTAGTATGAGTTCTATCATAAATAAGGCCAACGGCTAGGAATGAAAGTCCTGTTATAGTTCCATGAGTAAACATTTGCATTGCAGCTCCATTTAGAGAATATAAAGAAAATTCACCAGACTTACTTATAGCTGAGAATCCTAGTAAAACATAGCCCATATGACTTATTGATGAATATGCAATTAACCTCTTAAGATCAGTTTGTCTAAGAGTCACTATTGCACCATAAACTATAGAAATAGTTCCTAAAAGTGCCAAAAGCTCGGTTACACTAAAAATAGTAAATCCTTGGGTTTCTTGAAAAAAACCAAGATTAATTCTAAATAATCCATAACCAGCCATTTTCAACAGCACCCCTGCAAGCATTATAGAAACTGCTGTTGGAGCATCTGTATGAGCGTCAGGCAACCAGTTATGAAGAGGCCAAAGGGGGAGTTTCACTGCAAATGCAATAAAGAAAAATGCAAAAATAAATGATGCAGGAATTATTAAGTCTTTTCCTGCAATTAAGTCTGGAATACCTTGAACACCAATTTCTGGAATTGAAACCATTGCAAGCGTACTAACAGAATCACTGGCAAATAAGGCAAGTATTCCAATAAGCATAAATGCTCCTCCTGCCAAAGTAAAAATAACAAACTTTGTTGCAGAGTACTCTTTTCTACCTGAACCCCAAATACCAATCAACATGTACATCGGTATCAATTCAAATTCAAAAAATATAAAGAAAAGTAATAAATCTAATGATGTGAAGACTCCCAAAACACTAGTTTCCAATAACAACAGCCATATAAAATATTCTTTGTACCTATGACTTATTCTCCATGAAGACATGCAAGCAACCATACCCAATAATCCTGTTAGTAAAACTAATGGTGCAGAAAGGCCATCTAAACCAAGTAAATAAGATGATTTAATATTTACTGAATCAATCCAATTTAGATGATCTATAAATTGGATTCCACCTTTGTCTTTATCGTAAAGAATAAATAAGGCAACAGTTAAGACAAACGTCACTATTGAAGAAAGTATGGATAATTGGACAACCTGTTTTCTATCCTTAAGAAATAACAATAACAAAGCTGCAAAAGCAGGAAGAAAGACTGTTATTGTAAGAATAAAATTAAACATTTATATCAACCTAAAATTACTAAAATAAATACTGAAATAACACCAGTAACAACCATAGCTAAGCTATAAGTATGAATTTGTCCATCTTGTAGTTTCAACGAACTTAAACTCAATCGACCAACAAGTTTAGATAGACCAACATTTATTCCATCAAAAATATTTTTATCAATCCATTCAGATCCTGCGCATATGATTTCATAAAAAACATTTCTCACAAATATTTTTTCATACAAAACATCCATGTAGTATTTTTTATCCAAGAAATTATTTATAGCTGATATGAAAGAACTTTTTTCTATTTCAATCTTCTGTCTATAAATATTTATTCCAAATAATATTCCAGTAATTGATATAAATGTAGAAACAAGTGCTATTGAGAAGTTGAACTCATGAGCTCCATGATAATGAAAAACTTCTAAACTTTTTTCTAGAAAAACACCAAATAAATGTTTATCTATAAATAATAGATTTGAAAAAACAGGATTAACTAGGTAACCAATAAATATTGCAAAAAAAGATAATAAAACAATTGGATATATCATGTATCTGGGAGATTCTTCCAAATGCACATGTTCTACAGTTTCTGGAACAGGAAGGTTCTTAGACTTCAAGTCTTCAGATTCTTTATCACCACCACCTCTAAACTCACCCAAAAATGTTAGTGAAATAGCTCTAAACATATAAAAAGAAGTTAAAAATGCCACTAAAAGACCGATTATCATGCATATATAACCTATATAGCCACCGTGTAAATAACCTGATAAGACAATCTCATCTTTTGACCAGAAACCAGACAAAGGGAATAATCCTGATAAAGATAAGGCGCAGATTGTCATAGAATAATATGTGTATTTCATCTTAGATTTTAAGCCACCCATATATTTCATATTGAAAGTACCTGCTGCATGGTGTACTGATCCAGCACTCAGGAATAATCCTGCCTTAAAAAATGCATGAGTAAATAAATGGAATACAGCTGCAGTGTAAGCTCCTAATCCTAGAGCCATAAACATATATCCTAATTGAGAAATTGTTGAATAAGCTAATACTCTCTTAATATCAGTTGTAGTAAGTGCCATTGTAGCTGCAATAAAGGAAGTTAAAGCTCCTATGATTGCTACTAGAATCATAATATCTGAGTTTTGAAATAAAGGGAAAAGCCTTGCTATCAAAAATACTCCCGCTGTAACCATCGTTGCTGAATGAATTAAAGCAGAGACTGAAGTAGGTCCTTCCATGGCATCAGGAAGCCAATTATGAAGAGGGAATTGGGCAGATTTACCTATAGCCCCCACTAAGAATCCCAGAGATAAAATCGTTGCTACATTTGTTGATATTTCATTATTCAATATTGCATTGTATAAAGCAGGAATTTCTAATAAGTCAGAATTCACATTAAATAAATAAATTATAGAGAATAAAAATCCGAAATCTCCTAATCTTGTCATAATAAAGGCTTTCTTTGCAGCTGCAGCTGCAGATTTCCTTTCATGCCAAAAGCCAATAAGTAGATAAGAAGAAACACCCACTAATTCCCAAAAAATAAATAATTGTAGAATGTTTCTAGACATTACTAGGCCAAGCATAGAACCTGTAAATAAAGCCATATAGGAGAAGTATCTACAAAAACTTTTGTCTCCATGCATGTATCCAATGGAGTAAATCTGAACCAAAAACGAGACTCCTGAAACTACAACTAACATTATTGCAGTCAGCGGATCTACCAAGAAAGAAAAAGTTATATCAACATCATTTAGGTTGATCCATGTAAATGAAATTGACGATGAAAAATCCCCTACATTAAAAAGTGCAATTAAAGCAAAAATAAAACTTATTCCAATAGAAATTGAGTTTACAATACCAGGAATTTCACTCTTATCACTTATTAAGTTTCTTAATACAATTGAATTAAAAATAAAAACGCTAAAAGGAATTAACAATATTAGCAATGTTAGTATTTCAATCAAAAATAATTTCTCCCTAAATTTTTCTTATAATTTCATCTGCAACATGTTCTCTACCTTTCGGAACAAGTATTCTAAAGTTTGATTTTTCTGACCATTCTAATAAACCATTCTCAGGAATAATCTTGGTTGGAAGCCCTTCTGCTTCAAGTAAGTTTTTCCAAGTTTCAGCAGTAGTCAAATTATTAACTTTTTTATAATCAATCCACATAATTAATTTTTCATCTCCGATAAATCAGATAGCTCAACGGTTGATTTAAATTTTCCAAGCGCAAGCACTAAAGCTAATGCTAATGCAGTTTCTCCAGCTGCAACAGAGATAATAAAAATACCTAAAATATTTCCTGACAAAACATGAAAAATATTTTCATTAGTAAGGGAATTTAATATAAAATCTTCATGAATGCTGTATCTAGTAAATGCAATTACAGCTAATACTACAGAGTTAAATATAAGCTCAAGAGACATCAATGTAATTACTATATTTTTTCTAGTCAATAAACCAAATATTCCTATAGATAATAAGGCTGAAGAAAAAATTAATACAATATCTAAAGTCATACCGTTTCTCTTTCTCCTTCATTATCATTTTCTATAGTATTTTTTGTAACTGCTATAGATCCAATTACACATGCGACTATTATAAGACCGATTAATTGAAGTGATATAAAATATCTTGTAGAAAGAAGCGTTCCTATAGGAATTATGGAATTATTAAATAATCCTTCTTTAATTTGATTTTCATCAGAAGTATTCTTTACTGAAGATATGGAGTTGTCATCTGGATTTTCAACATATCTTTCAAATAAAACTTCTTTAACTAATGGAGATTTAATATCATCAACTGTAGTCCAATTTGTTGAAAGTATCACATAGGTAAAAACAGCAAATATCAACGATGAAATAAATAGAGAAGTATAGAAGCTAATTCCTTTGGTTGATGATGAAGCAGTTTGTAAATCCTTAACTAGCAAAACCGAAAAAGCCATCAAAACAGAAACAGCTCCTACATATACTAGAATTTGCACTGCCCCTAAAAATTCTGCATTAATTGCAAAATAAACAACTGCCACAGTAATAAAACTTAATGCCAAGCATATTGCTGCCCTAAAAACGTTTGTTTGAACCACTACAACCAATGCACTAATAACACCTACTATAGAGACTAATATCAAAAAAATATTTAGTAACGAATTATCCATCTAATTTCCTTTTACTAACCCATTTATTTTTTATATTTTGATAACTAGGTTTTTCGTGTCTTCCGGCTTCCTTAGGGTTATTTAAGTCTTTTTCCCAAGGGTTATATTCATTTTCTTCAAATTGAGGCCTAAACCAACTACTTGGATTTTTATTTTGAGAAATTAATGTTTCTTTATCAAGAACCAAATTAACTCTTTCATAGTTTCCTCTTTCAAAATCTGTACCCATATGTAGCGCATCATAAGGACATGCTTCAACACATAACCCACAAAACATACATCTTCCTGTATCTATATCAAATTTATCAATTGCATAATTTTCACCAGCTTGCATATTTTCTCCACCAGGATGAGTTACGATTTCAATAATCCCAAGTGGGCAGTATTTTGCACAGGAGGCACAAGCAGTGCATCTATCATCGTACCAAACAAACTCATTACCTCTAAATCTTGGAAATTGATCTATTTTAACTGGTATCTTTACCATTCTCACTAACCCCAAAAGGAAGATTTTAGGAGTTTCAGTAAGAATTTTGGATATAGGTTTATCTAGATGTTTAGAAAGAGCTAAAAGACCTACTCTTCTATCTGGATATTGAATTGTAAATACTGGAGAGAATAGATTTTTCAGCGTAACAGATAACCCTTTTATAAGTCCAAATCCTAACATCAGTTACCTACTTTCTCAAATTTTGGTTTATCTGATCCTACTGGATACGTCACTTTTTTTATATCATTATCATCATAATTTTTAGTTTTTAGTAATCTAAATATTATGAAAAGAAATGGGAATACAAATATCCAATTTGCTAGCGCAATATATATCATTCGATTTGATTCCCCATCTGGCCAAATAATCACTGCAATAGAAGTTACAACTATATTTACTAAAGTTAATTCAAAAAGACCTTTCCATGCTAAATTAAGCACTTGATCAATTCTAAATCTAGGCCATGTAGCCCTAATCCAAATTATTAAGAATAAAACTGCAACTACCTTAATCGTCAACCAAAAAATCCCAGGCAAAATTGGCCCATTAGGCCCACCAAGAAAAAGTGTAGAAAAAACTGAAGCAGCAGCAATAGCAGCTGCAAATTCTCCTAAATAAAACAACCCCCATTTCATTCCAGAGTAATCATTTTGATATCCAGCAGCTAGTTCAGACTCAGCTTCTGTAAGATCAAAAGGGGTCCTGTTTATTTCTGCCAAAGAACCTAAAAAGAAAACGACTGCTGCAACAGGTTGAATCAGTATAAAAGGCATATTATGGAAATTGACTATATCCATTACTGACATTGACTCAGTAATCAGTAAAATTCCAACAAGTGACAAACCAACAGGAATCTCATAGGAGATTAGCATTGCAACTGATCTTAGGGCAGAGAAAATAGCTATTCTATTTGCAGAAGCCCAAGCGGCACAGATAATAGACAATCCACTGATAGATGTTACTGCAAGAATAAACAACACACTTACATTAATATTGACCGCATACAGACCTATTCCAAAAGGAATCACAGAGAATATTATAAAAACTGGAACAACCAAAAGTAATGGAGCCAAATTGAAAATATACTTGTCAGCTTCTTCTGGAATTATATCTTCTTTGAACATTACTTTGACTGCATCAGCCGTAGAAGTTAATATACCTTGAGGTCCCCATCTATTAGGACCTGATCGTTGCTGAAATCTTCCTAATAGCCTTCGCTCTCCCCAAATTAGAGCAAGAACTCCTCCCAAAACTGCATTAATTACTGCAAAAGCAATTATTATTCCAGAGAGTAAAGTTAATAAAAAGTTTTCATACTTAAAGTCTGTTATTAAAATATGAAGAAAAAATTGAAGTATGTCATAAATAAATTCAAACATTACCTATCTACTTCTCCCATATTAATGTCTATACTTCCAAATGTGACAAATAAATCTCCAAACAAAGTTCCGACAAGCATGTCTTTGAGCAAAGTTAAATTAATCAATGATGATGATCTTACATGCCATCTGTATGGAGAAATTGATCCATCAGATACAAGATAAAACCCTAATTCTCCTTTAGACCCTTCAATTGCTGTATAGCAATCACCTTTGGGAGGTCTAACTAAATTAGGAACCTCGTCATGGTGAGGCCTTACTGGGCCTGGTTCAATTTTTTCGACACACTGCTTTACAATTCTTAAACTTTCTCTCATCTCTTGAACTCTTAGTAGATATCTTGAATAATTATCTCCAGCAGTATGAGTTGGAATATCAAATTCTACTTGATCATAATAATCGTAAGGGTCTGTTTTTCGAAGATCCCAATCAACGCCTGTAGACCTAAGAATTGGCCCAGTTATAGATGCATTAATTGCCTGTTCAGCAGTAAGAACAGCGACTCCCTTGGTTCTTGAAAATATTATTTCATTAGATGTAAGAAGATTTTCTAACTCTTCAACCTTTGAAGGAAAATCTTCAATAAAAGCATTAAGGGATTCCCAAAATTGTAATGGTGCATCCATAAATACTCCACCAGGTCTTAGATATGAATTTGTTATTCTAGCTCCACAAAGCATTTCAAACATTTGAAGAATTTTTTCCCTCTCTCTCATTGAGTAAGTCAGAGGAGTTCCCCACGCTCCAAGATCTTGAATCAAAAATCCAATTGCAACTAAATGACTTGCAATTCTTTGTAATTCGGATGCAATCATTCTCAACCAAACTCCTCTTGGTTTAGGATCAATATTAGCAAGCTCCTCTAGGGCAAGAATATATCCTTGGTTATTTAACATTGATGAGACATAATCCATTCTGTCTGTAAGGGTAACTACTTGTGTATAAGTTCTCTCTTCAGCAAGTTTTTCCGAACCTCGATGAAGATATCCAAAAATTGGTTCAACATCAATAATAGTTTCACCGTCAAAAGTTACTCGCATCCTAAAAACACCATGAGTTGAAGGATGTTGAGGGCCTAGATTTATTGTTATTGGTTCACTTTTTACAGACATTTTATTTTTTTGAATCCTCTACTATAGATTGATCATTAGTAACAAAATCTTTTCTTAATGGGTGTCCAGGGAAGCCATCCCAAAGCAAAATTCTTTTCATATTGGGATGATCTTCAAATTTTATTCCCATCAAGTCGTAAATTTCTCTTTCTTGAAAATCTGCCCCTTTCCAAAGCGAATAAACACTTTGAATTTTTGGTTCATCTTGTCTTCCATAACCAACTTTAGCCTTAATGGTAGCTTTCGAAAGTGTTATGAGGGATTTGAGATGATATACAACTTCAAAATGATCATAATAATCTACAGCTGTTATTGACGACAAAAGATCAAAGGAAAAACCTGAAGTTTCCTTGAGAAATTTCATTACTTGATAAATCTTCTCAGGATCAACATATACATCATTGTCATTAGAATCTAATACACTTTTTTCGAGATGAGAATTTATTTCTTTAGCAAGTGTAATTCCATTCCAATTTTTCATAAAATTATACCTCTCCTGCTCTTTCACCAGTCAAGCTATATTTTTTTATTTTTTCATGCAACTGCATTATTCCATAAAGCAATGCATCTGGTCGAGGAGGACAACCCGGAACATATACATCAACAGGAACTATATGATTTACACCAGGAACAACAGAATAACTCTCATAATATGGCCCCCCAGATGTTGCACAAACACCCATAGATATAACCCATTTTGGTTCTGCCATTTGATCATAAAGTCTTCTTAGAGGAACTGCCATTTTCCATGTCACTGTGCCTGCAACAATCATCAAATCAGCTTGTCTTGGAGTTGCTCTAAAAACTTCCATCCCAAATCTTGAAATATCAAACCTACTCATTGCAGTTGCTATCATCTCAAAAGCACAACAGGCTAATCCAAATTGTAAGGGGAAAAGGCTTGATTTACGAGCCCAATTAAGAAGCTGATCTACAGATGAGACTACAACATTTTTATCTAAATCATCATTATTGATTATAGGTTCAGGGAAAGGAGCAACATGCGTTGACTTCATTGTATTTATTAATCCACCTTCTTCTTTATCCAATTCTTTCGTAGATAAATCTAATGGAACTCTTTCTATTTTATCCATTCTAAACACCCCTTTAACCAAACGTATATAAATGAAACAGTAAGAACAGTTAGAAAAACTAAAATACCTATGAATGGAAGTAGTCCCCAAACATTGGTTATGTACCCATGACTAACTGCCCAAGGAAAAATTAAAATAGTTTCTACATCAAATGCAACAAAAAGTAATGCATAGTAAAAATAACCAAAACTAAAGAGTGAAGGTTTTTCACTAAAGGCAGGATGACCTCCTTCATATGCCGATTTCTTAATCTTAGTTACTCTGCTTGGAGTAACTCCAAACTTCGTTCCAAGTTTAGCGGTAGCTAACATTCCTATAGGGACTACCACAGATAATGACACAAAAAGAAGCAACAAACTATATTCAGTTAGATATTGTTGACCCATTTAACGTAAATCTCCTGAAATTTACTAATAAATAATCTTATATTTTAATGCTAAACCTTTGCTAGAGATTCTAATTTATTGATAACTTTAGCTTTTAATTCTTTAGCTTCCATAATGTCTGGAGACTTACCTTGAGCTTTTTTATCCCATAAAACTTCACCATCAACTGTTACCTTGAATGCACCAGCAGTACCAGGTTTTAATGATATTGCAATAGCTGTTCCAGCTGCTTGGAATAGCTCACTTGTCATCCATGCTGCTAAATTTGCATAACCACAAGGAACGCAATATTCTATTTCAGCTTCCATTTTCCAATCTGCCATAATTATCCCCTTTTAATCTTATTTTGCTTAAATTCTACAAATTACTATAATCTTATAAAAGGTAATAAATAATGCAACACTGCATTTAAGGTAAATTTATGAAAAAAAGCGACATTGTAAATCTTAAAAATGTAACTAGAGAAGATATTCCAAGATTAATTGATTGGTTAGATGATAAAGATGTATATGAAAATTGGTTTGGAAAATACACATACAACGAGCCTGCTCATTTAGGTTATGAACCAAAAAACATGATCAATGCAACAGAAGAAGAATGGAATGAAGTTTTCCATGATCCTCACCATGAACCTCATAGATCTATATTTTCTATTTATCTAAATAATCATCATATCGGTGAGGCTCAACTTTCAATTGATGAATCCTTGGGTGATGCTCAATTATCTGTTCTTATTGGAGATAAATCAGTGTGGCATAAAGGGTATGGTACTGAGGCAGCTCTAGCTTTACTCGAACATAGTTTTACAAATTTAGGAATGTACAGAGCTTGGGTTGATATACCAGAATTTAATAAAAATGCCGTTACTCTTTTCGAAAAAATTGGATTTGTACATGAAGGAACATTTAGAAAGAGTAGACCAAGGAACGGCCAAAGATTTAATTCTGTTGTAATGGGAATGCTTATTGATGAATATTCTTCGAAATACCCTGATGGAATTTCAAGCCATGTAATTGAGTGGGATGGTCAGAAGCCTTAATCATTCCAAAAAGTTTTCTGCATCGCATCCAAATATTTATAAGCTGACCCAGTATTCACTACTACAACTTTATCTGATTTTTCTATAAATCCATTCTCTCTTAATTTCATTGTGGCTCTTAATACAGCTCCACCTTCAGGAGCAGCAAAGATTCCTTCTTCTTTTGAAAGTAGCGAAACACCTTCAAGCATTTCTGCATCATTAATTCTTATTGCAGTACCTTTACTTTCTTTCAAAATATTAAAAATTATAAAATCTCCAACAGCTAGTGGGACCCTCATACCTGCAGCTAAAGTCTTAGGATTTTCAAAAGGAACTGCGTACTCTTCGTTTTTTTCAAACGCATCAACTAAAGGAGAACATCCTTCAGCTTGAACACATACCATTTTAGGCTTCTTATCATTAACTAAACCCATTTTCTCCAGCTCATTTATAGCTTTCCATATCCCAACAATTCCTGTACCTCCTCCAGTTGGATAAATTATAACATCTGGTACTTGCCAACCAAGTTGTTCTACTATCTCAAGACCCATGGTTTTTTTACCCTCAACTCTAAAAGGTTCCTTCAAGGTTGATATATCAAATAAATCATATTTTTCAGCAGCAATCGCTGATGCTTTACCAGCATCAGATATAAAACCATCAACAAGCTCAACATTTGCCCCAAAAGCTATACATTCCATTTTGTTTGCAAGTGGAGCATCCTTAGGCATGAAAACATTAGCAGCAATTTTAGATTTTGCAGCATATGCTGACATAGCTCCTGCAGCATTTCCTGCTGAAGGCATAACGATACCTTTGATTCCAAATTCTTTAGCTTTTGATATAGCTGCAGATAAACCTCTAGCTTTAAACGAACCTGTAGGGTTATTACTTTCATCTTTAACATAAAGATTTTTAATATCTAAAACATTGGATAGATTATTCATCCTCATTAATGGAGTGTTACCCTCTCCTAGAGAAACAATATTATTATCATCTAAAACAGGTAATATTTCCTCATATTTCCACATATCATTTCTTCTAGATAATAAACTTTCTTTGGTCATTGTTTCTTTAGCTTTTTCCAAATCATATCTAGCTAATAATGGTTTTTCTGAAGATGGGCTTAGCCTTCTTGGAATATCATTTGAAAATTTATCTCCAGTTAGAGAGCATTGAAGATATTCGTATGTACTTAATGTTTTAGTCATTATATTTTTTTATATTTAATTTGATTTTTGAACCTAATATTTTATTTATGCTATCAATTATTTTTATAGAAATATCTTCCAATTGATAAATTTTATGATTGATATGTGATATTGAAGAAACTTTTAAATTTGGCATACCGCATGGAACAATTTTTTTATAAATATTTAGGTCATTATTAACATTTAGTGCAAATCCATGCATTGAGATATTCTTTATTATTTTCAGACCAATAGCTGCAATTTTCTCTCCTTTCGGATTTATTTCTTTATCGTATATTTCATTTTCATCTCCATTTACCCAAATCCCTCTTCTTTTTGGGACTTTATGAGCATTTATTTCGTATATAGAAAGAGTATCGATAATTACTTTTTCTAAGAATTCAACGTATTCCAAAATTCCAGAAAAATATTTCTTTATGTTAATGATTGGATAACAAATTAATTGCCCAGGATTATGCACAGTGATTTGGCCTCCTCTTGAAGTTTTAACAAATAATATATTTGGATTATTAGAGTTTAATTTTTCAATTTCGTCATCAGATATTTTTTCTTGAGAACCAAAAGTAACAACATTATCATGTTCCAAAAATAATATATGATCTTCTTTTTTATTTTCTTGAACTTCTAAATTTATTTTTTCTTGTAAGTCAATTGAGCTAAAATAATCTAACTTACCTAAAAAAAAAGCTTGAATATTTTCAGTGCTTTTAACCATAATTAAATTATTATTTTTAAATATTATAGGAGTTTGAAATGCATAAAAAAATCAATATTCATATTTTTAGTAAAGCTTTCTTATTGATGTTTATTGCAATTATATTTATATCTTGTTCGAATGATAACGAGAGTGTTAGCCCAGTGACTGGGTCATCTCCAGCCCCTCCTACAGGAAACTTAGATCAATCTAAAGAATATACAGCTATTTTTGATACTCAGGTTGGATCATTTGAAATAATACTATATGATGATCAAGTCCCATTTACGGTGGAAAATTTTATAAATTTATCAAGAATAGGATATTATGACCAAACAACCTTTCATAGAGTCTTACCAAACTTTATGGCACAAGGTGGTGATCCATCTGGAACAGGAATGGGAAATCCAGGTTATAAGTTTAATGACGAATTTCATGTAGATCTTAGACATAATAGTGAAGGTATATTATCAATGGCAAATTCAGGAGCTAATTCTAATGGAAGTCAATTTTTTATAACTTTACAAGCTGTACCATTTCTAGATGCTTATGATGAAAGTAATAACAAAAAGGATTGTTTAAATATGACTGTGTCTTGTCATGCTGTATTTGGAAAAGTAATTTCAGGAATGGATGTTGTAAAAAAAATCAGACTCAGAGAACCTTCAACAGACAGAGAACTTGGAACAGTAATCAATAGTATTAGTATTAAAGAAAAATAAATAATTAAATTTTCATGTAAGGTATATTTTTGTTAAATCTTACTTGTTTCCCTGAAGATCCAATCCATTGACCTTGAGAAATTGATTCTCTAGATGTAACAGGAACTGAATTGATTCTTATACTAGGGTCTCCATCTTTAGAAATTATATTAATATATACTTCATCTTCTAAAAATTCGAAATATCCTCCATTATAAGGAAGTTGTTTTATATCCTTAAAATTAATTCTTTTAGGATGAGTCATTTTTTCAATCGGATTTCTTTTTATTTCAGAGAAATCTACAATAACATTATTCTCAACATCAATTAGGAATCCATAAATATTAGCTCTCCTGAAGTAGTTAATTATAAGAATTGCAATTACCAAAATTGCAACTAGGATAACGAGCCAATAGTAATATCTTAATCCAAATATATACAAAAAATTTGTATCTAATTGAACTGAAATTTTTACAGGTGGAGTTTGATGTTCTTGATCCAAGTAAGTAGTATTCATTTTAATATCTAAAGATATTTCTTCTTTTATTTTCATTGAAGAACTTGCTAATATCTTGAATTCATAGGATTTATGTGTGTCCTTTATCTTTACGGGATCAAGCCTGTATGTAATATAGTTTTTTGAGTTATCTGTTATTAAATCAATCTCATCTAGCCCTACTAAGAAAGGATAGTTATTAACAGAGGTTTCAAATTTCCCAATGACAAATTCTTGATCAATTTTCCCCGAAGCATTAGATATTGAAGTTACATTCAACTCTGGGTAATATTCCACTTTGATTTGATCCATTTGTTTTATAGGTGTAGATAGACTTTTCCATTGCAAAGTATATTCAATATCAATCATTGATTGTTCAGGAACGCCAGGTAATATTGCTGAATAAATACCATCAAGTGCGACTTTATCTCCCTTTTGTCCTATATCGTTCATTATTTGGATAGTTTCAGTACCTTTAAAGTCTCTAACTCTAACTTGCAATTCTGCATCAGATATATTCATTATTGAGTTTTCAACATAAGTTCCCACTTCAAGTAATATTTCTGAATCAACTGGATAAATTTTATCTCCAAAAGTTCGTAGCTCCAGAGGATTAGAGGTATCTGTATATACTTCATATTTACCTTCAGAGCCGTTTGTAATTATTGTCCAAGTTCCAGACTGAGGATTATTAATATCTAGAAAAATTATTTTTTCTAGTTCCCAAAAATTATAATCAGAATTTTCAGTCAACTCGTTACCATCAGGATTAATTAGAGAAACTTTTGTTTTCAAATCTTGCCTGTAAATACCAATTCTTAATTTATTCACAGTTGGAGGGACATTTATAAAATTTGATAAAGGTTTTGAATCTAAGTTCGTATCTATAAGAAGTACAGGATTTTTCAAAAAAAGTTTTATGAAATCTGTGTAAGATTTATTTGTACCAAAATCTATGAAATTTCCTTTTGTGTTTTGAGATATTTGAGAAAAAAAATCTCTATTTTTTACCAATGAAGAAGGTAAGGACATTATATTCAACTTAATTTCAGAGGATGAATAAAGATCTGATAAATTATTTAATTTAATTTCAGAAGATTCATCAATATTAATATTCAAAGGAGATATCAAATAAAATTCAGAATTTGAAATATTAACATTTTCTGCAATTTGGGTAAAACCATCTGAAATGGCTAAGTAATGATTAGACATTAAATTTTCTGATTCTAACTTAACGTTTGATAGATAATCATCTATTGATACCTTTAAGTTTTCTTTGTTAATTTCAATTGGATTTCCATTTATAGAACCATAACTTTGCAGTTTTACAGTAGTATCGTCTCTTAGTGAATAGTATTTTGCAATTTGATAAATAACATCTTTAGAAGTTCTAAAATCTTCTTCATCATTTAGAGTATAAGAATCATAAGCTATAAAAATAGTTCTATCTGTATTCTCATCAGCAAATATATTCTTAAGATTTAGAATGCAAAATAAAAGAGTAACTGAAACAAATCCAAGAAAAAAAACTTTCTTTAATATGTCATAATTGTTTATAAATATTTTAAGAGAATTATCCATTTTTAAATAATATACATTTTTGGTCTAAAATTCCCTAAAAATTTAAATCAAGATAATAGCAAAAATACTTAGGAAAATATTAATATGAAGATTACAAAGATAGAAACTACCTTATTTGAATATAAGTTAGATAGAAGCATGGGTGATGCAAACTCACCAATGGGTAGGAAAAAGGCAAGTGGGTGCGTTTTAGAATTAATTACTGATGAAGGTATCTCGGGTATTTCTATAGGAGGTCAAAACGCCCTACCACAGATAAATTCTATATTTGATGGAATTCTACTAAATAATGATCCTAAGGCAATTTTTAGTATTTGGAAAAGAATGGTAGAGAAATATTTCAAGGGTGGTCATGACGGAATTGCTAATGATGCTATTTCAGCAATAGATGTGGCTCTATGGGACTTAAAAGCAAAAATAAATGAAGAGCCACTATGGAAAACATTAGGAGGAAATAATAATAAGGTTAATGTCTATGCGTCAGATATAGCGCTTCCAATAAATGATGATGATCTATTTAATTGGTATTCAAAAATGTCAGATAAATTTGGTTTCAAGGGAGGAAAATTAAAAGTAGGTTTAGATCAAGAGTCAGACCTAAAAAGACTAGAATTGATGCATAATGCATTATCTAAAAATTGTGATGATCCAATATTATATGTTGATTCAAACGAATATTGGTCTCCCAAACAAACAATAAGAAATGTATCTGAAATGGAAGAAAGGTTCACTTTAGGGTGGATTGAGGAACCTGCAAGAAGATGGGATTTTTTAGGCTTGAAAAAAGTTTCAGATTCCCTTCAAACACCTGTATGTGCTGGAGAAAATCTTGATACATTAGGCGACTTTCTACCCTATTTTCATCATAGATCAGCAGATGTTATTCAAGTTAGCCATGGGATGACAGGAATATCTGGAGCTCTTCAAATAGCTGATGCTGCTTATGCTTTAGAATTACCAGTTACTTTAGGCGGTTCATCAGGAATAATTCATGCGCATATCGCTAATGCAATACCTAATTGCATAACTGTTGAAGTTCCTCATCCTGAACCAGAAACTAAGGTTTTTACATCAGATGTAACCATTAAGGATGGTTATGCATTTGTAGGAAATAAGCCAGGAATGGGTATAGAAGTAAATTATGAAGAACTTGCAAAGCATAAAGTAGAAAAGGTTTCTCAAAAAGCTGGTCCAAGTCCATATGGAAGAAGGCCTGGAGCTGGTTTATATGAAATACCACCCACCAAAGAAGAAATAAGTGAGGGACAGTCAAAATGAAAATTATTGATTATAAGTTAGAAATATATAAAGAAATATTAGATCGTCCACTAGGTGATTCTAATGGACCTTCAGGAAACGATTTAATATATTCAAGCATATTAAAAATAGAAACTGATGAAGGAATTACAGGTATTGCACCATTAGGTAATGAATATGTAAAAGAATTTTTTCCTATTCTTGAAAATGAAGACCCTAGAGAAGTTTTCTCAATTTGGAAAAAAATGATTGATTTTGTTTTCAAAGGAGGAGATGAAGGAGAAGCCCATGGAGCATTATCTGCTGTAGATATAGCATTATGGGATATCAAGGCTAAAATAAACTCAGAACCTCTATGGAAAACTCTTGGATCAAATGAACCTAGATGTAAAGTTTATGCCTCAGATATTGGATATAATCTTACTGATGAAGAACTTCATAGTTTTTTTTCAAAAATGGCAGAAAAAGGAGTTGATTCAGGAAAAGTAAAAATAGGAATCTCCTTAGATGATGATATTAGAAGAATAGGGATTGTTTATGATGCATTATCTAAAGCTAGTAAAAGACCAAGAATAATGATTGATTCAAATGAATATTGGTCAGTTAAAAAAGCTATCCAAAACATCAGAAAAATAGAGGAAAAATTTGATATATTTTGGGCTGAAGAACCAGTCAGAAGATGGGATTACAAAGGATTGAAGATGGTATCTGACAATATTAAGGCAGGAGTTTCTACTGGAGAAAACTTAAATAATGTTGGAGATTTTTACTCTCTTGTTAGAAATCAAGCAGCCGATGTATTAAATGTGAGTAGCTACCAATCTGGAGTGACAGGACTAAGACAAATTAGTAATTTTGCTTACGCATATGAAATTCCTGTTACTACAATGAATTGTATTGGAAATTATAATGCTCACATTGCAACATCAATTCCAAATCATATTATGATGGAAGTTGTTGATCCTGGAAGAGAAAAAGCTTATTCTAAGTGGAATGATAATATTTCAGATGGGTACTTAGAATTAGATGATACTCCTGGGATCGGATTAATAGTTGATGAAGATTCATTAGATGAATTAAAAAACCAAAAAATAGATAGAGAGCCAAAAAAACCTTGGGGTAGAAGAAAAGGAGCGGGGCTATATATTCATGATTTTGAAAAAGATGAAGTTAAGTGGAAATAGAAAGGAACTCTCAAATTGAAAGTAACAAAAATAACCAGCATACCAATTCAGGATGAAGAAGGAAGAGTTTATTTTTTTGTAAAAGTAGATACAGATAAAGGCATTCATGGCCTTGGCGAGATTGGGATAGCTAGACAAGGAAATGCTATTGGTAAGGCAATAGACCATTTAAGTGAAATAGTTGTAGGATCTGATCCTTGGGAAACTGAAAGATTATGGCAAGTAATGTTTAGATCTTCATTTTTCCCTGCTGATAAAGTCTACTCTTGTGCAATTTCAGCAATAGATATAGCACTTTGGGATATAAAAGCAAAATCTGTAGATATGCCTGTTTATAAACTTCTAGGAGGTCCTTATAGAGAAAAAGTTATTTGCTATCCTCATACTCAAGGAAATTCAGTAAAAGAATTTTTAGATACATGTGAAGATCACTTAAATAAAGGTTGGAAATTTCTAAGATGGCATCAACCTAGTAATTTTATTAATGATTTAGAATCTGAAATATTAGAGCCAAGAAAATCCATAAAAGTGGCTGTTGAAATAATGAGTCAAGTTAGAGAAAAATTTGGATATGAACCAGGAATATCTTTTGATGTTCATACAAGATTAGATCCTCCTGAAGTTATAGAAATGTGCAAAGATCTAGAACCATTAAAGCCTTTCTTTATTGAAGACCCTATTAGATCAGAAAATCCTGGATCATATCACCATATTAGAAATAAAATCAATCTCCCAATTGCTGCTGGTGAGCAATGGGCATCTAAGTGGCCTTTCAGAGAGGTTATAGAAAATGAATTAATAGATTATGCAAGAATTGATCTCTGTATAGTTGGAGGATTGACTGAAGCACTAAAAATTACACATTGGGCAGAAACCCATTATATAAATATAGTTCCTCATAATCCTTTAGGCCCAGTATCTGCTGCTGCATGCGTTAGTTTGTGTATGGCATCAAGCAATGTTGGTGTACAAGAAATGCCAAAGGCTCCTGGTACTTATGCCCAAAAGCTTTTCCCAAAACAAATAGAGTGGGAAGATGGTTATTCCTGGTGTCCAGATACTCCTGGACTAGGAGTTGATATAGATATGGATGTTGCAGAATCAATGAGAGTTGATCCAACAGGATTTTCACCACAACTATCGAGAGAAGATGGGAGTTTTACAAATTGGTAACAAGAGGTTTTTTTGGAAAAAAAGAAAATAATGATAGAGTTCCTCCAGGTCAGTATATTGAGAATAGATTCCCAGTATTATCAGCTGAGCCTACTCCTAAAATAGAGTTAGAAAATTGGAATTTAACAATTTTTAAAAATGATGAAGAGTTAGCTAAAATAGATTGGAAATTTCTAGAAAATTTAGAAAAAAGTGAAATAACAAAAGACATTCATTGTGTGACAAGGTGGTCCAAGTTCGATATGAAATGGGCAGGAGTATCAGTAAAAAAATTATTTCAAGAAATTGATTTAGCCCCACCCACAGACTGGACTATGACTGGATCTTCAACTGGTTATACTACTAATGTTCCAACTAAAGATTTATTCTTAGAAGATACAATTATTTCTTACTCTTATGAAGACGAACCGATAAGTCCAGAGCACGGTGGTCCAATCAGATTAATAGTTCCTCATTTGTATTTTTGGAAATCTGCAAAATGGTTCGATAAAATTATTTTTATGGATTCGGATAAAGGTGGATTTTGGGAAAACTATGGGTATCACATGTACGGTGACCCCTGGAAAGAGCAAAGATACTCGGGATAAATGAATACTAATAATTTTCATAAATCCAAGATAATTAATAAAAAAATCATTAATTCAGAACTATGCTTTATAGAGTTTGAAGTTGAAAATTGGAATAGTCATATACCTGGTCAATATTCAGAAATTTGCTTAACTGCTGAAAATGGCTATCAAGCTATTCGACCATATTCAATAGCTTCCGAACCAAACTCAAATATAGTTGGGTTTTTAATTGAAAAAATTTCAAATGGAGAAGTTTCAAGTTTTTTCTTTGAGCATTCAATGATTGGGGATGAAGTTCTAATATCAAGACCAATTGGATTAAGATTTATACTTAAAAATGAATTTGCCCCTATTTTTATTAGTTCAGGGTCTGGGATAGCTCCATTTTTATCGATGTCTAAATCTCTTGATTTAGAGGGAAAAAAATATAAATTATTCCACTGGTCAAAGACTTTTGACGGTTTAGTTAACTATAGTAATTTTTCCAAAGAAAAAAATATTGAATATCATCCTTTTGTTACACGCGAAAATCTAACTAAAAAAGGAATTGGTAATGAAAGAATATCAAGTAAAGATTTTAATAAAATAGATGAATCAATAAAACATGAAATATATATATGTGGCTCAGATTCTTTTGTAGAAAATTCCTCAGATATAGTAAAAAAAATATTTCTTAAGAGCGATATATATACAGAAAGATTTGGATCCTAAGGATTAAATCTAACTACATTCTTTATTACATTATTTTTTTGGTCCGCATACTCTTCATAAGATTTTTGTAGTTCAGAGATATCAGACACATGAGTTTTGAGAGATTTAGGATCCCACCAACCTCTTTCTGCTAGAGCCACTAATTCTCTGATCTCAGCAATTGGTTCTGGAGTAGTAGCAATTTGAGTTGCGCTAATGTCTATATTTTTTCTTAACATAAGACTATGCTCAAACTCAACCATATCTGCTGTAACAATACTAAATGTTATAAATTTTCCCTCTGGTTTTATAATATTCAGGCAAGTATTAAACCCAGCTTCATTTCCTGAAGCATCAACAACAATATCAAATAATTCACCATCTGTAACTTCTTCAGCTCTTTCTACCAGATCTTCTAAAGATACATATTTTATTGTTTTTGTAGCTCCAAGTGAGATGCTTTTTTCTAATCTGTAATCATGTTTATCTATACCAACAACTTCAGCTGCTCCTTGTTTAGATGCAAACATAGTAAAGGATAATCCAATACCACCCTGCCCTAATACTGCTATTTTTTTACCAAAAATATTACCCCAATGTTTTGCAGAGTATAAAACAGTTCCTGAGTGTTGAAGCATTATCCAATCTTCAAGGTTACCCCAATCTGGAAGTTTAATAATTTTTTCATGGCTTTGATCAATATATTCAACAGCTCCACCAGTTCCTATACTACCATCAGGTTTTCTATAATTAGGTATTACAATAGCTCTGGTGCCGACGGGATACCTTTCATCTTTTGATTCAACAGCGACTGCTGCAACTTCATGTATAGGCATACCTGGTGGTAAGGGATAATCTTCCTCAGGCATAACTTTTTCAAAAGCTCCATGAATGTCTGATCCACAAATTGATATATATTCAGTCTTGAATCTAACTTCTCCATCCTTCAATTCACCTAAATCAGGAATATCAGTTACTTCTATTTTTCTAAAACCAGTTATTTGAGCTGCTTTCATAAATCCCCCTCTTTATGGTGGGTCCGGCAGGATTT
>RQOS01000024.1 GCA_008373205.1 SAR202 cluster bacterium
ATGCAAGACGAGGAAACCTTTGCTCTTTCTAACCAAGCAATATTACCTATAATTGAGGGAAGTATTGAAGATATTAGAGGAACTATTAAAAAATATAATGCTAAGGTCTTATGTAATTGTTCTGAAAAGATTAATGCAGATATTGATTCCCAATTATTGCGAGAAGCATTAATTAACTTACTTGAAAATGCAATTAAATATGGAGATAACAATCCAACTGTAACACTAGCAGTTAAAGAAAAGTCTAATTATATATTAATTGATATAGAAAACACAGGAAGCATAATCCCAGAAAAAGAGCGTAATAAAATTTTTAATAGGTTTTATAGAATTGATAAATCCAGGAGTAAAAAAACTGGTGGAACTGGGCTTGGTCTAGCAATCGTAAAACACATATCTATTGTACATAATGGAACTATTGAAGTTAAAAAAAGTGATGAAAGCAGTACGGTATTTAGGTTTACGTTGCCTAAAAATTATTATTAACCTATAAAAACCTCTTTACCTATAACTCTATCTGTTTTTTGTTAGAGACCTATCTAACAAATTTCAAATATATCTCAAACTAAAATCAAATTTTCATATTATAAAATCACAGCGGATTAATTTTTGTGAGGTGAACATGGAAAATTTAAAAATGAGAATATTATTACTCTTGTTATGTTGTGAAAGCATTTTTGCAAATGAGTTTGGGAGCATAACAGGGGTAATTGAGGATTTAGAAAGTAAAGAAGCTTTAATAGGAGCGAATGTCATTATAAGTGGTACAGCAAATGGAGCAGCAACAGATTTTGAAGGAAAGTTTTTCATCCAAGCAGTTGAACCTGGGATGATTTCGTTAAAAGTATCATACATAGGCTATGAAACCACAACGGTTACAGATATTGAGATTTTACCTAATCAGACAATAAATAAGAATATAGCTCTGAAAAAAGATGTTGTTTCAATAACAGGCGTTCAGGTTATGGCTGAAAAGAAAGCAGGATCTGATATAGAGTCTCTTTCAAAAAAACAAGATGCACTAGAGATGCAAGATAATATTTCATCTGATCAAATTTCTAAATCTGGAGATAGTCATGTTGCTGATGCTGTAAGGCGTGTAACAGGTGTTACAATAGTAGAAGATAAATTTCTCGTTGTTCGTGGATTAGGAGATCGTTATAGTAGCGCTCAACTAAATTCTGTTGGAATGCCTAGTCCAGAGTCGGATAGGCGCTCAGTACCTTTAGATCTTTTTAGTACGGCGCTTATATCTGGTATAGATGTTGCCAAAAGCTATCGTCCTGATTTGCCAGGCGCTTTTGGAGGCGGTAATGTAAATATCAGAACCAAGCTTTACCCATCAAAAACTATTTATAAACTTAAAGTGGGTACGGGTGTATCTGGTAACATTATGCCTGGCGATGATATGAAAGTAAATATGTCAGGATCTAATGATTTATTTGGATTTGATCTTAAAAGATCAAGAGACCTTCCATCTGATTTTGAGGATGAATTAATTAGCTATGGTAGTATTTCAGAGACATTTCTTCCTGACCTTTTAACGCCAATAGTCAGCAGTTTTACAGGAGATACCATTGGCTGGAATTCAGAACCTATGAGAGAATATTTATGGTTCGAAAAATCTTATCAGAAAAACAGTTTACTCCCTAATGCTTTTCAAAATTCTATAAAGAAAGCAAGTTTACCAGGTAGCATGAGTTTTACATATGGTACAAAGTATGGATCAGCAAATGATCTCGAGATGGGGTTTTTATTTGATGGAAATTATTCTAGCAAATCAAAATATAATCAAGAACGTATGGATCGATACAATGCTTATAATGATCCAAATGATGATGGAACTGCTATAGTTGATCCAATAACTGGTTCAGAAATTATTCAATATGACAAAATCCTTCGAAAAGGATTTATTGGCCTTGATAGAGATATTTATCAGACATCATCAAATATTGGAATGAATTTTAGTTTTGGGCTAACAATAAGAAATAATCTGAGGTTTGGGTTGAGAAATGTTTATACCCATACATCTAAAGATAATTTTACGTCTTCTTCAGGCATGTCAGGTGAGTTAACCCATGACTACACAAATTTATATCCTGGAAAAGATTTCAATGCCTATTTAGATGGTGTTTCTTTTAATGGTGAGCAGTGGGATGATATTAATGGTGATGGTATTTATGATTCAAATGAATCGTATACGGACAGCAATCAAAATGGTCAGTGGGATCCAGGCGATTCAATTTCTGTCTTGGATGAGAATGGCCTTTTAATTTCACAAAGATATAATGAAAAGGCGATTAACCTCACAACATTATCAATTGAGAACAAGTTTGACTTACAAACTATTAAAAATGAAATAGACTTTAAATATACTTTTGGAAAGTCTGATATGTATGAGCCATTTGCTGCAAAATCGGAATGGGAATATGTAAGAGATGAACTAGACCCTAGAACAGGTTCATACACATTATATCTAAGAAATGGATCCAACCCGGGCGTGTCTTATAATAGTAAAGGCAAAGAAAACATTTATGGTGTTTCATATGATCATCTTATTACACTAGCTAAAAACACTAAGATAAAATTTGGATTTAAGGTTGATAGAAAAGAAAGAGACTTTAAACGTCGTTATCTATACATGGATTACTCTCTTTTTTCTTTAGCAACAAATGATTCTATAACCACCTCAAGTATTGATGATATAAATGGCGCCCTTGATAATGACTATTGGGCAACTGTAAACCAGTCTGATTCAACTATAAATGAAGGTTTAGTTTTTAGTGAAAAAACCAGTGGGTTTGATGGTTATGTAGCTAATGAAGATATAGATGCTGCTTACCTTATGTTTAACTATACATGGAATGAAAATCTGCAGATCAGTATCGGTGGAAGATATGAAGACTACAGTATGACTATGAACCCTTATCACCCAGTTTTATCCTATAAACCTTACACTTTAGAATCTAATGGCGTATGGGATGAAGGTGAGACATTTAATGATGTCAATAACAACGGGACTTGGGATAATGGAGAGGCATTTGA
>RQOS01000025.1 GCA_008373205.1 SAR202 cluster bacterium
TTTAGCACTGGATTCAGCTTTTCTTAAAATAGATTCTACAATTTTTAAACTCTTTGGAAGCTTCTTTATAGTTTTATAAATCCATCTTCTCAATCTATTATATTGCTTATTTGTAGCTATTTTAACAAGATAGTTTCTAAATGCCCCTACATTCGGACTAATAGACATGTCATTATCATTTACAATAACAAGCATTTGTTTTCTTATATTTCCAGCATTATTAAGGGCTTCAAATGCAAGGCCACCAGATAAGGCTCCATCTCCAATAATACTTACGACTTTAAAATCATCATTCTCTAAATTTCTGCTCACAGCCATTCCTAAGCCAGCAGAAATTGCAGTAGATGCATGACCAGCACCAAAGACATCATACTCACTTTCAGATCGCTTTAAAAAACCACTTAACCCTTTATACCTTCTAATAGTTGGAAATTTATTATATCTACCGGTTAATACTTTATGAGCATATGCCTGATGGCCAGTATCCCATACTATTTTATCTCTAGGAGCATCAAATACATAATGAACAGCAGTAGTTATTTCAACTGCACCAAGAGTTGGTGCTAAATGTCCTCCAATTTGATTAATAGTATCAGTGATGTAAGTTCGAAGTTCTTTGCATACTTCTCCTAATTCCTCTTTTGGAATACTTTTTAAATCTTTTGGGGAATTAATCTTTTCAAGATATTTCATTTTTTCCTTTGAAACAAATTTCATGTATTAAAGTTTCATTCAATAATTCAGGATGACAAGAAATTCCAATATGTATTCCTTGCTTTACTGCAACTACTTCTTCCTGAAAGGTTGCTAAAACTTCAACATCGTTATTTATTTTATCTATTTTTGGAGCTCTAATAAATAAGACATCAATATCAGAACTAATTGAGCCATCTTTGACATTAATTCTGGCTTCAAAAGAATGTACTTGTCTTCCATAAGCATTTCTACTTGTTGTTACATCTAAAAAAGCAAAGTTATGAACTCTTAAATCGTTTGATTCTTTTGACATTAAAATTAGTCCAGCACACGAACCTAATATAGGCTTATTTTTTGAAAGCTGATTAATACCATCAATCAAACTTTGATTTCTTCGCAAAAGATTAGTTATTGTTGTAGATTCTCCTCCTGGAATAATAAGACCATCAACAGAACTTAAATCATCACTTGTTTTAACTAACTTATGTTTTAAGTTAATTTTTTTTAGAATTCTAATATGAGAATCAAAATTTCCTTGAAGTGCAAGGACACCAATCACAATTAGTCACCTCTATTTGAAAATTTTTCATCTTCAGGGATCTCAGACATTAAAATTCCCTTCATAGCATCTTTTAAATCATATGAAGCAGTTAAAACATCTTTTGCACTCTTAAAATGTGTAACTGCCTTAACAACTGCATGAGCTCTTTCAGATGGATCTTGGCTTTTAAAAATACCAGAGCCAACAAAAACTGTTTCAGCACCGAGTTGCATCATTAAAGAAGCATCTGCAGGAGTAGCAATTCCTCCAGCAGCAAAATTGGGTACTGTTAGTTTTTGATTTTTTGCAACCTTTTCAACTAAATCTAAAGGAACCCTAAATTCTTCTGCTTTTTTTGATAAATCAGCGTTTTGTAATTCAATAATTTGAGAAGTAATCATTTTCATATGTCTTACAGCTTCAACAATATTTCCACTACCAGCTTCTCCTTTGGTTCTAATTAATGCAGCGCCTTCATGGATTCTTCTTAACGCTTCACCTAAATTTCTTGCTCCACATACAAATGGAACCTTAAAAGGATGTTTATCTACATGGGCATGTTCATCAGCCGTTGTAAGCACTTCGCTTTCATCAATAAAGTCAACTTCTAAAGCTTCTAAAATTTGTGCTTCAGCAAAATGACCAATTCTACATTTTGCCATAACTGGTATTGAAACATTATCCTGTATTTCTTTAATCATGTGAGGGTTGCTCATTCTTGCAACTCCACCATCTTTTCTTATATCAGACGGAATTCTCTCTAAAGCCATAACAGAAACTGCTCCTGCATCTTCTGCAATTTTAGCTTGCTCTAAATTAGTAACATCCATAATTACCCCACCTTTTAGCATCTCTGCTAAACCGACTTTAACTTTGAAAGACTCTTTACTCATGAATTATTTCCTTTTCCTGTGTATTTGTTATTTCTTTGACTTTTTTAATTACTGATTCGATTATCCAGTCTGGAGTTGAAGCTCCGGCAGATATTCCTACAGAATTTACATCATCTTTGAACCAAGATGAATCAATTTCTGAAGCGCAAGTAACCTGAAATGTATTTTCATTCCTTTCTGAACTTAATTCGGCTAGACGTTTAGAATTAGCACTTGTAAATGATCCAATAATAATCATTAGGTCAGTTACTTCTGATAACTCTTTAATTTGTTCTTGATTTCTCTTAGTTGGGAAACAAATTGTATTTACAAATCTTAAATCAAATACTTTTGTCATTAAAATATTTATAATATCTTGAACATTCTCAATTGTTTGTGTTGATTGAGTAACGATTCCAGCTTTCTTTGTTTTTCTTAATTCTTCAGCTTCTTCAACTGTAGCTACAATTATAGGGTCTGGTATTTGACTAGCTATACCAATTACTTCATCATGACCGTGATCACCAATTATAATAATTTTTCTTCCCTCTTCATGTAAAGCTTTTACTTCATGATGTATTTCATGAACTAGTGGACATGTGGCATCAATAATATTCATTTTTTTATCTTCAGCTTTTTTCCAAACCTCTTTGGCAGTACCATGGGCTCTGAAAAGAACAGGTTTATCTTTCGGAATTTGATCAAGCTTCTCAACAACTTTTACACCTTCTTTTTCTAAATCGCTTACTACGCTTTCATTATGAACAATATCTCCCAACATATAGACTTCACCATATTTTTTACTCATTTCATAAGCGCTATTTACAGCATCTCTTACTCCAAAACAATATCCTGCGTCTTTAGCTAAGATTATCTTCATTATATTTACTTATATGTGTTGACATTAAATTTAAGACTGTTGATTTGACATCTGAGAATTCACCCTCAACCAGGGCTGCAGCTGCGAATGGATGTCCACCTCCGCCCATTTTCTTAGCAATTTCACTGACCTTGTATTTTCCTTTTGATCTAAAGCTTAATCTGACCTTACCTCCCAGATCATAAAGCATTAATGAAACTTCAACTCCCTTAATCCCTCTAAAGAAATCAGTAAACCCATCAAAATCTTGTTTTGTACCATTAACCTCTTTAATCATATCATGATTCAAAGAAAACCAAACTAGCTCACCATCACAATCATAATTTAATTTTTGAATAACATTACCTAAAAGCTTCATTCTACTCACTGAAGAGTTTTCATAAATATTTTGATATACTTTAGATATATCTAATCCCATTTGAATAGCATCAACAGCAACTTGATGACAGAGATCTGTTGTATTACTATGTCTAAATGAACCAGTATCTGTTAGAACAGCTACATATATTCCAAGCATCATTTCTTCAGAAATCTTATGGTTAATATCTTTAAAAAAAGAATATAAAATTTCGCCAACGGACGATGCATTAACATCAATATATTCATTTTTAAATAAATCATTATCAGATTTTGCATGATGATCAATGCTTAAAGTTTCAATATCATTTTCTTCAACTAAATATGCTATATCTCCTAATCTATAAAAATCTCCAATGTCCAATATCAATCCTAAATCTGCTTTTTTAATAAATGAAGCAGTTTCACCGTCAAGCTCCTGAAAAATATTATCCTTATTCAAAAAATTATAAACTTCTGGAATTGATGAATGATTGACAATTATACAATCTTTACCAATTGAATCTAAATATTTATACATTGCATAAGCAGAACCTAAACTATCTCCATCAGGATTAATATGAGATGAAATAAAAATCTTATCGTGTTTATCGATAATAGATTGAATTTGATGAAAATCCATTTACTACCTCTGCCAAGTAGTTTCAGGAATATTATTTTGTTTATTATGATATCTTGAAAGAACAAAGAAATAGTCAGATAAACGATTCAAATACATTACAACAGGATTTTTAGGTAAAGCATTCTTATATAATTCTACTGTTGAACGTTCAGCTCTTCTAGTAATTGCTCTCGCAATATGTAAGT
>RQOS01000026.1 GCA_008373205.1 SAR202 cluster bacterium
CAAGTCCATCCCATGATTGATCGCAGTAGTTATTAACTGATTCTATTAATAAAATTTTATTTGATGATGCAGTATTTTCTGCATTAGAAATTAACAAGTTAGTATTATCTACAGTATATTCAGCTTGTTCAATTATTTTTATAACTGAATCAAATTGAGAATCTGTAGGTACAAGAAGATTATCATAATTTTCTTGAGCAGTTATAAAATTTGCTCTAGATTGACTAACTAATTCTTGAGCAGATTTTAATTGTTCATCAGAAGGGTAATCGATTAAATCTTTTAAGTTTTTTTCTGCCTGGCTAACTAAATATTCCGCAGATTTTAAGTCTGAATCAGAAGGGTAATCTAACAATTTTTGTAATTGAAGTTTCTGTCTTTCGTAATTATTAATTAAATCTTTTGAATCAAGCTCTGCTAATAATTGGCCTTCTGTAACTTGATCACCTTCATCCACAAATATAGAAGTTATTGTTCCACTTGTATTAAATGATAAATTGATTTTATTTTCGATATTAGTGCTTCCGGATGCTATCATTAAATCTGCTATGGTCCCTTTTTTTACCAAATGTTCTTCATAGGAAATTTTTAGAGAATCATCTAAAGAATCAGTATAAAAATACCAAAATATAAGACCTGCTGTTATAAGGGAAAATAAAATTATAAATATAATTGATCTTTTACCAAATCTTCTTTGATTTTGATTGATTAGCTGATCAATATCATTTGAATTTTGCAATAATTACTCCTAAAATCACTTATGTTAATAATTTTATCGCAGTTTTGTGAATATTATGTAAAGGAATTTTGATAGTAAAATATCATAAACAAAAAGTAAAATATCATAAACAAAATAAAAAATCTTATGTATAAAATTAATAATTTCAATTTGAGAATACCTGTTGTTGCAGCCCCAATGTTCACAATTTCAAATCCAAACCTTGTCATTAGCCAGTGTACATCTGGTGTTATAGGATCATTTCCAGCCTTAAATGCTCGTAAACCGGATACCCTAGATGATTGGATTAAAAGAATCAAAGAAGGAATAAATGATTTTGAAAATAAAAATCCAGATAAAATTACTGCTCCATTTGCTGTTAATCAAATTTGCCATAAATCAAATGTAAGATTAATTTCAGATATGGAAACATGTGTAGATCATAAAGTTCCAGTCATAATTACAAGTTTAAGACCACCTGATGAAATAATTGAAGCAGCTCACAGTTATGGGGGAATAGTATTTCATGATGTTATAAGTATTAGGCATGCAAAAAAGGCTGCTGCATTAGGTGTAGATGGACTAATTTTAGTATGTGCTGGTGCAGGAGGGCATGCAGGGAATCTTTCTCCTTTTGCATTATTAAGAGAGGTTAAGGAATGGTTTGATGGAACAATTCTACTTTCAGGATCAATAGGAGATGGTTTTTCAATAGCATCTGCTTTAGCATTAGGTGCAGATTTAGCTTATGTAGGATCAAGATTTATTCCTACTTATGAATCTGCTGCAGATGAGGTTTATAAAAAAATGATTTTAGATAGCAAAGCTGAGGATGTTCTTTATACTTCATTTTTTTCAGGTATTTTAGGAAATTATTTGAAAGGATCAATAAAGAATGCTGGATTAGATCCAGATAATTTACCTGAAGGAGATAAAAATCAAATGAATTTTTCATCTCCTGAAAAACCTAAAACATGGAAAGATATATGGGGTTCAGGTCAAGGAATCGGCAGGATTTCTGATATTACATCTGTTGAAGAAGTTGTGTCGGAATTAGAAAGAGAAATGAATATAGCAGTTGAAAGATTAAACACAATGTTAGGAAAAAATAATGGATAAGTTTAAAGAATTATATAAATTATGGTGGTTTAGATGGACATTATGGTTTTTGATTGGTGCAATAATTGCAATAATTATTAGAAATAACTAATAATCTAAGTTACCTATTGTTGAACTGTAATTATGGTCTGGATAAAAATCTTTGATATATTCTGATTTTTCTAATATTTCTTCAGTTATTTTTTTTAAGACACCAGTTCCATGTCCATGAACAATACGAACTTGAGAATAATTTAGATCCATACACTTAAATATATGTTCTTCTATAGCAATTATTGCTTCTTGAGCTCTCATTCCATGTAGATCTATTGATATTTTTTCTTCTTCCATACTTAAAATGTAGATTTTGAATAAATTAAGGATATTATCTAATATGATATTTGAAAATTATGAAAAAAGATAAGTACAAAGAAATAATTAAAAATCTTATTTCAGTAGGAATTGAATTTAAGATGCACAAAAATTACCCTGTTATTTACTGTAAACAAAAAATTGATCCTCAGATTCTTGAAATAGCTAAAAATAATAGGGAAGGCATTGCAAGAGAGCTAATAAAAGAAAAGCAAGAATTAATTAAGTCCTACAATGAATCTGAAGGAACTAATAAATTTTTTTACGAAACTATTTTAGAAGAAAAATTCAATCACAAGATGAATTGAATCATTCAAAAATAAGTTCAGAAAATGCTCTTTCTTGGATTTTTATATTTCTTTTCTTTTTGAAACCTAATTGATTAAAAATTTCAATTTTTTCTTTATCTTCATCTAAAATATGTGAATAAATTATCTTTGAATTCATCTCATTTAGTTTATGGATATTATGAGAAATCAATTTTTTAAATTCTTTTTTAAAATTTTCTTTATAAGTCCCATCTATTCTAAAATTACGGTTATTATCACAAATATATGAAGAGGTGGCATATATCTTATTTTCATCATCTGAAACCACAAACCAATCTCCTGCTTCTGAGCTTAATTTATCAAATTTATTATAAGTACTTAAACACATTGAAGAATAATTATTCCCTATAATGCCTACATTTATATCGACTTTCATAGAACTGATTTCAGAAAAAAAATATGGAATTATAGGAATTCGATACTTGGGAGAACCTTCATTTATTTCAAGAGATTTGCTAGGACCATAGTAATTATGAATAAATTCCTCAAAAGTTAAATTTCTTTTTGAATTAAACATCACTTTTGAATTGGGAATTTGAACCCAACCTAAATTTTCATAAATTTTTTGTGCTAAAGGGTTTACTGTTCCTAAAAAAATCCCTTCAGATTTAGAATTTGAAAAAAAATCTTCTTTTGCAATTCTGCATAAATCTTTTGCAAATCCTTTACCTCTAGAATCAGATTTCGTACAGACTTCTCCTAATCCTGCTATTTTTTTTAATTTTTTATCGTAAACGGTGATACAAGAACTATTTATAGAATTTTCATCTTCATAAGTGTAAAGCTTAATTTCAGATACAGCTTTCTCTATTCCACTCATGTGAATTTCTTTAATATCTATATCTTCTTTAGAATCATATCCGTTATTAAGCCATAAATTATAAAGCTGACTTATTGTTTTTTCTTCAATTGGAATAGTGTAAGTTTTTTTCATTTGATAAAATTATGTGTAATACATAATAATACAATCTTTCTTAAATGATCAATGATAATAATCTAATTTGGATGGATCTAGAGTTTACTGGTTTATCTGATGATCAAGTAATAATTGAAACCGCTTGTATAGTAACTGATAAGAATTTAGAAATTATAGAAGAAGGTCCGAATATTGTAATACATAGATCCGAAAAAGAATTAGAAATTATAGAAGATTGGCCGCTCAGAGTTCATACTGAATCAGGACTACTTAAGTCAGTTAAAGAATCAAAAATAAGTATACAAGAAGCGGATAAAATAAATGTAGATTTCATTTCAAAATGGGTTAATAAGAATAAAGGTATACTATGTGGAAACTCAATACATATTGATAGAAAGTATATTCATAAAGAAATGCCACTTTTAGATGATTATTTAAATTATAGAATGATAGATGTATCCTCTATAAAAGAGGTTATTAAGCGTTGGTATAAGCCATCAAAGGATGAACCAAAAAAGAAAAACACTCACTTGGCTTTGGATGATATAAAAGAGAGTATCGAAGAGCTTAAGTGGTACAAAAAGAAATATTTTTTAGAATGAGTAAATTAGATCAAAAACATTTTGAATATAGAAGAAATAAACTTTTTAAAAATATGGAAGACAACTCAGTATTGATACTGGGAGGAGAAGTTGAAAAAGCTAGAAATAATGACGTGAATTTTGAATTTAGGCAAGATTCTGTATTTTGGTATTTATCTGGCTTAGAAGAACCTGATGCATTGATGGTCATGCTAAAAAAAGATTCGGAGCAATATATCCTATTTCTTCAAGAAAAAAAAATCGAAGAAGAAGTATGGACAGGTTATAAAATAGGAACTGATAAGGCTAAATCATTCTATTTAGCAGACCATTCATATAATAACCATGAAACAGACAAATTTATGGATTTATTATTTTCTTGTGAAAGAATTTATTATAATTTAGGTTCTTCAAAGAAAATTGATGATTTGATTTTTCAAGGACTAGAGAAATTTCAAAGAACAAAATCAAGATCAGGAACACCAAATCCAATGATCATTGATCCTTCAATTTTAATTGATCGCTTGAGATTAATTAAAACTAAAGAAGAAATAAATCTTATGCAAAAGGCAATAGATATTACAGCTGAGGGTTTTAGGAAAGCGATAGAGAATACCTCTGAAGGCCTATATGAATATGAAATCCAGGAAATAATGGAAAAAGAATTTAGAATGCAAGGAGCTAAAAGAAATGGATATCCTTCAATAGTCGCATCAGGGAAAAATGCATGTATTCTTCATTATGTTAGCAATAATAAAAAACTAGAAAATAATGATCTTATATTGATTGATGCTGGTTCTGAATGGGATTATTATTCTGCAGATATTACTAGAACTTGGCCAGTAAATGGAAGATTTTCTTCTGAACAAAAAGATATATATCAATTAGTTTTAGAAGCTAACTCAAAAGCAATTGAAGAATGTAAGGTTGGTAATACAATAAATGAACCTCATATGAAAGCTCTTACAACAATGGTAGAAGGGTTGATTGATTTGAAAGTGCTTAATGAATCTGTTGAAGAAATAATTGAACAAAGACTATATTTCCCCTTTTACATGCATTCAACTTCACATTGGTTAGGCTTAGATGTTCATGACGCAGGTAATTATAAAGACTTAGAAGATAATTTCACTAAATTAGAGGCAGGAATGGTTCTCACAATAGAACCCGGGTTATATTTTGGTGATATGGCTCAAAATATAACTAAAAATTATAAAAACATAGGTATTAGAATCGAAGACGATATCTTAATTGATAGTTCAGGACCAATTAATCTATCAAAAGATATACCCAAAGAAATTACAAAACTTGAAAAATAATAATATCTAAGACTTATCTGTCTTGAACAGATCCATCAAAACCAATAGGGGTGTCCAATATTTTGGGATTCTCTCCTAATGTCAAGCTTTTTTCATTAATCTCAATCCCTAATCCTGGGGTATCAGGAACAATAAGGTATCCATCTTGAAGCTTAATAGGATTAACAATTAGATCCTTTTTAGGAGGCTTATCTTCTCCAGTGTATTCTTGTAAAGCAAAGTTTGGAATAGATGCATCCAGTTGAACACAAGCAGCTGTGGAAATGGGAGAAAGAGGATTATGCGGGATAACCTTTACATGATGAGCTTCAGCCATTCCAGCAATTTTTTTACAACCACTTATTCCAGCAGCTAAGCATAAATCTGGTCTAATATAGCTTGTAGCTTTTGCTTCAAGTAGCTGTTGAAATTCAAAAATACTTGTAAATCTTTCACCAGTAGCTATAGGAATATTACAATTATTTTGTATTTCAGCCATTAAATTAGGCGAATCTGGAAGCATAGGATCTTCATAAAAAAATGGAGAAAATTCTTCTAACCTTTTGCCAAGACTTATCCCTTCTGTAGGGCTCATTTGTCTATGAATTTCTACACAAATATCCACTGAATCTCCAAGTGCCTCTCTTACTGCTCCTACATTTCTTACAGATTCATTTGCCCATTCAGTAAATGATTTATGTAAGTAAAAATCTTCATTGTAAGGGGAAAATCTTACTGCGGTAAAACCTCTATCTGCTGCCTTTTTGGCGTCTTCAACCAAAGCATCAGTTGTTCCTTTTTTAGATTTAGATTCTGGATTGTACATACCCACATGCATGTAACATCTAACTTTATCTCTTGTTTTTCCTGAAAGTAATTCATAAATAGGAACACCATGCCTTTTTCCTTTAATATCCCACAATGCTATATCTATAGCTGATAAGGCACCCTGAACAACCGAGCCCATAAAATGACTTGATCTATATAACCATTGATAATGATGCTCTATTAATGAAGGATCTTTTCCAATAAGATAAGGTTCCATAGTTTCTATCATTGTTTTAGTAGGCCTTTGCCAACCATGCACTCCACCTTCACCAATACCAACTGTTCCATCTTCACAATAAATTTTAAGTAGAAGCCATCTATCCCATAAAATTGTTTCTAATTTTTCAATCTTAGTTTTTTTCATAATCCCTCATTTAACTCTTACGTATGATAAGTATATTCCTATTCCCAAACCAAGCATAGATACTGGTTGATAAAAAAATTGATACCACCAGTTCATATATAAAGTAAATATTGAAGAAAACGTGAAAAATATAACTAACCACAAAGATAATGTACTTGTAGCGGCTATAATAGGAAAAATTTTATTAATTTTTTTCCTAGCTAATTTTCTAACTAATTCGCCATTAACTGCTCCAAATAAAACAAGAAAAATTAGAGTCATAATTCTTAAAAACATGAGAGCTGTAGATTGAATATTTCCTAATAAATCAATATTCAAAGTAAGAATTATAACTATCGAATAAATAAAACCCATTATCAAAGAAAATATATGAGATATTGAGAATACTCTTACAACATCAAATATTGAAATATTAAGAATATCTGGCTTACCAATAGAACCACAATCTTTACACTTTATGCCAACATATGAGTCTGTTGTACATTTATTACAAATAGGTTTATTGCACCTTGAGCAATTAAGTACTGTCTCGATATTTTTGTGATTATAACAAAGTTGCATTTATATTTTATCTCTATCAAAAATTATTCTAAAAAATAAAGTTTTAAGATTAATCCTACTATAATTTCTATCACCTAAAGTTCTTGTAAATATTAATAATGATAAAAGCAAAATTAGAATGTATAACTCGTTAAGGTAATATAAATCAAAAAATAAGTTTAAATAATTAGAATCGTAATACAATACAACAGGAGTAAACAGAAAGCTTAATAACCATGGAAGCGAACTATCTTTAAATTTTTGGCAAGCCCAAAAAATTAGAAATAAAAACAATAGTAATAAAAATAATTTAAAACTTAAACCAATAATTATTCCTATAGAAATTGCTAATCCTTTCCCTCCTCTAAAGCTTAGGAATATTGACCAATTATGCCCCATAATCAAAAAAAATAAAAAATAAAAATAATCTTGAAAATAGATTTGTAATAAAAAAGAAGGCAAAGCTCCTTTAATAATCACGTCTAAAAAAAGAATATATATAACTTTATCAAAAGTTATATAACTATAAATATTAGACAATCCTGAATGCTTAGTTCCTTCAAGTAATATATTTTTTTTTAGAAAATACTTTGCAAATAAATAAGATGTAGGTAAGGATCCAATTAAGTATAAAAATACGGGAATAAAAATAACTTCAATCATAAGATTACTTAAGAGCTCTCAGTAATTTTTCATACTCCTTTTGATTAATACCATTATTAGAGTCTATTTCTATACCTTTGTGAAATCCATGAAAATCACTTCCTCCAGAATTAATTAGTTTGAGCTTTTTTGAAATTTCTAATAATTCTTTTTGTCTTGATAAGCCATATCTTGGAGATGAGACTTCTATTCCATTTAGGCCCATAGTTTTCAATTCATGTAGATCATTGAAAAAGGTTTTATTATTTATGTTTGGATGAGCGTATATTGAAATTCCTCCTGCAGACTTAATTACTTCTATTGCTTCTTTTATTCCTAATCTTGGTTCTCTTATTTTTCCTAATATTTCACTTGATATGAATCTATCAAACGCTTCATTTACACTTGAGGCATACCCATGATTTATCAAAACATGAGCTATATGAGGTCTGCCTATGGAACCTTTTGCCAAACTTAACACCTCATCATAGGATATTTTTATTTTTTGTTTATTGAGATGATTTATTATTGTTTTGACAGTATCTTTTCTTTTAGTTTGCAATTCATCTACCAATCTTGAAATATGCAAATTATTAAAATCTATAAATAGCCCTATAATATGAATTTCTTTACCTTTCATAAAGGAAGAGAATTCTACACCTGGAATAATTTCTAAATTATAATCTCGTTCCTTAACAATTTTTGATGCTTCAATATTACCTAAAAAAATATCATGATCTGTGATAGCTATTTTAGTGAAATTTGCTTCTAAAGATTTTTTTATAATGGATTCGGGTGTGTGTATTCCATCAGAATAATCTGTATGGATATGTAAATCTGCAAACATCAAATAATTATTTCTTTATCTATTCTAATTATAGATACTGCTTTTTTCGTAATTGTGTCAGTTTCTATGAGAACAGAATTAAAAATCATTTCACCTTTTTCTACGGGAGTCATTCTATTTCTTTTACCGTTAAAAAATCTTGATATCGAAGCATCCTTATCCATTCCTAATATACTATTTTTTGCTCCTACCATGCCTAGATCAGAAACAAAGGCTGTCCCCGATGGTAAAATTTTATTGTCACTTGTGGCTACATGAGTATGAGTTCCAACTAATGCTGATATTTTCCCATCCAAATACCAGGCCATAGCAGCTTTTTCAGAAGTAGCTTCAGCATGAAAATCTATAAAAATTGGTACATTTGTTAGTTCATCTAACACAGAATTAATAGAATCAAAAGGAGAATCTATTTTACCCATCCAAACTGATCCTAATAAATTAATTACAGCCAAGTTATTATTAAAATAAATTCCAGTTCCAGGTTTATTAGTGGGATAATTATTAGGCCGTAATATTTTAGAGTTGATTTTATCAAGTTCATCAAATATATCAGGCTTATCCCAAATATGGTTACCAGAGGTTATAACATCAACTCCCGAATCAAAAAATTCTTTGGATGTTTTTTGGGTGAGACCAAATCCTCCTGCTGAATTTTCTCCTTGAGCTATAACAAAGTCTATATTTTCATTTTTTATAATTTCAGGTAAAACAATTTTAAGAGTTTTTCTACCACCTTTTCCAACGATATCTCCGATCATTAAGGTTTTCAAATTTTCTCCTAACTATAATCTCCTGTAGTTTCCACAGCTCTAGTTTCTCTGATAACAATTATTTTAATTTGACCTGGGAAATTCAACTTTTCTTTTACTTCAGAAGAAATATCTCTTGCAAGAGATGAAGCCTTTATATCATCAATAGCTTCTGGATTAACCATAACTCGAATTTCTCTTCCTGCTTGAATCGCAAAACATTTTTCAACTCCATCAAAACTAAGAGCTATTTCTTCTAATGCAGTTAGTCTCTCAATGTATCTTTCCAAAGAATCATTTCGTGCACCAGGTCTAGCAGCACTGATAGCATCAGCTGCCGCAACAACATAACTTTCAGCTGAAGACATTTCTCTGTCGTGGTGTTCTCTAATTGCAGTTACAATTTTAGGAGGCAAATTATTTCTTTCCGCAATGTCTGCTCCAATTTCTGCATGAGGTCCCTCAATTTCATGAGTTAGTGCCTTACCTAAATCATGAAGAAAACCAGCAGTTTTACAAATTTCTGGATCAAGACCTATTTGAGCTCCAAGCATGCCTGCAAATCTTCCTACTTCAATCGAATGTTGTAGAACATTTTCACCATATGAATATCTGTATTTTAATCTTCCCATAAGTTCAACAATTTCATTATTTAAGCCTTTTATATTAGCTTCAAAAATTGCTTTTTGACCTGCATTTCTAACTTCTCTATTAACTTCATTTTTAGATTTTTCTACTAATTCTTCAATTCTTGCTGGATGAATTCTTCCGTCCTTAATTAATGAATTAATTGCCAAAACTGCAGTTTGTTTTCTAATTGGATCGAAACAAGAAACAGAGATAGATTTAGGCTCTTCATCAACAATTAAGTCTACTCCTGTAAAGTTCTCAAGAGCTCTAATATTTCTACCTTCTCTACCTATAATTCTCCCTTTCATTTCTTCATTAGGGAGTTCAATTGAAGAAACAGATGATTCTCCAACAACTTCTGATGCATATCTTTGCATAGATGCAGCTAATATTTCTTTAGCTTTATTATCTGCAGATGCAAGCATCTCACTTTCAGCTTCTTTATAAAGTTTAGCTAATTCAAATTCTATGTTCTTATTTGTATTATCAATTAGTACTTCTCTAGCTTGATCAGCAGAGTAATTAGAAATTTTTTCTAGTTCAATTTGTTGTTCAGATTCAATTTTTTGAATCTTTTCTCGTTCTAAATTAAGAGAATTATCCTTTTTCTCAACATTTTCTGTTTTTCTTTTAATTTCAGCATTTTGTTTTCTTAAGTTTTCTTCTCTTGTTTCTAATTGTGTTTCTAGTCTTTGTAAGTCTCTTCTGCTATTATTAATTTCACCTTGGGCTGAACTCTTTATTTGTAAAGCATTTTCTTTTGCTTCAACTAAAATTTCCCTACTTCTAGATTCAGCTCTTCTTATTTGTCCTTCAACAGCATCTTTTGTTCTTCTCAATTCTCCACTAACCGTAAATATTCTTATGAAGTAACCTAAAAGACCAAAAATGAGGCCTGATACTAAAATACTAATGATAACCGTTAGGATCATACTCATAATGACCTCCAGTTATTCTATTTTTTATATTTTTTCTAAATATTTATTTTAATTTTCTATTTTCATTATATCTTAAATATGCAAATTCATAATAAATCGATACAATTTGTTCAGAAACGTAACAAAAATATAAAATTTTATTAAAGAAAGCCAAAAAAATGAAATATCAAGAAGGAATACTAGATGGATTAAAGATTTTAGATTGTAGCCAAATTTTAGCTGGTCCATTTTGTTCAATGATCCTTGGAGATATGGGGGCTAAAGTTATAAAAATTGAGAAACCAAATGGTGGAGATGATATTAGAACTTGGGGTCCTTTTATAAATGGAGAATCCGTGGGATTTATGAATTTAAACAGGAATAAAGAATCAATTGTCATAGATTTCAAAAATCCTGAAGGTATTAAGATTATGAAAAAATTAGTGGAAAATTCTGATGTAATTTTAGAAAACTACAGAACAGGGACTATGGAAAAATTAGGTCTTGGGTATGAAGATTTGAAAAAAATTAATAATAAAATTATTTATTGTTCAATCTCTGGCTTTGGCAGAACAGGTCCTTACTCTAAGAGAGCTGGTTTTGATTTAGTTGCTCAAGGTATGAGCGGTTTAATGAGCATCACTGGGCATCCAGGAGGAGCACCGGCAAAAGTAGGCGTTCCTGTAGCTGATTTAAATACAGGAATGTTTGCCTTATCAGCTATACAAGCAGCATATATAAATTTACTAAAAAATGGGGAAGGACAATACATTGAAGTTTCTCTTTTAGAATCAGCTTTAGCTTATACAGTTTGGGAATCAACAGGTTTTTTTGAAAATGGAGAAATTCCAGAACCACTAGGATCATCTCATAGAGTTTCAGCTCCATATCAAGCATTAAGAACAAAAGATGGATACTTAAACGTTGCTGCTCCTAATCAAAGTAATTGGGAAAGATTGTGTGATGCTATTGATAGAAAAGATATCAAAGAAAAAGATATATTTATTGATAATGTTTCTAGAGTAAAAAATAGATCTGAATTAGAAGTTGAACTTGAAAAAACATTTTCTAAAAAAACTAGAGAGGAATGGATAAAAATTTTAGATACTGCTGGTGTGCCATGTGGACCAATCTATGACATAAAAGAAGTTTGGAACGATGAACAAATAAAATTTAGAGATATGAAGATTGAATTAAATCATCCAAAAACTGGTAAACATAATAATATTGGAGTAGTAGCTAAATTTTTAGAAAAACCAAGTTCTCTTAGAACACCTTCTCCACTCTTGGGAGAACATACTGAAAAAATCTTACTTGAAAATGGTTATTCAAAAAAAGAGATATCAGATTATAAGAAAAATGGAGCTATTTCTTAGTTGATTTATTTTTTGAAAAAAGTCTTTTTCTTTTAACAGCTTTATAATAAGCATAGGCAATGAATATTATAAAAAGGAATATTAAAATCCCAAATAATATTTCGTCATAATAGCCAACTTTGCCATGAAGGATAATTATATTTTTCATTTATTAATTTTTTCTAAGATTATTTTTCTAAATTCAGAATAACTAATACTTTGAATATTGTTAAATTCTTCAGGTAAATTTTCTATTATCAATGGCTTGCTTATAACATTTATTTTGTTATTAGTTATTTCGTAGATTGAAGGATTCCCATTATTAAGCCACAAGCTTCCGCCCAATTTTTTAGGAAAAGTATTTTTTTTTGCTCTTCCCATTAAGAAAAATATATAATTATTCTCATTACTGAAAGAAATATTCTGCTCATTCTTACTGATCAATTCATCAAAATAAGTCTTTGAAAATGTTATAAAGATTATCTCTCCTTTCTTTGAAGAACCAATAAACTTTTCTACAATTTCAAATTTTAAGCTTATATAATTTTCTTCTTCAACAGAATATTCTATTTTTTCATCTAGATATGTAAGATTTAATACTCTATCTGAAGACTCAATTATTGATGATAAATCAGTAAAATCTTTATCTTGTATTTCACGGGAAGGAGGTACATGACAATAAATAAATAAAAATAAAGTTAATAAAAGACATATTTTGGTATATTTGCTCATAGTAACTATTTTATTTTAAAAAATAATATTATATTTTCATAAATACCTACAAAATGAAATCTTTTATGGAGGAATCAAATATGGCTAAAAGAATTAATAGAGCTATAGAATTACTAGAAAATGATCAACCAATCTACTATGCGGGATTACATTCCTTTTCAAAAGACTTTCTTACATACGAACAAGGTAAAAAAGATTCAAAAATTTGGGCAGATTATATTAATATCGGAATGGAACATGGATCATTTGATATGGGAGGCCTAGAAGCCTATATGCAAGGATTAGTTGACGGAGGCCCAACTCCATCAGGTCATGTTACTCCAACGGTAATTATAGAATTACCTGTACAGGGGGAAAGTGGAGAAATTATTAGATATAACTCTTGGCAAATAAGACAGATTTTAGCTAGAGGAGTTCATGGTATTTTATTATGTGAAGCATCTTCTCCAGAGGCAGTTTCTGCTTTCGTTGAATCTTGTAGATATAAATTAAATGATCAAGGAGTAGGTTTCGGTCTAAAGGATGGAACTAGGGGAGTAGGATCAGAATTTATGGCCAAATTAAAGTGGGGATTAGAAGATAATAACGAATATATGCAAAAAGCTGATCCGTGGCCCCTAAATCCAAATGGGGAGCTGTTATTAGGTCTAAAAATTGAAACATTAGAAGGATTAAATAATTGTGAACAAATATTAAGCGTACCTGGCATTGGATTTGCAGAGATGGGGCCTGGAGATATGTCAATGTCTATGAAAATAAATAGAGTAAAAGGATCAAAGCCAGATCAAAGAATTATTGATGCTTCTAAGAGAGTAAAAGCAGCTTGTGAAAAAAATAATGTAAGATTTTTAAGCGAAGGAACTCCAGAAAATATAAAAGAAGTTATAGATTCAGGAGCAAGAGTTATAGCTGGTCAGAGCGAAGAAGCAGCAAAAATTGGTAGAAAGTATACAAATAGAAAAATGAAGGTTTAAAATTACCTTATATCACAATCTATTTTATTTTTTTTACAATAATCTTCAAACCATTCTATAACTTCAATATGATATGGAATCCCATCTTTGGACCTTTTGACATATTCTTCGTTTTCTAGATATCCTGCATATACAACTCTTTCATATCCAGTAGCTGGTTTAGATTCAATAATTCTTCTTAACAACGCATCCATATCAGTCTTAAACTTTCCTACATCAGTAAATGCATCAATAGAATATGCAACAAAAAAATCTGACCCTTGATGATCGTTAAATATAGCTGGTCCTGCACCAGATAATATGTTTGTCATCATTTCTCCTACAAATCCTAAGCCAAATCCTTTATGTGATCCGTTTTCTCTTGTCCCTCCAAAAGGTAATAAATGATATTGACCTTTATCTGGAGTTTCAATTTCTTCCATAATCGGTTCTCCATCTTCATCTGCAATCCAGGAAGGTAATAATTTTGCACCTGTTCTTCTGGTAAGTTCAATCTTATTACCAGCAACTTGAGAAGTTGCAATATCAAAAAGAAAAGGGGGCATTTCATCTGCAGGAGCAGCCCAAGCTACAGGATTTGTTCCTAAAATGGGTTCAGATCCCCAAGTTGGAAGAGTCTGTTTTGCAGGGCTACCTGTAAAACAATGACCAATCATATCTTCATCAACAGCTTGTAATGGATAATATCCACATCCCGCTAAGTGACCTGTATTAAAAACAGAAACAGATCCCATTCCATATTTTTTTGCTTTTTCTATTGCCATTTCCATAGCTAATGGTCCGGTTTCTGTACCTAATGCACCATCTCCATCGATTTTTGCAGTAGTAGGTGATTCTTTGACTATTTTAATATTAGGAGTAGGATTATTTTCCCCTGAATCGTATCTATTTAGATATAGCCTTAAGCCGTTTGATATTCCATGACTTTCAACTCCTCTCATATCATTTCCTATAAGAACGGATGCTGTATTATCTGCACCTTTTTCAGAAACTCCAGAAGCCATTAAAACTCTTTTTGTCAGATCATATATTTCAGATTCAGAAATAAAAATTTTATCTTTATCAGGGACCTTAAATCTTTCTAGCATTATCTCAACTCACAATCAATACCAATTTCATTACAATGATTTTCAAACCATTCTATAACTTCCTTATGATAAGGTATTCCCTCTTCAGATCTCTTTAGGTATTCTTCACTTTCTAAAAATCCTGCATAAACAACTCTTTCATAACCAGAAGCTGGTTTGGATTCTACAATTCTTTTTAGTAGTTCATCCATATCCTCTTTAAATTTATTGGTATCAGTAAAAGCATCGATTGAATAAGCTGCAAAAAAATCTGATCCTTCATGTTTTAATAAAGGAGCTGGTCCCATTCCAGATAATTCATTGGTCATAATTTCAACTACCATTCCAAGGCCAAAACCTTTGTGAGAACCATTTTCTCTTGTCCCTCCAAAAGGAAGTAAATGGTAATTTGATTCCCCGTGCCTTCCTTGTCTTTCAGGAGCTTCGACTTCATCTAAAATGGGATCACCGTTTTTATCTGTTATCCATCCAGGAAGAAGCTTTGCACCAGTTCTTCTTGCTAAGCCAATTTTATTTGAAGCTATTTGAGTTGTTGCAATATCAAATAAAAAAGGAGGCATTTCTTTTGTTGGAGCTGCCCATGCTACAGGATTCGTTCCTAATATTGGTTCAGATCCCCATGTAGGTACAGTTAACCCTGCCCCACCTGAGGTCATCGCTTGCCCTATCATATCTTTTTCAACAGCTTGAAGTGGATAGTATCCACAACCAGCTAAATGACCAGTATTACTGACTACAACAGCTCCCATTCCATACTTTTCCGCTTTTTCTATTGCCATTTCCATAGCGATTGGGCCTATTTCAGCTCCAAGTCCTCCATCTCCATCTATATTTGCTGTTGTTGCAGATTCTCTAACGATTTTTATATTTGGTTTTGAGTTATAGTTACCAGAAGCATAATTTTCAACATATAGCCTTAACCCGTTTGATACTCCATGAGTTTCAACTCCTCTAAGGTCATTACCTATAAGAACCGAAGTAGAGTTTTTAGCTCCTTCATCGCTAACGCCAGAAGCTTTTAATATGTTTTGAGTAACTTCAGTTATTTTTTCAACTGGAACATAAATCTTATCTTCATCTGGAACTTTAAATCTATCTAACATCTTATTCTCTCCTTATTACTATTTCCTATAAATCAATCTAAATCCTAAATTACCTGTAGAGGAATCAGGTGTATTTTCGGTTCTAGCCGCAACTCTGTATCTATTACAGTATGAATCATTACATAAATATGATCCACCTTTCATAACCTTACTCGTTCCAAATTTTGGTCCTGAAGGATTTAGTCTAGTTTCTTTTCTATCATTAGAGTGATAAGAAGAAGAAAACCAATCACTGCACCATTCCCAAACATTACCTGATGTGTCATAAATATCAAAATTATTTGGTTTAAAAAAGTCTACAGGAGAAGTGCCTAGCCATCCATCGTCTAATGTATTTTCATTAGGAAAATTTCCATCCCAAATATTACATTTATTGAAAAGTTCTGAACCATCATCACCCCATGCATATAATTTTTGCTCTAACCCTCCTCTTGCAGCGTATTCCCATTCTGCTTCAGTAGGTAAATCTTTACCTATCCAATTTGAATATGCATTTGCATCATTCCATGAAACATGCACAACTGGATGATTTTCTAATCCATCTAAACTAGAATCATTTCCATAAGGATTTCGCCAATTTGCTCCATCTATTTTCCACCACCATGGGGCATTAGATACGGATTCTTTAACTTCATTTTTTGTTTTTTCTGAAACTAATTGATAAAAAACAAAAGACCAACCATAGCTTTCAGCTTCGGTCTTATAATTTGTACTTGAGCAAAATCTTTCAAACTCTAAATTTGTTACCGGAAATTTATCCATATAAAATTCATCTATTTCTATTTCTCTTACAGGTCCTTCGCCATCAGATAAAAAGCCTAGATCATAACTAGTTCCCATTAAAAATTTACCTGATTCAATTAATTTCATATTCTTGAAATCACTTATGTTATTTTTACTAAGAGATTCATTGAATTTTATTAATTCTGGTCTCTCACTTTTAGGTGAACAGCAATTTTTTTCTGACATGTTATTTATTTCTTTTTTGATATTTACTTTAAATTGATTTATGTCTATATTACATATATCACTAAGAGGGAGTAAAGACATGAAAATTGAATCTATAAATACATATGTTGTAGATGCTGGGTGGAGACCTTGGCAATTTACGGAAATTAAAACTGATTCTGGTATAACTGGTTATGGTGAGATGTCAGATGGAAGAAATCCTTGGGGGATAGTCGGAACAGTAGAAGATTTTAAGCCTTTACTAATAGGAAAAGACCCCTTAAATATTCAAGCTCTTTTTTGGGATTTACAAAGAATGGCCATACAATCAAAAGGTGGAATAGCATCAAAAGCTGTTGCAGGAATTGAATTAGCTTTATGGGATATAAAAGGAAAACATCATGGAGTCCCTGTTTATGACCTCTTTGGAGGTAAACTTAGAGATAAACAAAAAATTTACTGGTCTCATTGTGGAACTTCAAGAGCAAGAGATTACGAAATATTGGGCGTAGATCCATTAAATTCAAGGCAGGATGTTATAAATTTAGGTAAAGAAGTTGCAGACAAAGGTTACACTTCTTTGAAAACAAATATCATAGTCAGACCTGACTCTCCGCTTTCTCATCCACCTAAAGAAACTTATGTTTTTTTTGGTGGCTTTGGTGGTGGTGCAGGGTCAACTGATCAGGGATTAGAATATACAACAGATAAACAAACTTTCATTAATTATGAATTATTGGATGTAATTGAAGATCATATTAGTGCTCTACAAGAAGGTTCACAAGGTAAGGTCACAATAGGACTTGACCTAAATTTTAATTTTAAACCTCAAGCTGTAAAGAAAATTTGTAACCGTTTAGAAAAATATAATATGATGTGGGTAGAAATAGATATGTATGAACCTGATGGTCTAAGAGAAATAACAGATTCAACTGACATTCCTATTACTTCAGGGGAGAATCTACTTGGAGTAACTGACTATAGGCCTTATTTTGATAAAAGATCAATGGATGTTGCAATGATAGATATCCCATGGCAGGGTTTTATAAACTCAAAAGAAGTTGCATCTCTAGCAGCAAGTCATCAAATTAATGTAGCTCCTCATAATTATTATTCTCATCTTTCTACTATGATCTCTTTAAATCTATGTGCTAATATTCCAAACGTAAGAATAATGGAAATAGATATTGATGATGTCCCATGGAAAGATGAAATGATTGGGGGACCGTTAGATATAAAAAATGGTGTTGTGGATATTCCAACTGGACCAGGTTGGGGTGTAGATATAGACACTAGTATCTTTGAAAAACACGCTTGGCAAAAAGGTAAAGGTCCAGGATATTTATCTTTGCCTAAATAAAAATAAATAAAAAATAGTTAAAATGGAGATGATTATGGAAATGCCTAGAAAAAATAAAGTAAAAGAAAAATTACAAAGTGGACAAAGAGCTTATGTTGCCTCAGGGAATTCTCATGCAACAGATATAGATGCATTTGGACATGCGGCTGTAGAAGCTGGGATTGACGGTATTTGGCTGGAAGGAGAGCATGGATTAGTTGGTCCTAATAATGTTGGAGACTTAACAAGAGCTTGTGATCTTTGGGGATTAACTTCAATAGTTAGAATAAATGAAAATTCTCAAGGGCAAATATATAGAACTTTAGACTTAGGTGCTCAAGGGATTGTAGTACCACATGTAAATACTAAAGAAGAAGCTGAAAATGTTGTTGCAGGTGGTAAATTTGCACCTATTGGCCAAAGAGGAATGTATGGATCTAGGCAGGGATTTGGAGTTCCTAATTTTTTTGAAGTAGCTAATGACTTAAGTTTATTAATTGTCTTAATTGAAGATATTGTTGCTGTTAAAAATCTTGATTCAATTCTTGAGGTAGATAATATTGACGTTTTTTTTGTAGCTCCTAGTGATTTAGCTCAATCAATGGGATACATTAATGATCTACAAAATAAAGAAGTTATAAACACAATTGACGGTGCTTTAAATAAAATAATTGATTCAGGAAAAACAGCTGGAACTATGTGTAACTTAAGTAATACAAATAAATTCTCTAAAATGGGAGTCAAATTCTTTTTTGCTGGAACGGGAGAATGGATGGCAAATGGAGCTAAGCAATTTGTAGATGCTGGAGAAAGTTAATTTTGAAGCGAAATTTTTTAATTCTAATAGTTTTGATATTAGCTTTTGGGTGTAGAGGAGGAGGAGCAAATCCTTCTAATAATGTATCTATACCTATAATTGAGCCTACTCCTTCAGATATGTACTGCCAGAACCAGTATTACGTTGAATCATACCCTCAATTAGAAACTCTAAACTTAAATCCATTGACTTTAGATGAAACTGGAATTGAGTACTTCGTATTTGAGGAAGGAAGTGAAGAAAAACCTAACTTAGATTACTTAGTAACAGCCAAATACACCGGTTGGCTCGAAAATGGATGTGTTTTTGATTCATCATATACAAGAAATGCTGAATCAGTTTTCCCTCTTGCAAGAGTAATTCAAGGGTGGCAAATAGGCCTTGGAAAAGTTGGTAAGGGTGGCAAAATTTTGATTAAGATTCCACCGGAATTAGGATATGGCATTCAAGGAGCACCTCCAAGAATCCCTGGGAATAGCATATTGTTCTTTTATGTTGAACTAAGTGATATTCAAACTTTAGAAAGTTATATAGAGTCTCAGGAAAAAGAAGAAAGTACTTCAAAATAAAGGAAATATATGAAAAGCCCAAAAATTAAAGATATAAAAGTTATATTTACAGAACCAGATAATATAAGGTTAATTATTGTCAAGATATTGACAGATCAAGATGGTTTATATGGCGTTGGATGTGCAACCTTTACACAAAGGCCAAATCCTGTGAAATATGCTATTGAAGATTATTTGAAGCCTTTTTTGATTGGAAAAGAAGTAAGTAATATTGAAGATATTTGGCAATCATCTTATGTTTCTTCATACTGGAGGAATGGGCCTGTATTAAATAACGCTCTATCAGGAGTTGATCAAGCTTTATGGGATATAAAAGGCAAAATGGCAAATATGCCTTTGTATGATCTTTTTGGAGGGAAAACCAGAGAAGCTGCAGCTGTTTATGTTCATTCTTCAGGTGATTCAAATGAAGAAGTTGGTGATAAAATGCAAGCATTTATTGAACAAGGATTCCATCACATAAGAGTTCAAGTTTCAACACCTGGTTACTCAACTTACGGTAATAAATCAGCTAAAGCTGGTGATAAAACCTTAAATAACAATGATCCTAAATTAGGTCCCATTCCAGTTACCAAGAGATTAAAGGATTATAGTGATGGGAAGTTATATGCTCACCCCGGTGGAGTATTTGAGCCAAAACCATACCTTAGATCAGCTTTATCTTTATTTGAATATATAAGAGACCGGTTTGGATATGGGATAGAAATCTTACATGATGTTCATGAAAGAATTCCACCAATATTGGGAGTATGGTTTGCAAAAGAAGTTGAAAAATATCAACTCTTCTTTTTGGAAGATTTATTTAGCCCTGAAGATAATGAATACTTTAGTATGGTCAGAGCTCAAAGTTCCACTCCAATAGCTATGGGAGAACTTTACAGCTCACCTCATGAAATAATACCAATGATTAAAAATCGATTAATTGATTTTATAAGGATACATATATCAGATATAGGAGGCTTAACTCCTGCAAAAAAAATCGCTGCAATGGGAGAGATATTTGGAGTTAGAACAGCTTGGCATGGCCCGGGAGATACTTCACCGATAGGCCACGCAGCAAATTTAGCATTGGATCTAAGTTGTTATAACTTTGGAATACAAGAATATTCAATTTTTGGAGAAAATACTAAAGAAGTTTTTCCAGGTTGTCCTATAGTAAAAAAAGGTATGATGTGGTCCAATGATAAACCTGGCCTAGGAATTGACATTGATGAGAAATTAGCTAAAAAATTCCCATTTAAGGAAAGAGAATACGGTGGAGCTTGGGATACAGTCAGAAGAGCAGATGGATCTATGGTAAAACCTTAAATAAAATATCCATTTAGTTCAGTTACTTCTTTTCTTTTATCAAAAGCTAAATTTCCATTTACAAAAACTTTATTTATACCAACTGACAAAATTTCAGGATCTTCAAAAGTAGCTAAATCATTTATTTCCTCAGAATCAAATATCACCAAATCAGCAAAATTATTTTCTTTGATTTCACCTCTACCTTTTAGGCCAATTTTATCTGCAGGCAGTTTAGTCATACGATTAATTAGAAGTTCAATGGGTATGTTAAACCTTCTTCGTAATCTTCCAAGTATCCTAGTAAAACAACCATATGCCCTAGGATGAAGAGTTTGACCAGTTGGAACAGAGTCTGAACCTACAACATAATCAGGCCTTTGTAGTAAATTCATTATATCTTCTTCAACCTGCCTCCATTTTGAAATACTTTGTGGAGGTATTACTCTGAAGCCACAGTTTAATTTAGTTCGATACATTATATCCAACACATGCTGAATAGGAGATAAGTTGTCTTTTTTTGCTCCATCAATAACACTCAGCCCTGCATAATCATGCATATCTTCTCTACCAATTGATGTCCACATAGCGCCTTCAATATCATGCCTAGGAGCATTCTTTAATAATTCTTTTTCCCAATAATCTCTTTTTTCTTGATCAGCTAGAATAGACATAATATTATCGATACCACCAAGATGAAAATCACCAGGAAAAAAGATTAAAGGAATAGTACACCCAACTGGATAAGAATAAGTTTCCATCGTAATATCTACACCTTCTTTTTTTGCTTTTTCTACGGGCTCTAGCAGAACATCTATTTGACCTGCTGTTTCTTCAACGGTTCTGTAATGCTCAACTAATAATGAAACTTCTGATCTTCTAGCAACTTCTATGGCTTCCAAAATACCTCCATTGGCAAAAGCTCTGTGTTTTTCATGACTTCTTAGGTGAACAGAATAAACTCTATTTTTTGATTTTGCGACTTTAGAAAGTTCAATTAATTCTTGAGTATTTGAAAAAGTTTGAGGATAATAATCTAAACCTGTTGAAAATCCTGCTGCACCTTGTTCAAGAGACTCCTCTAACTTATATTTTGCTTTTTTTAGTAAATCTCCCTCTAATGGAATATCATTCATTCCAGTAAGGTTTAACCTCAGTGGCCCATGTCCAGCAAATACAGCCACATTGATTTTACTTTTCTTATGATAAAACTTTTTGGCCGATTCGAATGAAGTACCGTCAAAATCTTCTGGAGGATGACCTAAAATACCTGATAGATAATCTATATGTTTTTTTGATTTAGATTTATCTAAAGGAACTATCCCTATACCATCAGGAGAAAGTATTTCTGTTGTAACTCCCTGAGAAATACCATAAATGTGCTGAGGATCTCTTAGAATATCAAAATCTGCATGGGAATGAGTATCTATAAATCCAGGAGAAACACATAATCCTTCAGCATCAACAATTGTTTTAGCTTCCTGATTTTTTAAGTCTCCAATTGAAATTATCTTATCTCCATTAATTCCAATATCTGATTTTCTTGGTTTACTACCAGTTCCATCAATAATATTTCCATTTTTAATAATTAAATCAAACACGCTTCTCACCTAAAATAATTTTATAAAATAATCATTTATACTATATTACATAAGAAAATAAACAATAATAAATAATGCTCAAACCTGATACTGAAGCTTATATTCCTTCCGTAGTTGAATCTAAATGGCAAAAAAAATGGAAAGATTCAGATATCTACAAAACATTTGATAACGTTCCTTCCAAAAAAAATTGGTATGCATTATCAATGTTTCCTTACCCTTCTGGAGATTTACATATTGGCCATTGGTTTGCATTTACTCCTGCTGACGCTCATGCAAGATTTAAGCGATTAGAAGGATATAATGTGATGCATCCACAAGGATTTGATGCATTTGGCTTACCTGCAGAAAATGCTGCTATAAAAAGAAATATCAATCCCAAAAAATGGACCTTTGACAATATAAATAATATGCAAAAGCAATTTGATATGATGGGGAATTCTTATGATTGGAATCGAAAAGTTGTTACTTGCACACCTGAATATTATAAATGGAATCAAAAATTTTTTATAGATATGTTTAAAAAAGGATTAGCATATCGAAAAAATGGCCCTGTATGGTGGGACCCTATTGACCAAACGACGTTGGCCAATGAACAAGTAGTAGATGGGAAGTCAGAAAGATCAGGAGCTGAAGTAGTAAAAAAATTAATGCCTCAGTGGTACTTTAAAATTACTGATTACGCTGAAGAATTATTAGATATGAGTAGTCTAGATTGGCCAGAAAAAATCAAACAAATGCAAAGAAACTGGATTGGGAAATCTGAAGGAGTAACGATAAAGTTTAATATTGAAAATTCAGATAAAAAAATTAGTACATTTACAACTAGGATTGACACTATATATGGAGTCACGTTCGTAGTTTTAGCTCCAGAACACCCATTAATTAATGAACTAGCTTTAGACAAAAATAAAAATGTTAAAGAATATATCAAGGAATCTCAAAAATTATCTGAAATAGATAGAACATCCACAATTAGGGAAAAAACTGGTGTTAAAACAGATATCTATTGTATAAATCCAGTCACAAATGAAAAGGTTCCTGTATTTATTGGAGATTACGTGTTGGCATCTTATGGGACCGGTGCTGTGATGGGTGTCCCAGCACATGACGAAAGAGATTTTATTTTTGCAAATAAATATGATTTACCCATAAAAGTAGTAATATCACCAGATGGCTCTAAAAATCTAGACTTAAAAGAAGCTTTCACTGGAAATGGGATTCAAATAAATTCAAATGAATTTAATGGATTAAGTAATAATGAGGGAAAGAAAAAAATTGCAAATTTAATTGAGGATAAAGGATTTGGTGAAAAAACTATAACTTATCATCTAAGAGATTGGCTAATATCAAGACAAAGATATTGGGGCACGCCTATACCAATGTTTTATGATGATAATAATGAAATTATTCCAGTAGACGAAGAATTTTTACCAGTAATACTTCCCGATGCTAAAGAGTTTATGCCTACTGGGCAGTCTCCTCTAACTCTAGATGAAAACTTTTTATATTTTGATCATCCTAAATATGGAAAATTGAGAAGAGAAACAGATACTATGGATACTTTTATGGATTCTTCATGGTACCATCTTAAGTTTGCAAGTCCGGGTATATTGGATATACCTTTTGAGAAAGAAAAAATTGATCTATGGAGTCCTGTTGATCAATATATGGGTGGAGCAGAACATGCTGTAATGCATTTATTATATGCAAGATTTTTTAACAAAGTTCTTCGTGATCTTGGCTATGTAGACTTTGATGAACCATACAAAAGGTTATTTAATCAAGGCGTAATGCTAGCAAGGCATATGAAAATATCGAAAAGAAATAATCCATTAAACCCTGAACCTTTGGTTGAAAAATATGGAACAGATTCTGTAAGAGCATATTTAATGTTTCTTGGCCCTTGGGATAGGGGTGGTGACTGGTCAGATTCAGGAATTAACGGTGTTTATAGATGGTTACATAGAATTTGGGATATGGTGACCATAAAATATAAAGAAAATAAGATTTCAGAAAAAGAAACCAAAAATTGTAAGCAAATTTCAAATGAAACTACTAAGAATATTCTAAGCGACATGGAAAACTTTAAGTTTAATACTTCAATAGCTTCATTAATGGAATATAGCAATTATCTATCTAAAATAAAAAAAGAAGGTAGCATCTCTAACTCAGACTGGCAAGATTCTTGTAAACGATTATTGATTCACCTATCTCCAATTTGTCCTCATATAACGGAAGAAATTTGGAATATCTTAGGAAATAAAAATTCAATACATTTACAAAACAATCCTACTTTTGATGAGAAATTAATTGAAAAAGATAACTTTACATTAATAGTTCAAATTAATGGGAAATTAAGAGATCAAATAGAGATGACTAAAAATTTATCTCAAGAAGATGTAAAAACTTTAGTATTATCATCAGAAAAAGTTCAAAAAAACATTGATAATAAAACAATTATTAAGGAAATATATGTGAAAGACAAATTATATAACTTAGTTGTTAAGTAATCTTTTCCCATACTCTCAAGCTCGCTGTTTCCCTCGGAGGTGTAAAATTTCTTCCAACTTCAGTATATGAGACTTCAGCTACATATATTTTACCTTTAGAATCTATAGCTATAGAGTGAGGCCAGAGGAATTGATCATGGTTTTCTCCGGGTAATTCTGCTCCTAATTTTTCAATTAATCTTCCATCCTTAGTCCATACTCCAACCGAATGACCAATATTCTTCACACCATATTGAACAGGAGGAGGACCTTGTTCAGCAATATAAATATTACCTTCATCATCTATGGTCGATGCAACGGCTTTATGCACGTGCCATTCTCTAATAAATTCTCCATTAACTGAAAATATTTGCACTCTGTGATTTTCTCTGTCACAAACAAGCATTTCAGTATCACTTATCATATTTACATTATGAGGCAAAGAAAATTCTCCAGGATTAGTTCCTGAAATGCCCCAACTTTTGATAAATTTACCTTCATAATCAAAATGATGAATTCTTGAATTTCCATAACCATCACTAACAAATATTTCTCCTGATGATTTTCTTATAGCAACATCTGTTGGTCTATTGAAAGGCATTCCACTTTCTCTTTCAGATGGATTACCATCACCCAATGTTAGAAGCAGCTCAAAAGATTGATTGAACTTATAAATTTTATGGCCAAAATCATCAACACACCAAATATTATCTTCACCATCAATTCTTACAGAATGAGGTCTTATAAATTTTGATTCTTCCCAAATCTGAAGGTTGGAGCCTTCTAGTATTTTTATATTCCCTAAGGGATCTTCATTTCCCCAATTTGAAATGAGGTCACCAGAACTATTAAATATAAGTAGTGGAATATTACCTCTGTTGTATATATAAACGTTGTCTTTACTATCAACTGCTACACTTGTAGCTTCTCTAAGCCAAATTCCATGTGGAATTTTAGCCCAAAATTTAATTGGTTGGAAGGTAATATTTTTATTCATAATTTTTTCACCATACTATTTATCCTAGGCTTATGTTGGTGGTATTAAGATCTTTTATTATGTTTTTTAAGAATTTATTTTTTAGTAGATCAGGATCGTCATCTATAATTTTTGAAGCAACTTTATTCACGTTTTGAATTAATTCAAAATCTAACGGATCAGCCATTTTATATTCGGGGAATCCACTTTGTTTAGTTTTATCTATTTCACCTGGACCTCTTATCTTAAGATCTTCCTCTGAAAGACTGAATCCATCATTACTTTTTACTATTGCTTCTAACCTTTTAGAAGTTATTTCATTTATTTCATCAGATGAAACTATAATGCACTTAGATTCTTTTTCTCCTCTTCCCACCCGTCCTCTTAACTGATGAAGTTGAGAAATACCAAATCTTTCAGCGGAATTAATAACTATTAATGTTGCATTAGGAATATCAACACCAACTTCAATTAGAGGAGTACTAACTAAGATATCTATTTCCCCTTTTCTTAATTTTTCCATTATTCTTTGCTTTTCTTCTATCTTCATTCTTCCATGCAATAGCTCCATTTTATAATTTGCTAATCTACTAGATGATAATTTTTCAAATTCTTGAATAACCGATGATACTTCAATTTTCTCCGATGTTTCTATATGGGGACAAACATAAAAAACTTGAGATTTTAATTTTAATTCTTTTTCTATATTAGATAAAACTTCTTCAAAATCACTATTTTTCAGCCAATAAGTCTTAACGTCTCTTTTTCTATTAGGCATAGTTTTTATAGTCGATATAGATAAATCTCCATACAAAGTCATATTAAGAGTTCGAGGAATCGGAGTAGCGGACATAGCTAACATATTTGGGATTGGATCTCTTTTAAGTAATAAATTTCTTTGTTCAACACCAAATCTTTGCTGTTCATCTATAACAATCAATCCAGAAAAATTCTTTGAAATTTCCTCTTGAAGTATAGCATGAGTTCCAATTACTATATCTACTTCATTATTAACTATCATTGAGCGAGTTTTATCTTTGATTTTTTGATTTAATGATCCTGTTAGTAATGCTATTTTTTTCTCTTTAGAAAGCTTAAAAACTCTGATGTTTTCATCATTTCCAAACTCTATTGATGCTCCCACTAAATCAGAAATATTAAGGAAATGTTGTTCAGCTAACACTTCAGTTGGTGCTAATAAAATACCTTGTTGATCCTCCATTGCAGTTAGTATTAGAGAAATTAAGGCTATTATAGTTTTACCAGAACCAACTTCACCTTGTAAAAGCCTAGCCATAGGCAATCTACTTGATAAATCTTTCTCAATTTCATTTATAGATTTTTTTTGGTCCAAGGTTAATTCAAAAGGAAGAAATTTACTTACTATTTTATAGTTTTCATTAAAAGACTTAAACAAATAAGATGTAATATTCTTTTCTCTCTGTTTCTTTCTAAATTTGACTGAAATTTGATTTTCAAAAACTTCATGAAAAGCGTAACTTCTAGAGGCTTTTTCTTTTTCTTCAATACTTTTTGAAAAATGTAATTTTTTTATTGAAGATTTTAGAGAATATAGATTATTACTAATTAATACATCATCAGGAATGAATTCTTGAATTTTATCTATTGCATTAGATTTTATTGCTTTTGAAATTCGTGTTTTTATCATTTCTTGAGAAAGCCTCTCGGTAGAATGATAAATAGGTTGTAAATATTGAAATCTTCTTGGATTATCATTAAATATTTCATATTCAGGATTAGTAAATTGTAAAGAATTTCTAAATTTTTTTACTGTACCTGCTATAGCAATATTTTGCCCTACCTTCAGTTCTCGAATTAAGTATGCCATATTAAAAAAAGTTGCCGTGATAGATCCAGAAGAATCTGTGACGATAATTTGGGGAGCATTCATTCTTCTAATCAGTATTTTTTTTGTTATTTTACCTATAACAGTGGCGTTTTGATTTTCTGATAAAAGATTTACCTTTTTTATATTTGTATAATCCTCATATCTAAAAGGAAAATGTAAAATTAAATCTTTAAGATTGTATACACCTATATTTGAAAATTTCGAAGTAAATCTTTTGTTTATAAATGGAACCTGATCAATTGGAGTTTCAAGTGGAAGATTTTTTAATATTAACTCTCTACTGATTTTAGCTTCAGATATTTTAATTTCATAAGTAATTTTAGAAATAAGATTTTTAATCCAAATGTGTCTTTCACCAATTCCTAGGTTTTTATATGATCTATTTTGAATTGGGTATGTACTAAATATCCACTGAATATCAATAAAGTTATTTTTTAAGTAGTTATCTAATCCTAATTCAACAGATTGGTCACTTAATCCAAGATTATATTCTTGAGAAAGAATAGATACTAATTGTTTCAGTCTATCTATCTTTGTAGATCTCACTAATTATTACTCCGTGGTAACAAAACCGATTCCAAATGAACCTGGACCTAAGTGTGTTCCTACAACTGGTCCAAACTCTGAAATAATAATATTTTTTGGATCAATAACTTCCTCTAATTTTTTTATTAGAATATTTGCACTTTCTATATCTCCGCCATGTACTACGAACAAATCTTCTATTTGATTATCCCTAACAATATCCACCAAGTAATCCATTCCTTTTGAAAAAGTTTTGACTTTTGCGACTGAACCAATTTCACCATCAAATCCATTTGCCCAAAGTATAGGCTTAACCTTAAGTAATGAACCCAAGAATTTTTGAGCCTTACCAATTCTTCCACCCTTGGCTCCAATTCTTCCACCCTTGGCTAAATATTCTAAAGTAGCACAAAGGCCATAAAATTGAGACTTATCAATCATTTGATTCGCAACACTTGTTAATGCTTCAAGATCTTTTTCTTTTTTTGATATTTTAGAAATATAGTGCACTAAAGCTCCCAACCCTAAAGTACCATTCTTACTATCAATAACTTTTATATTGTCGTTTGACAACTGCTCTTTCGCTTGTAATGCTGAGGAATATGTTGCACTCAGTTTTGATGAGATATGAATTGAAATTATACTATCATGAGACTTTAATACATTTTCATAAGTTTCTAAGAAAGTACCTACAGAAGGCTGAGAAGTAGTTGGGTGAAACTCTGAACTAATTAACTTTGGATAAAATTCAGAGGTATCCAAATTTACTCCATCAATAAAGGTTTCATCACCAAAATGCACATTAAGTGGAACAACAAATATTCCATTATCTTTTGTGACTTTATTTGGTAAATCTGAAGTGCTATCAGTGACTATTGCTATTTTTGACATAATTCCCTCTTATTCTGCTAATAATAGATAATTATAGTATGATTGATTACCATCCACAATAACAACCTCTTTGTCAGTAAAATTATCTAATATCTGATTTTCTAATTTATCATAATTATCTAAAATTGATTCATGTCCTACAAAAATCGTCAAGATTTCATTTCTTTTAAGTAAATCTCTGGAAACACTAACTAATGCTTTTTCAGGTGATGTATGAGTTTCATAAATCTTGTCATTTATTGTAGAAAAAAAATCATCTTTCTTGAGATTTTTACCATCAAAAACAACATCTCTAGTAGACACTGTTACAAAAGCCTCCTCAATATCTAAAAGACTATCTTCCATGTCTTTAATATTTGATTCATATGAGCTTGATTGATCATATGAAAAAATTGAAGCTATACCTTGTTGAATCGAGCTTGTGTTTACCATATGAATATTATTATTTTCACTTAGTTCTATTAATTGCTTAACTGTGGTTGCTATATTTGAATTATTAGGCAGTATGATAATATCTTGAGACTTAATTTTATCTATTTCTTCCATTATAGTTTTGATGCTAGGATTATTTTTTGAACCCCCTTGAATAATATGAACTCCATCCCCTCCAGTTTCAAAAAATGCATCAATTATTCCATCTCCATCACATATAGATATTATTGAAGTTTCTATACCGGTATAATCTCTATTTTTTCTAGAAAAATCTTTCGTTTGATTATCCATATTTTGAATAAATAAATTATCTACTTTTCCAATTTTATTTGAATAATCTATAACCTTAGTTTCATCTAATACGTGTATATGAACCTTAATTAAAGTAGAATCACCTGTTATAACAGGTGATCTTCCATATTTAGAAATTTGCTCTCTTTCATAATCAATATCTAGATCATTTCCAGTTATTGTAAAAACTGTACAGTTGCCCCATTCTAGTTCATCATTTGACTCTAGGAAACTTTTAGAAACTTTATCAGAAAGACCTGAGATCATTTCTGTATAAGCCTTTTCTAGATTATCTTCGATATTATTTTGAATCTTTGTATAGTACCAAGCATTCATCATCATTGCCAAACCCAATCCACCTGAGTCAACAACTCCTGCCTCTTTCAATATATCTAACTTATTTGGAGTATTTTTTACTGAAATTATTGAGTTGTT
>RQOS01000027.1 GCA_008373205.1 SAR202 cluster bacterium
AGCTTTGATATATCAAAACCCAGAACTATTTGACTCTGTAAAAGATATTGAAGATGTTTATTTTTCAGATTTACATTTTAGATCAATATTTAATTATTGGAAAAAAGAAAATAAAGTTTCTCCAAAAGAAGAAATTAATGATGATTTAGCATTTGTATATGAGGAATTATCAAATTATTTAGATGAAGGATTTGTATCCGACCCAGACTTTAGTCTAGAAATTGAACTTGAAAATGTAAAAACTAGATTAGCTATAGATTTTCAAAAAAGAAAATTAAATGATACTGCAGTGAGGCTCAAAGAAGAAGAAGACCAAACTGATAAAGATAAAGCAATAATTGGTTCATTGATGTTAGAAATTGTAGAAATTACAGAAAATATAAAAAACTTAGAAAGGAGCGAAGTTAATTGAAAGAAATAACTAATGATAACGAAAATCTTTATGTCGAAGATGTAACTGATAATAAAGAAATGGATAATGTGATCATTCCAGGGGGGTCTAACCTAGAAGATGAGGAAGATTTGTCTTCTGCATCATCATCAGTAGACTCGTATGAAAAAAATGATGATCTTATGAATATACTTTCTAAGGGTAAGAAAATGATTAAGGAAACTTATGAGGACCCTATAAGAATGTATTTGAAAGAAATCGGTGACGTTAAGCTTTTATCTAGAAAAGATGAAGAGGTTTTAGCGAGAACTATTGATTTGAAATTTAAATATAAAAAAATATCATCAGACCTTGAAGAATCTAGCTCCGATCTAATAAATTCAGCAGATGTGTTTAAAGAAGTATTGATTTCCATTTTAGACTTGGAAAATATCATAAAATCAATCGGTAAATTTTATGGAAGAAACGATAAAGAAATAATGAATTTAGAGTATTTTATATCTGATGATTCTTTTCTTTCAAATATTCACGGTGTTTACTCAGAAGATTTAGTTTCTTTCGTTGCAGATGTTAATAATATCTCAGATGACGAAGTAACCAAGATGATAAAGGAGTTATCTGATCTACTTGGGCTTATACCTCAAGATATATCTAAGCTCCTAGATAAAGACTTGAATGATTTTCATTTAAAAAAATTGATTATAGATAAAAATTTCAATGACCAATTAAAGATTTATAAGATGATTATCGATAGACACTATGACCAAATAGTGTCTAGGTCTGAACTTGCACAAAATCACCTGGCTGAAGCTAATTTGAGGTTAGTTGTATCTATTGCCAAAAAATATATTGGTAGAGGACTTACATTATTAGATTTAGTTCAAGAAGGAAATATTGGTCTAATCAGGGCGGTAGAAAAATTTGATTACAGGAAAGGCTTTAAGTTTTCCACCTATGCCACCTGGTGGATTAGGCAGTCTATTACAAGAGCCGTTGCTGATCAATCAAGAACTATAAGAATTCCAGTACATATGGTTGAGCAGATAAACAAAATATTAAGAGTTTCAAGAAGGCTTGTTCAAGAAAAAGGATCTGAACCTACATCAGAAGATATAGCAAAAGAGCTAGATATGGATGCAGATAAAGTTAATGAGATCTTGAAAGCTTCTCAAGACCCAATTTCTTTAGAAGCTCCTATCGGAGAAGAGCAAGATTTAAATTTAGCAGATCTAATAGAGGATCAAAATGCTGAATCTCCTCAAAACTCTGCATCAAAAAATTTATTAAAGTCACAAATAGCTGAAGTGTTAGAAACCCTTTCCCCCAGAGAAAGACAAGTCATTGAATATAGATTTGGAATAAATGACAGTAGGCCAAGAACATTAGAAGAAGTTGGACAAACTTTTGGCGTAACAAGAGAAAGAATACGGCAAATAGAAGCTAAAGCATTAAGAAAACTTAGGCATCCTACGAGATCACTCACTCTAAGAGACTATCTCGAGTTCTAAAGCTTTTAGTTATTAACTAAAAGCTTTCTAATGTTGAAATATAATCTATTTTTGTGTATATTATAAGAATAGTTGTATTTAAAGGCTTTTATTGAATATTGCGGAGATTATAGATTATCTAACAATAATTTTTTTAATTATATTTTCTATTTTAGGGTTATTCCTATTCATAGCTTTAATGGGTATTACTCGAAATATAAATAAAATAAAAAATCAATTAGAGAGTGCAAACGAAAAAATTGAATCTTTTAAGGACTCAATGAGTACAATTAATAAATCTGTAGATATAGTCAAATCTGTTTTTGGGTATTCAAAAAAAACAAAGTGATCAATATTTGTTAAGGAGGAATTAGTATGTCAGATGGAGATTCTTTTTACAAAGGATTTTTTTATGGTGCCACTTTAGGTTTTGTTGCTGGCGTAATATTTGCTCCGAAGCCAGGTGATGAAACTAGAGTTCAGTTATCTGAAAATTTAAAGGATTGGAAGATAAAAGCTAATGACTTAGTTGATTCTGCCAAAGAGAGACTGAATAATGCTGTTGAAGAAGGCAATGAAGTCTCTAGAAGATCTCGAAGTGATCTATATGATGATTAGAATAATCTAGTATGAATAGGATCCTAGAACTTTAAGGAATGAAGTTACTTGTTTAAGTTCTTTTAAGGCTTCTTCGATATTTTCATCTTGTAGATGGCCATCTAAATCAATAATAAATATATATTCTCCAAGTTTTGTGCCCTTAGGCCTACTTTCTATTTTTTGTAAGTTTATATTTCTTTTTGAAAAACATTGTAAAGCTGTGAAAAGTAATCCTGCTTTATCCGTTTTTTTGAAGTCAAAAGCTATAGATGTTTTGTCCTTCCCTGTAGGTTTATTTTCTTCATTAGAAATTACCACAAATCTAGTCACATTATTTTTATAATCTTGAATTCCTTTTTTCACTATATGTTTTTTGTGAATTACAGCCGCTCTTTCTGGTCCAATAGCTGCAACGCTATCAGGCAAATTGTTAAGACTTTCTACTGCCTCTGCTGTAGAGGGAGATCCAGTAACGACAATATCTTTTCTTAGATTTTTACTAATCCATTCATTACATTGATTAATTGCTTCAGGCTTGCTAATTATTTCTCTAATATGATTTAAATTTTTTATATTTTCTTTCGTGATCAAGCATGCTTCTATTGGAAGTAATAATTCATGATTTATAAATAGGTTTTTAGAATTTATAAGATAGTCAATAACTTCAATTATTGTGCCAACTCTAGAGTTTTCAATAGGTAAAATAGCTTCTTCACTAGTATTTGCTACTACACTACCAAGAACCTCGCTTAAATTTGATTTTGGAATTAGGTTGTGTACATCCTTTTTGTATTCTAAAGCTGCAGCTTCTGAATAAGTTCCTACAGGACCTAGAAAACTTAGATTTTTTTTATTTTCTTCCATTAGCTTATTTATTTATGGGTACTTGAAATATTATTTTATCAAGAGAATTAATAGTGTTACTGAAATTATGGCTGATATTACCCGATGAAGATATTATTGCGATTACTTTAGAATTATTAGGTAGCTCTATTTCACTAACTGATTTACCTATAATCCTAGAATCTGTACCAGCACTCATTATTCTTATTTCAGTATAGTTATCGTTATCTGTAAATATATTCATATTCGAATAATCTGATATGTAAGAATTTATTGAATTACCTAAAATTTCATCATAATCAACCATATAATCAAAATCATCATTAAGAAAAATTTCTCTATTTTTCTTTGAATTCAATAATGTTATTACCTTAATATCAGAGTTAATAAACTTTGCGATTTGACATGAAACAAGATTATTTTCATCATTCTGATGTGCTGCAATAAAGTAATCTGCTCTATTTATGCCAGCTTCTAAGAGAGTTTTTTTATTATAAGAATTTCCAAGAATTGATAAAAAACCTAAACTTTTTTCTATTCTATCTGCATTGAATTGCTTTGGATCAATGAAAGTCACTTCATTACCCTGAGTAATAAAACCTTCTCCTAGTTGATAACTCAAATTATTTATTCCAGCAATTATTATGTACAAAATTTAACTCCTAATAGTACTCACTATTTCATTTTTACTTGAATCAAAAAGATTAATAACAGAATAGTTTTTACTCTTATACATTTCATAAAGATCTTTATTTAATATAATCATTTGAATCTTATTTTTATCGAAATTGCCAATAAATTTATGATAAAAAAAAGAATTTAATATATCTGAATTACTAGCTAAAAATACGTAATCTGAATTTTCAATAATATTTTTCGGGTCATTAATTAGGTTTTGATCAATATTTATTTTTATATTTTTTTTATCTGAAATTTCATTCTTAAAATCGAAGTTATTATTTAAGTCAAAAATTTCTATTTCATCAGAGAAATTTTCTATGGATTCAATGATATTTATCGTTGCATGTGATATGCCAAATATTGAAATTTTCATAAGTTAATTATTATTTATAAGTTCTATTATATTTACTTCTGAGTATTTTTTTATGTAAGAATATTTGTAATCTTCATTATTACTATTTTTAGAAAAAATAATCGTATCAGAGTTTATTCTTTTTGATTCTTTAATTGTTGCAACTCCTGCATTTCTAGATTGAACTAGAATGAAATTTTCTGAATTAATATCGTACTCTAATCTTTTCTTTGATAAAAAATTGTTTGCTTCTTTTAGTAAGTTTTCGCCTAGGCTGATCTGATTACCAATTTCATATTCTATGGGATACTTATGAGGTACTTCTACTACATACATAAAATAAAGCGTTGATTTATCATTTTTAGCTAATGATACAGATAGATTTAAGAGATTTTCGTTATTTTTAGAATCTAGTAATACTAAAATTTTTTCAGACTTCATTTATAAAAGTTTATCAATATTGCTATTATTACCTATAATTGTAAGTTCATCGTTTTCACCAATAACCTCTTCATTAGAAGGATACAACATCAATGAATCGCCTCTTAGAATTGAAACAACGGTTAATTTTTGTGGGCCTGGTTTATTTAGAAACCCTGCTTCTCCTAAAGTCATACCCACTAATCGGTCTGGGACTTTTAGTTTGCTTATCCCAATATTTAGAGAAAGTTCAAGATAATCATCTACATTGGGAGTAAAAATAGTACCTGCCAATCTCTCTCCCATTTCTTCTTCAGCAAAAATAACTTTATCGCATCCTAATCGTCTTAGTGTACTTTCATGAAGAGTAGAAGAAGCTCTGGCCATAACTGTATTAATATTTAAAGTTTTAAATAATACCGTCACCATAACTGAAACCTCAACGTTAGATCCTATCGCTACAACCCCTACATCAAAATCTTGTACTCCAAGCTCTCTCAGGGCCGTTTCAGAGGAAGCATCAGCTGTTACTGGATAAGTTACCTGACCAATCATAGACTGAACTTTATCTTCATCTTTATCAATTGCCATAACATCATATCCAAGTTGATACATTTTGCTTGCAAAACTAGTACCAAATCTTCCAAGTCCAACAACTACAACTTGTGGTTTTATTTTCATATCTATCCTAATCTCACAACTTCATATGCAGGTTTTGCTTTTGCTTCAATTTTTTTACCCACAAACATTAATGCTAATAAAAGTGGACCAAATCTTCCAATAATCATCAAAAAGGAAATAAAAATCTTTGAAAAATCATTAAGCTTTTCAGTAATTCCAGTGGTAAGGCCTACGTTGCCAAAAGCACTTACACATTCAAAAAGTAATTCTCTAAATATACTATCAGGTTCAAAAGAAGAAATTACTATAAATGAAAATAATATTAAAAAAATAGAAAAGATAAAAATTATAAGAGCTCTTCTTGTAATTTCTCTGGTGATAGTTCTTTTGAAAAGTGTTATTTCTTCTTTTCCCATGATAGTAGAAATTAGAGCAGTTAAAATTATTGTTAATGTACCTACTTTAATTCCTCCTGCTACTGAAAGCGACCCTCCTCCTATAAACATTAAAGCCATAGTTGTAACTGTAGTACTATTATGTATCAAATCGTAGTCAATTATAGAAAATCCAGCAGTCCTTGTTATTGCATGAAAAACAGAATAAATAATCTTATTTTGAGTACTTTCTAACCCAATTGTTAATTGATTTGACCATTCGGCAAATAAAAACTGTAACATACCAGTTACCAGAACAATTATAGTTGTGAAAACTACCACTTTGAAATTTAGAGAAACGAAAATTTGTTTAAACTTTGATTGAAAAAAAAGTTTAATATTTTCTGAAAATTCCAAAATTATGGGGTATCCAATACTCCCTAAAAAAATAAGAATCATGGTAATAGCTAACAAATTGTTGTTATTAGTTATTGAACCAATACTTCCTCCATTACCATCAGCTAAAATATCAAATCCAGCCCCATTAAATGATGATATTGAATGAAAAATAGAGTTAAAAATAAGTCCATGTTCATTATTTATATCGCTTTCTTTCCAGAATAGATAAAATAACGCAGAGCCTAATACTTGTAAAACTATAGATATATAAAATATATTCAATACAACTCTTATTGAACTACTTGCGACATATTTAGAAGGAGTGCTATCACTTAAACTTTCATTAATTAACATTTTTTGTTCTAAATTGATTTTTTTACCAAATAATATGTATATTAGAAAGCCAGCTCCAATCATAAATCCTAATCCACCAATGAAAGAAAGAATTGCTATTACTCCAAGACCAAAAATACTCCATGTAACTTCGGATTGTACTGGAGTTAAGCCAGTAACTGTAACAGCTGATGTAGATACAAAAAAGCTATCAACTAAACTTATATTCTGATTAGAATTTACTGAAATAGGGAGAAATAATATAAGTGTTCCCAGTCCAATTAAGGCAATAAGTCCATAAAAAAGTATAAGCGGTGAATTAAATCCTCTTTTAGAGCTTCTTTTATTTTCAAGCTTAATAACCTCAGGTTGAAGTTCCATAGACCTTCTTACCCTATGAATTTTATCTCCATTTAGTGTATTAATTTCTTCTTTTACCATTGAAAATATTCAAATACCTATACTTATAACTTATTTATTTTTATATATAGATTATACTTATTTATAGTGTTTTAAGCCTCTTCAAATTTATATATGACTAGATACTCACTTGAAATTGTACCCAAACAGATTGAACGTTTAAAAATATTACCTCCAAAAATGTTCAAAGATATATATGTGGCATTTATACCTGGAGATAATATTTCAAATATAATTGAAGCTTCTAAGCTTCTTAAATCTCAAGGTTTTAACCCTGTTCCTCATTGTCCAGCTAGAAGTATTTTGGATGAAAATGAATTAGATTTTTTTCTTTCAGGGTTAGCTAAAGAAAAAATAAATAAAATCTTAGCTATAGGTGGTAGTCCAAAAAATAAAGTGGGAATTTTTGATAAAACTATTGATATTTTTAGTACGGGTTTATTTGAGAAATATAATTTTGAAAGTATAAATATAGCAGGCCATCCTGAAGGTAATCCAGATGATAAGGATTCAGAAAAAAATTTGATATTAAAATGTGATTGGCTTATGAGTAAAGGCTTTAATTCTTCAATTGTAACTCAGTGGACCTTAAACATAGATCAAACTAATAGCTGGGTAAAAGAAATTAAGAAGAATATTATTAGTAAAAACCAAGGGAAGATCAATATTAATTTAGGAATAGCTGGTCCTGCAAAACTAACAACATTGATTAATTATGCAAAAATTTGTGGAGTTTCAGCGACTTCATTAATAATTAGGAATAAAAAATTTGGCTTAACCAAACTGGTCAAGCATAATCCTTCAGAAATTATTAGCGGATTGGAAGAATATGATAATCTACATTTTTTCCCTTTTGGAGGAATAAAAGAACTTTCTGAATGGATTAATAATAGTAAATAATAGGTGAAAAATGGAAGACTTTATAATAATCGGAGAAAATATACATACAACTCGCTCTGTCAAATTAGATGGTATAAGAATAAAAGAAATTGATGGTAAAAAAGTTCTAACCTATAGAAAAAAAGGTGATGATTTTTCAACACTAGATATCCCAGGTCATTTTATGGAGACTCAACCATATAAACAGGGTCAGGTTAAGCATTTTATGATAGCTATCTGGCAAGGAATAAATGGAGATTCAGATAAAGGAATTGATTACATAAAATGGGAAATTGAAAGACAAACAAATTTTGGCGCTAAATTTTTAGATATAAACGTTGATGAATATAGTTATAAACTTGATGATCAAATAACTGCTATGAAATGGTTGGTTAATGTAGTTAAGGAATTTTCAGAAATACCAGTATCTATTGATTCTTCAAATCCTGAGATAATCAAATCAGGTTTAAAGGAATATGATAATCATATGAGACCGTTAGTAAATTCATTGTCATTGGAAAGAATTGATCTAATAGACACAATTGTAAAGTTTAATGCTCAAGCAGTGGTTAGTGCTGCTAGTGAGAGTAGCATGCCTGATAGCTCTGACGAAAGATTAGAAAATCTGGAACAATTAATTGATGTTTGCTTTAAAAAGGGATTGATTTCTGAAGATATATACGTTGATCCTTTGATCTTTCCTATATCTGTCTCTTCTGCTTATGGAAAAGACGCTCTAGATGCCATTAAAGAGATAAAAAATAGATGGGAAAATATAAATATTACAGGCGGAATGAGTAATGTTTCATTCGGACTACCTAAAAGAAGGCTGATCAATGATGTATTTATAAGTTTGGCCATAGAAAACGGTGCAAATTCTGGAATTATTAACCCCATTGAATCTAAAATCGAAAGAATTTTAAGTATTGATAAAACCACTGAAGCTTATGATTTAACTAAATCAATGCTAGAAGGTAATGATGAATTTTGTGTATCATATTTAAAAGCTTTTAGAGAAAAGAGAATCTAAAATGTACTTAGTGCGTTTTGTGCTTTGGTTTCTAAGATTTGTTGGTGATATTACTAATGAGTTTATTGAAAAAAATGTACCTTTCATGTGTGCATCAATATCTTTTTATGCTTTTTTTTCATTGTTCCCATTGCTATTAGGCTTAATAATGATTTTTTCAATATTTTTAGGTATTCAAGGTTTTGAGCAAACATTAATTGATTCCTTAAAAAATGTTATCCCAATTTTTGATGAACAAGATGATGAATTCTTAAAATCATTTTTTGATAGCCTAACTTCTAATAGACTGGCAACAAGTACAGTAGCAGGTATTGGTCTTCTTTTTGCATCAAGTGCAGTTTTTGGCACTATAAGGAAAAGTATTAACTTTATTTGGGAGATTGATAAAAAACGAACTTTTTTTGAAGAAAGAAAAATCGATTTCTCAATGTTATTTATAGCTTCTTTTTTACTAATTAGTTCTTTTGCACTAACAACTGGCTTGAGTTTCTTAAGTGAATTGATTTCAATAACATTTCCTGATTCTCCACTAATCGATCAAAATATTTGGAATAGATTAGCTTTATTGGTTCCACCTTTTTTAACTTTTTTAGTATTTCTTATTTGTTTTTGGTGGCTTCCAAACATTGAATTGTCTTTTATGTCTGTTTTGCCAGCTGCTATTCTTGCAACACTAGCTGAAGAAATAAATAAAATGGTTTTTATTTTGTATCTTAGAAATTTTAGTGGAATATCAGGATCAATTTATGGAGGGGTAAGTGCCATAATTGTTTTTATGGCTTTTATCTATATTTCTTCAATAATTCTTCTTATTGGAGCACAAATATCTGCAAGAAACACCGTTTATTTAAACATAAGGCAACAAAATAAACAAAATAAAATCCTAGAATCTAGCTTGGAAAGACTTTCTTAGGATTTATTTATACTAAGTAATATTTCATTAGTTTCAGATATCTTGATTTTTTCACTTTTAGTATTTTTATCAAAAATCAATTTTTCTGCTAGAGAATTACTTGAAATATACTCATTATAAGACTCAAGAGTTTCATTGATTTTTGAATTACCAAATATTTTTACAACAATTTTGTCGGAAATATCTAAATCTAATTCTTTCCTTTTATTTTGAATGGCTCTCAATATATCTCTTGCTATTCCTTCTATTTCCAAATCATTATCAATATCTATGTTTAAAGAAACAATTATATTGCCATTTTCAATATCTCTAGTCTCTGTTCCAGGCAATGATTCTTTTTCTAAAATATATTCATCCTCATTTAATGTTTTGTCTAAAATACTTAATGTTTTATCATCATTCATTTTCCATTCATCGTTATTTGCAGCTTGCATAAATTTACCTGTATCTTTTCCTAGTTTTGGTCCAAGCTTTCTAAGATTAATTTTAATTTTGTTTTTGTAGAGAGAATCTGAGCTGTTATTTATATGTATTTTTTTTATGTTTACTTCTTCGAGCACATAATTTTCAAAGTTTTGAATCCATTTAGCATCATCACCTACTACGGTTAACTCCTTTAGAGGCTGTCTAACTCTTATATTATTTGATTTTCTTATTCCTAAACCTGCTGAGCAAATTTCTCTAACTATATCCATGTTTTTCATAAAAGTATCATCTTTAGGGAATCTATCTATTGATGGCCAATCAGTTAGATGTACACTTTTTGAATTAGTAAGCTTTGTGTATATTTCCTCTGAAACAAGAGGAAGTAAAGGTGATAATGCTTTTGTAACATTCAATAAAACAGTATACAAAGTATCATATGCATTCTTTGAATCGTTATCATCAGCATGTTTCCAGAATCTTGGCCTACTTCGTCTGATATACCAATTATTTATTGCATCAATAAAACCTGGAACAGACTGGCAAGCACCTGAGATATCATAATTTGATAAATTCTTATCTATGTTTTCAATTAATTCCTTAGTTTTTAATAAAGCATATTTATCCAAAGGATTTTCAGAGGAGTAATTTTCTTTTGCACGTACGCTTTCAGCATTTGCATAAAGAGTAAAAAAGTAAAATGCATTCCATAGCGGGGTGATAATTTGCCTTTGTGCTTCGGCTATTCCTTTACCTTCCATATCTATTTGTAGATTTTGACCTTTCAATATAGGAGATGAAGAAAAAAACCATCTTAGAGAATCAGCACCATATTTTTTCCAAACTAAATCAGGCTCAGGATAATTTCTTAGTTTTTTGGACAGTTTTACCCCATTTGTATCCAATACAATACCATGGCTTATAGAATTCTTAAATGGAGGTTTATCAAAAATTGCTGTGCTCAATACCATCATTGTGTAAAACCAACCTCTAGTTTGACCTATGTACTCAACAATAAAATCTGCTGGAAAATGAGATTCAAACCAATCCTTATTCTCAAAAGGATAGTGTACTTGTGCAAAAGGCATAGACCCAGATTCAAACCAACAATCAAATACCTCTGGAACTCTTCTCATTGTACTTTTCCCAGTTGGGTCATCAGGATTAGCTCTAGTTAAGTTGTCTATGTGTGGTCTGTGAAGATTATCTGGTCGGATACCAAAATCTTTTTCTATTTCATCCAAGCTTCCATATACATCTATCCTTGGATATTTAGGATCATCTGATTTCCAAACTGGGATTGGTGACCCCCAAAATCTATTTCTACTTATTGACCAGTCTCTAGCTCCTGCTAGCCATTTACCGAAAGTACCATCTTTTATATGTTCAGGAACCCAGTTAATTTGTTGGTTCAACTCAACCATTCTATTTTTGAATGAAGATACATTAACGTACCAAGAATTTACAGATTTATATATTAAAGGTTCATCAGTTCTCCAACTATGAGGGTAATTATGAAGATAAGATTCTTTTTTTATTATAAGATTTTTTTCTCTCAATTCTGATATTATTTTTTCGTTAGCATCAAAAACAACTAATCCTTCGTAATCAGGAACTTCTTTTGTGAATTTCCCTTGATCATCTACAGGGCAGACCAATTTAATTCCATTTGCTTCGCATACGAGTTGGTCGTCTTCACCAAATCCAGGTGCCATATGAACAATTCCTGTTCCTTCTTCTGTATTAACAAATTCTGCACCAAGTACCTTAAATGAATTCTCATTAGTACTAAAATATGGGAATAAGGGTTTATATCTAATACCAACTAAGTCTGACCCTTTAAGTTGCTTAACTATTTTGTGACCATTAAGCTCTTTCTCATAATTTTGAAGAACTGAGTTTGCGATAATATAGTTTTCTTTATCTAGTGATATTAAGCAATAATCTATATCTTTACCTACTGCACATGCTAAGTTTGAAGGTAAGGTCCAAGGAGTGGTTGTCCATGCTAAAAGATAAGTTTCATCATTTAGATTAAGATTAGAATCTAGAATTTGAAATTTTACAGTAACAGCTGGATCCTTTCTCTCTCTATAAGAATCATCAAGCCTCGTCTCAAAGTTCGATAAAGGAGTTTCAGCCTTCCATGAATAAGGCATAACTCTGTCTTTTTCGTATACTAACCCTTTATCCCAAAGCTGTTTGAATGCCCAAATAACTGATTCCATATAACTAAGATCCATAGTTTTGTAATCATTTTCAAAGTCAACCCATCTAGCTTGTCTGCCTACAGTTACTTCCCATTCTTTTGTATATCTCATTACGGATGTTTGGCAATGATGATTAAAATTTTCAACTCCGAAATCTTGAATTTGTCTTCTTCCAGAAATTCCTAACTCTTTCTCAGATTCCATCTCCGCTGGTAATCCATGACAATCCCATCCAAATCTTCTATCTACTTTTTTGCCTTTCATAGTCTGATATCTTGGAATAATATCTTTTACAAATCCGGTAAGCAAGTGCCCATAATGAGGAAGCCCATTTGCAAAAGGAGGACCATCGTAAAACACAAATTCTTTAGCTTTATCTCTTAAATTTAAGGATTCAGAAAAAGTTTTTTCTTTTTCCCATTTTGCTAATATTTTTTCCTCAATTTCAGGTAAAGAAACTGAGGAGTTGATTTCTGGATAATATTTTTTATTTTCTGTAGTCATTTATATAACAATTTTACATTTGAATTAAACTTAAGTACTACAAATTGAATACAGATATTGGGTTATAAGATAGAATATGATTCTTTTCATCTTCACTTAAATCACTTAACTGAGATAAGCATCTTTTTATATTTATTAGTGGATAATCTGACGCAAAGAGAATTTTTTTTATATTTGAAGAACTAATTGCATTTTTATAGATTTTTTTATCATATAAAAATGGCTGAGCTGCCGAATCATAGTATACATTTCTCAAAGCTTCCTTAACTTCAGGCATGTGTTCATAAAAAACTAAACCTCCTCCAAAATGTGAGAAAATAAATTTATTAGATGGGTTTTTTTTTGCTAAAGAATAAAGTTTTTCTGGTAAGTTTCTACCTTTCCCTGGATAAGAATGTCCTACAGGCTCTGAACCATGAATTATTGTAGGAAGATTATATTCAAGTGCTATTTTAAGTGTATTTATAAGAATCTTATTATTTTCTATTTCTTCGTCATAATTTAGATGAAGTTCTCCAACCCCTTTTGCTCCCTTATCTATATAATTGAGCAATTCTAATTCAGGATTTTTAGAATAAAGATTTACAGAACAAACAGGAATAATTTCATCATATTTATTTTTTGAATCTAAAATATATTCATTAACCATCTTAGTTATTTCATCGCTAGACCATCCAAATCCCCCGACTACAACTTTATCAATATTATTCTTTTTAATTTCTCCAATTAGCTCCTCTGCTTGAGATATTTTAGTCTTTTCATCAAAGAGCTCTGTAAATTTTTTATCTAATTTTTTGAATCTATCAATTTCCTCAGAAATTTCCTTTGGCAATATATGTGTTAGAGAATCTATATTCATTTCAATTTTTTTTCTATAATTTAATTATTATGACAAATAATAATATTGATAGAAGTAAATTTGGTGAAGTTTTTATCTCAAAAACATCCCCAAATTTTGTTATTGGAGACTATGCAAAATTATTAGCGATATCAAAAATACAAAAAAGCATTAACAATAAATCTAAAACTCTAATAAAAGCCAATATCTCTTGGCAGCATTATTTCCCAGCATGCTCAACTGCTCCATGGCAATTAGATGGTGTGATCAGAGGTCTAAGAAGCTTAGGGATAGATAATCTTGAAGTTGCTCATAATGGAACTGTTGTTGTAAATGCACGTGAAGGGAAAATAAATAATGGTTTTTTCAAGATTGAAAATGACCTTTCAATTGCAAGTACTATTTTAGATGACCCAAATCAAGATTGGATAAAATATATACCTCGTAACAAGATGATTGTTTTGGATAAAATATACCCCGAAGGGATAATGATTCCAAAAAAACTACTAGAAACAAATATTATTCATTTACCTACAGTAAAAACTCATGTTTTTACGACTATAACTGGAGCAATGAAAAATGCTTTTGGAGGCCTTCTACATCAAAATAGACATTGGGCTCATGCAGATATTCATAATACATTAGTAGATTTACTCACAATACAATATGAAATACATCAAAATATATTCGCAGTGATGGATGGTACATTTGCAGGAGATGGCCCTGGCCCTAGAGCTATGAATTTTAAGGTTAAAAATATGATTTTGGCATCCCATGATCAGGTAGCAATAGATTCTATTTCAGCAAAACTTATGGGATTTGACCCTTTGTCTATTCCTAAATTAAGGATCGCTCATGAAAAAGGACTAGGTATAGCTAATCCGAGAGAAATAAAAGTTATTGGAGAAAATATATCTAGTATTAATTGGAAATTTACTAGAAATAAGAATACTTTTGCAAGTAGGGTTCAAAAATATATTTACTGGGGTCCATTAAAACCTTTAGAAAAACTTTTACTAAGAACTCCCTTAGTAAAAATAGCTTATCTAGCTTCAAATTTGTATCATAATTCATTCTGGTTAAGGTTTATAGGAAAAAATAGAGTAAAAAAAGCCTTCAATACTAATTGGGGTTCTCTTTTATTAAGTTATAAAATCAACAAACCTTGAAACTATTTATTTTCCAAACAGTAGTTATAAGCACTCAGTGCTGAAATTGCGCCTTGTGAAGCAGCTGTGATAGTTTGCTTTAAGTTTGACCCATTAGTAATATCTCCTGCTGCATAAATTCCAGATATGTTTGTCTTTTGGTCTTTATCTACAGAAACTTCATTAGTGCTTTCGTCAAGATTTATTCCTAAAGAGTTAGGAATTTCAACTCTTGGATCAGCTCCTGCTTCTATCATTAAGCCATCTACTCTAAACTTTTTTGATTTTTGAAACTCATTTTCAAGTTCAATTTCTTCTAAACCACCAAATTCTGTGCCCAAAAGCTTGGTAACATTGTTGTTTAGAAGCACATCGACGTTATCTGTCTTTTGTAAGGTTTCCAGTAGAATTGGTTCTGGTCTCCATAGTTTTTGTCCTCTATAAACTAAAAAAACTCTTTTAGCATATTTTGCAATAAGAATTGCACCTTCAACTGCAGCGTTACCTCCTCCTACTACCACAGCCAATTCTTTATTTCTATATAAAGGAGCGTCACATGTTGAGCAATATGAGACACCTTTTCCTGTCCACTCGTCTTCGTTTTCAAGATTTAGTTTTCTTCGTTCTCTACCTATTGCTAAAATTACAGTTTTGGCTTCAATAATTGAACCATCATATAGTGAGCATGAAAATGATTTATCATTTTTTTCGATAGAAGATAAGTTTTGTTCAATTATTGGTACCTCAAGATTAGTAACTTGATTTTTGAACTCTAGCATAAGGTCAAAACCATCAATATCGTTATTTCCTGGATAATTTTCAATGAGTCCACCAATAGCAGTTTCTCCTCCAAATTCTTCTCCAATGATTACTGTATTCATTTGGTATCTAGCTGCGTACAATCCAGCTGAGAAACCAGCAGCTCCTTGACCAGCTATTAATAAATCCACTTTTTTTATTTGATTATTTGACATATTTTCTAATAAATATTTTTTTTTTGTTGAATAATTCCAAGGTTGTATCTATAGATATTATTATATGATTAGAGTAAATAACAGTAAAAAAATAAATTTTTTCTAGGAGAGAAAGATGGAATCTGAGATTAAGATAAATAAAAAAGGAGATATATGTTCTCCAAAAGGTTTTTTGTCTGGTTCTATATTTTCTGGAATCAAATCGCCAGGTCAAGATAAAAGAGATATTGGAATAATTTATTCTGAATCAGATTGTATTAGTGCAGGAACTTTTACTCAAAATACTGTTGTTTCACCATCAGTTACATGGACAAAAGATATTACTTCTAATGGTAATGTTAGGGCTATTGTAGCTAACTCTGGATGTGCAAATTGTGCTGTTGGAGAACAAGGTCTCATAGATGCCAAGGAAATGGCATCTATTGCTGCCAATACTTTGGGCATAGATCAAAAAGAAGTTGCAGTTGCGTCTACTGGAATAATTGGTGTAGAGCTTCCTATGGCGTTAATGAGAAAATTTATTCCAGAAATTAAGATGTCAAAAAATGATGGAAATGGTTTTGCAAGGTCAATACTAACTACAGATACTAAAACTAAAGAGATTTCAGTTTCTTTTGAAATTGATGGTAAAGAAATAAATGTAGCTGGAGTTGCTAAAGGTTCAGGAATGATTCATCCAAACATGGCAACTATGTTGGCATTCATAACTAGTGATATAGATATTGAAAAATCTGCTCTTCAAGAAATTCTAAAAAATTCAGTTAAAAAATCGTTTAACCAAATTAGTGTAGACGGAGATCAATCAACCAATGATACTGTACTGCTCTTGGCAAATGGAATGGCTAAAAATAAAAAAATAAATACACAAGGCGAATCTAAAAAATTTATTGAAGCATTAGATATTGTTTGTACATTTTTAGCTAAAGAGATCGCAAAAGATGGAGAGGGTAACACAAGGCTAATTGAGGCTACTGTTACAGGAGCCAAAACTGAAGAAGATGCTATGCTTGCATCTAGGTTTATTGTAACCTCAAATCTCGTTAAAACAGCTGTGTATGGTCGTGATCCTAATTGGGGTAGAATAATTATGGCCTTAGGAGCATCTCAAATTCCTCTTGAAGAATCTAAGATTGAAATATTTGTAAATGATATTCAAATTGTTTCTGAAGGAATTGCAATTTCATATAATCATCAGAGTATAGTTATAGCTATGGGTGAAGAGTTAATTCGATTTAAGATTAATCTTAATATTGGATCAGAATCTGGAGTAGCCTGGGGTAGTGAATTGACAGAAGAATATGTAGTTTTCAACTCAGCTTATACAACTTAAATTCGTGATGAAAAATTCTAAAAATATTTCAGTAATAAAAATAGGGGGATCAACCTTAGGAGAAGGTGATAGTACTTTTGAAGATATTGTCACATTATTCAAAAAAGGCTGGAAAATTATTTTAGTACATGGTGGTGGTAAGGAAATTTCTAATTGGATTAATAAACAGGGTATTGAACCTCAGTTTTTAGATGGGTTGAGAGTAACAGATAAAAAAACTTTGGATGTTGCACTGGCTGTTCTTTCTGGAAAAATAAATGCTGAAATTGTTTCTGAATTTCAAAATTTAGGAGTTAATGCTGTAGGTATTTCAGGTTCTTCAGGAATTCTAAAGGCTAATAAGTTAGATGAAAAACTTGGTTTTGTGGGTGAAATAGTTAGTTGTGATACAAACTTGTTGAATAATCTTTTAGATAATGGATTTCTTCCAATTATCTCACCAATGGCATTAGCAAATGATTCTGTAAATCAAATATATAATACCAATGCTGACACAGCTGCAGGTGTTATAGCTAAAGAATTAAGTGCTGATAATATAATTTTTCAAACTGATGTTCCAGGAGTATTTGATTCAAATCGAAGAGTCATTCCTCAAATGACAAAAAATCAAGCTTTAGATTTGATTCAATCTGGCATAGTACAAGGAGGTATGATTCCAAAAATCAAATCTTGTATTGATGCCTTAGACTCTGTTAATGTTGGCAGAATAATCGATGGAAGAAACTCAGGAGCGCTATTAAGTGCATTCACTAATGGCAATATTGGTACTAGAATAGTTTAAAGATAAAAGAAACAGGAGAGATAAATGACGTCAACCAAAGAATATAAAGATCTTGAAAAAAAATATTATATGCAAGTTGTAAATAGAATGGCTCCTGTACTAGTTAGTGGTAAAGGTACAGTTGTTACAGATAATGATGGTAATGATTATTTAGATTTTACTGCTGGTTGGGCGGTTTTAAATTTAGGCCATTCTCATGATTCAGTAACTGAAGCTATAAAAGATCAAGCAGGAAAGATACTACAAATGAGTAATCTTTATTACACAACTCCTCAGCTTTCTTTGGCAAAAACCATTGTAGATAATTCAGATGTTGATAGAGTTTTCTTTTGTAATTCTGGAGCTGAAGCAAATGAAGGAGCAGCTAAATTAGCCAGAAAATGGGGTAAGATGCAATTGAATGGTGCTTTTGAAATCATAACCACATTAAACTCATTTCATGGACGAACACAGGCTATGATGGCGGCTACAGGACAACCTCATTACCAAGATAACTGGAGACCATTAATGCCAGGTTTTGTTAACGTTGAATACAATAATTTGCAACAAATTAAAGATGCATATAACGATAATACTTGTGCAGTTCTTATAGAGCCAGTTCAAGGTGAAGGTGGAGTAAATGTACCTGACTCAGATTATTTAAGATCTGTTCAAGAATTTTGTAAATCAAAGAATATTCTTTTTATGCTTGATGAAGTTCAAACAGGAATGGGAAGACTAGGAACACTATTTGGTTATCAAAGATTTCAGGGTGTAGAGCCTGATGTTATGACTTTAGCTAAAGCTTTAGGATCAGGAGCTCCTTTAGGGGCCTTTTGTTCTAAAGAGTTTTGCTCGGTTTTAGAACCAGGTGATCATGGTTCTACCTTTGGAGGTAATGCACTTACAACATCTGCAGGAGCTGCTGCAGCAGAATTTATGGTGAAAAATAATATTCCAAATATGGCTTTAGAATCAGGTAAATATATGTTTGAAAAACTAAGTGAATTAATGAAAAAGTTTAATTTCATAACAGAAGTAAGAGGAATGGGATTATTAATAGGACTTGAAATGAATAAAGATTTATCAGGAGAAATTGTTGGTAAAGCTCTAGAAAAAGGACTACTAATCAATGCTGTGCGACCAAATATGATCAGGTTTATGCCTCCATTGAATGTTTCTAAAGATGAAATTGATCAAGCTGTTAAAGTAATAGATGAAATATTAGAGGAATCTAAATAATGTCAAAAGGAAAATGTATACTAGCTTATTCTGGTGGGATGGATTCAACTATTTCTGTGGTATGGATTAAAGAAAAATATGACCTAGATGTTATTACATTAACTGTTGATTTAGGCGCAGGGCCAGAAATAGAAGGTGTTCGAGAAAAATCAAAAAGTGCAGGAGCTATAGATTCTGTAGTTATAGATGCAAAAGATGAATTTGTAAACGAATATATTTTCCCAGCCTTAAAATCAGGTGGTATGTATGAAGATGTCTATGCACTATCCACTGCATTGGCAAGGCCGTTAATGTCTAAAAAAATAGTAGAAACTGCCAGGAAATATGGAGCTGAATATGTATCTCATGGATGTACAGGTAAAGGAAATGATCAAGTGCGATTTGATGCATCTATAATGACTCTTTCTGGAGACGGTGAATCAATCAAAATTATTGCTCCAGCGAGAGAATGGGGTATGACGAGAGATGAAGAAAAAGAATATGCAGCTAAAGCAGGGCTTGAATTAAGAGAAGTAGGTGATAACAATAGAGTCTATTCAATAGATAGAAATTTATGGGGATTGGCAATTGAAGGTGAAGATTTAGAAGATACATGGGTGGAACCTCCTGAAGATGCATTTTCTTGGACCTCAAATGCAGAAGATGCTCCAGACACTCCTGAGGTTATTGAAATAGGTTTTGATAAAGGCATACCAATCTCTTTGAATGGAGAAAAAACTGATGGAGTTACTCTTATAGAAAAACTAAATATCACGGCAGGAAAGCATGGTATAGGGAGGGTTGATCATCTTGAAAATAGATTAGTAGGAATCAAGAGTAGAGAGGTTTATGAAACTCCTGCTGCAATTATTTTGTATAATGCAATATCAGCATTAGAGACAGCTACACTATCAAGAGAGCAACAAAGGATAAAGTCTAATTTATCGAAAATATATTCAGATCTTGTGTATGATGGAAGATGGTTTACTTTGCTAAGGGAAAATATAGAATCATTTATGAATAGTGCTCAAAAATTTTCTTCTGGAGAAGTAAAACTAAAATTATACAAAGGGAATGTAACTGTTATAGGAAGAAAATCTAAATATTCTCTTTATGATTATGATATGTCAACGTATTCAACAACTGATAGTTTTAATCATCAATCTGCAGAAGGATTTATTGATATCTATTCATTACCATCAAGAATTCAAGCAAAAAAACAAAAATTTAATGATTTATAAATTTTGACAAAGAATTTAAACAATAAAACTTCTTCAGTTCAAGGTGGAGAAATATACGGAGATTTTACTAGCTCATTCGACTCAGATATTCGAATGTATTCTGAAGATATAGATGTTTCCATAGCATACTCTAATATGTTGAATAAGATTGGAGTATTGACTCTAGATGAAACGAATCTTATAAATACAGCTTTAGAGGAAATTAGAAACGAAATAAAGAATAGTGCTTTTAATTGGGATAAAAAACTTGAAGATATTCACTTAAATATTGAAAATTCAATGTACGAGAAAATAGGCGAAGTTGCAGGCAAGCTTCATTTTGGAAGATCTAGAAATGATCAAGTTGCAACTGACTCAAGGTTATACTTCATAAGAAAAATAGATTTTCTAAATACACTTATAATTGATTTCCTTGAAGAATTAGTAAAATTATCTGAAAAAAATATTTCAATAATATTACCTGGCTATACGCATCTTCAAAAAGGTCAACCAATATTGATTTCCCATAATTTAATGTCATATTTTTCTATAATTTCAAGAGATTTACAACGATTTCTTAATGCTAGAAATAACTTAGATAATATGCCCCTTGGATCTGGTGCATTTGCTGGAGTTACAATTCCAATTGATAGAGAATATTTAGCAAATGAGCTAGGCTTTTCAAATATCTCTAGTAATTCAATTGATGGGGTATCTTCAAGAGATCACATTTTAGATATACTTTATTCTTGCTCATCAATAATGATTAATCTATCAAGAATTTCTGAAGAACTTATAATCTGGAATTCTGAAGAATTTGATTTTATAAATATTCCTGATGAATTTACAACAGGATCCAGTATAATGCCTCAAAAAAGAAATCCTGATTATTTAGAATTAATTAGAGGGAAAACAGGTCATTCTTTAGGACAATTGGTTAACTTAGCAACTTCTCTCAAGGGATTAACTTTTACCTACAATAGAGATTTACAAGAAGATAGAAAAGGAGCAATGGACTCCATAGAATTAGTTACTCAATCATTAGAAGTTATTAAGAATTTATTTTCTAAAATTTCTTTTAATGAAGAAAAAATGAATAATTCTGCTAATAATTCAAATATTTTAGCAACAGATTTTGCAGATTATTTGGCTAATAAAAAAATACCTTACAGAGAGGCTTACAAGATCATAAAAGATATTTCCTTAAACCTAAAAGGAAAATATATACACGAGCTTTCATTAGACGAATTAAGGCAATTTTCTAAACTTTTTGAAAAAGATGTTCTTGATATTTCCCTGAGAAATTCCATAGAAAATAGAAACTCAATTGGTGGAACCTCAACTAATTCAGTTGAAAATCAAATTATAGAAGCTAAGAATTTTTTAAAAAAAAATAAAAATGCAAAATAAAGAACTCTTCTTAAGTGTATCTATACTTTCATCAGATTTTAAGAATTTAGAGAAAGAAATTATATCTTTAAATCATTCAGGAATTGATGAATTCCATCTTGATGTAATGGATGGAAATTTTGTTGAATCTATATCATTTGGTGATCCAATTATAAAAGCAGTAAGATCATTAACTTCAATTCCTATTGAAGCTCACCTTATGGTTGATAATCCAAATAATTATGTTAAAAACTTTTCTGAATTAGGAGTAGACATTTTTACTTTTCATATAGAGAGTAAATCTAATATTTTAGAGACAATATCTAATATTAAGAAACATAAGATGAAGGTAGGAATAGCAATAAATCCAGATACTCCAACTAGTATGGTTGAACCATATATAGATCAAATTGAAAGGATCTTATTTATGACTGTTTATCCAGGAAAAGGTGGGCAAAAATATATGGAAAAGGTAAATGATAAGATTTTAGAATTTTCTAAGAAATTAGACAATCAGCAATTACTATTGGCAATAGATGGAGGAGTAAAGATAGATACTATTTATGGAGGATATAACGCTGGGGCAAGATTATTTGTATCTGGAACAGGCATACTTAACAGTGAGCTAGGATACAAAGGTGCCGTTAATGAATTTAATAAAATTATCCTAGGATAATTCCTTTTTTATCTAATGTTCTTATTTCACGAGCTGTAAGTTTAACAGTGTATTCTTTATCATTTATTGTGATTTTTCTTTTTTGAACATTTGGTTTTGAAATCTTCTGAGTTGCATTAAGTGCATGAGATCTATTATGACCGAAAAGAGGTTTCTTTAAAGGGCCTAAACCTAGGTGTTTTCTTGGATCAATTGACATTTTTTACTCTTGGTTATTTTAGTTATTTTAAATATATATTTTTTTATCTCTTTAGTTTATCATCCAAATCTATAATCGGAAATAATTTTCTATGAATTTAAATAAAGAGATCTCCTCTAAAGAAATAACTCAAGCAATTAAAGCATTTATTTTTAGCTTGAATTTATACAAAGAAAAGATCAACAATTTAAATGTTTTCCCTGTTCCAGACGGAGATACTGGAACAAATATGTTGTTAACGATTAAAAATATTGATACTGACTTAGATTCCTTAGTCGATATAAAATCTCTTCTAAGTCATTTAAGACAATCGTCACTAATGGAAGCTAGAGGAAATTCTGGAGTTATTTTGTCTCAATTTTTTCAAGGATTACTATCTTCATATGAAGTTAATAACTCTTTTACTATTTCAGCATTAGCAGAGTCATTCAAAATTGCTGCTAAAAATACTCGAAAATCTTTACCTAATCCAGTCGATGGAACAATGATGACTGTATATGAAGAGATTGCAGATGCAGCTCACAATGGATTAGATGAATCTGAAAAATTGGAAGATCTATTAAAAATTATTGCCTATAGCTCAATAATTTCAGTAAAAAATACTCCAAATAAGTTAGATATATTGAAAGAGGC
>RQOS01000028.1 GCA_008373205.1 SAR202 cluster bacterium
AAGAAAACTTAACATTGTATGAGAAAATAGCAAAAATATCTCTTGATTTGAATGATAAAGATAACATTGGATTAGTTATGGGTGCTACTTATCCAGATCAGTTAAAAACTATAAGAAATTCAGTTCCTGATCTTCCATTCTTAATACCTGGGATAGGTCATCAACAAGGTGATCTAGATAAAGTCTTAAAAAACTCTATAATTGATAATCCAATAATATTAATTAATTCATCAAGAGGAATAATTTATGCATCATCTGATAAATATGATTTTGGATTGAAAGCAAGAGAAAAAGTTATAGAAATGAATATTCAAATTTCTCAATCATATTCATTTTAACTGCACGAAAATTTATTGACCTAATTTTCAAATTATATATTCTGTAAATATGGAAGAAATGATAATTGATAGCTTAAAGATAAATGCTATGGGCCAAAGAGTTTTAATTCTAAAACAGAAAAAAGGCCCACTGTTTTTAGCTATTTGGATTGCTGCTGCAGAAGCTGATGCTATTGCAATTCGAATGCAAAAAGTAGAAATACCTAGACCCTTAACTCATGATTTATTATGTAACGCTATAGAAAAATCAGGCGGGAAAATTAAATCAGTCCAAATAGAAAAAGTTGAAAATGGAACCTTTTTTGGTTCACTTTTGATTTCTAGAGCGAATGAAAATGAACAATCTAATAATGACTTAATTTTAGATTCAAGACCCTCAGATGCTATGGTTGTGGCATTAAAACTAAATATTCCAATAATGTGCGACAAAACTGTTTTAGAAAAAGCTGGATTTCAAAAATCTAAACTAGATATAGATAATCCCATTGAGGCAGAAGCTACAGTGGAGGAAAATGGAAAAGCTAATGATTTTTCTCCTATTGGAGAAAAAGAACGACAAAGTCTTTCTGTTTTTGAATCTTTTATTGATAGTTTAGATATAGATGAGTAAAAAAAATAATCCTAACGATTCTTCAAGTAAATTGATTTTTTCATCAATTTTTCTTGTAGGAAAATATTTGGGATTAGGCTGGGTAATTATTACTCCAACTATAATTTTAACTTTTGGTGGTAATTTTTTAGATAATAAGTTAAATCTTGGCTATTTTATGACCTTAATGGGTTTGATGATTGGATTAATTATAGGTATTATTGGAACGGTTAGAATTTTAAAAAGTTAAAAAATAAATTAAATGCTTTTGAGACCTAAATTTATAATTATATTTTCTTCAATTTCTGCAATTCTTGCTATATCTGTTTTGGGTGGAGCTTTAGGAGCAAGTTTTGGTTTTGGCTTTTTAGGTGGACCAATGCCTTTCATATCTATTGCTGCGGAAACTGTTTATAGTATTTCTACTCCTTTTTCTTATAATTTGAAAAACTCCACAGTCATGCTTTGGATTGCAATGTTAGTACTTATATTCCTTTCTTGGAGAGCTACAAGGAACATTAAGGATGTACCATCTGGACTACAAAATGTATTTGAACTTATTTTTCAATTTTTCATTGATACTGCTGACGAAGCTGGTGGTAAAAAAGCTCGAAGATTTCTACCGGTGGTTATAACAATATTCCTTGCAGTTTTAGCATTCAACTGGATGGGTATTCTTCCAGGTGTTGGGTCCATAGGTAAAGTTGAAACTATTGAAGAATGGGTTCATCATCATTCTCATTCTGGTCATTGTTATGATGTTGCTAAAACCTCTAAAAATAAAAATATAGATAAGTATTTATTGGCAGAACTTTGTGTTCTAGAAGAAGATGCATCTCATGGATTTGTAGTTTTTGATGATGTAAGTTCAATTAATATAATGCCGTTAGGTCGAGGTGAAAGTGCAAGAGCGCCTTTGCATGCTATTGGAGACTACGAAGTACAAGATATTGTTGATATCAAGAAAAAAATTACATCCGGTACCAAACCTGAAGATATAAATGAGTTCAATACAATTAAAGAAAATATTAAATCTGGTAAAGTTTTGAAACTTTATGAGAATCCTGACGATGGAACAATAAGTCCAGAATCTTACTTAGGTAAGAATACTGGAGAATTAATTCCATTTTTTAGAGGAGCTTCTACTGATGTTAATACAACCCTGGCTATAGCTATATTTGCAATGATAGCTATACAATTTTGGGGATTTTCATCATTAGGGTTCAGTGGTTATGGTGGAAAGTTTATTAATTTTTCACATGGACCAATCAATGCCTTTGTAGGTATTTTAGAGTTATTTGGAGAATTTGCTAAAACTATAAGTTTTACTTTTAGACTTTTTGGAAATATGTTTGCTGGAGAAATAGTTTTGATTTCTATGGGATTTTTACTTCCTTTAATAGGAATGATGCCTTTTATGGGATTGGAACTTTTCGTAGGTGTAATACAAGCATTCATATTTTCAATGTTAACTTTAGTTTTTGGGGTTATGGCAGTAACATCACACTCAGAGCATGAAGATCATGATTAGCAAATTTTAAAAAAAAAATATGAAGGGAGTATAAGATGGCAAGTGAATGGCAACCAATAGGAGCAGCATTATCAATGGGATTAGGAGCTGTTGGATCAGGTTTAGGTATAGGGATGCTAGCAAATGGAGCTTTACAGTCTTTAGGTAGAAATCCAGAAGCAAGAGGTCCTGTGCAACAGAGTATGATTTTAGCTATTGCTTTTACAGAGGCTATAGCAATTTATTCTCTAGTTGTAGCCATATTAATATTGTTTGTACTATAAAGTTTTCAGCTGATTATTTGTCAGCTGAAAAAGGAGAGCTAAAAATATGGATGCATTAGGTATAAATTTATCGGGTTTAATAACCCAACTTCTTAGTTTTATAATTTTATTTTTAATACTAAGGAAGTTACTCTTTGGACCAATTAGTTCAATACTACAGAGTAGAGCTACAAAAATTCAAGAAAGTCTTGAGGCAGCTGAAAAAGTCAAAAATGAAGCTGATGAATCTGCCGAAAAACTTGAGAAAGAAATTAATATTGCTAGACAAGAAGGTCAAAAATTGATCAGTGACGCTAGAGAAGCTGCTGAAAAGTATCGTGACCAAGAAATGAAAAAAGCACAAGAAGAATCACAAGAGATTGTCAACAAGGCTAATAAAGCTATTGAAAAAGAAAGAGATCTTGCAATTCAAAGTGTTAGGAAAGAATTTTCTTCTCTAGTTATTTCTGCAGCTTCAAAAGTAGTTGAGAAATCTATAGATGAAAAAGATCATAAAAACATAATAGATAAGGCACTAGAGGAAGAAATTAAAAAGAATTGATATGGCAAGTTCAGTTGTAAAAAGATATGGAAAAGCGATTTTGGAAATTGCTTCAGAATCCAAAAAAATTGATAATTGGATCAATAATTTTAATGATTCAGAAGAATTAATCCAAGATGATGATCTCTATTCTTTTCTAAGTTCACCTCAAGTTCCTAATTCAGAAAAGTTAAATTCTATAGACACGTTAATGAAAGGTTATGAGGCACTTTTTGTTAATTTTTTAAAAGTGTTAGTTACTCGCGGTCAGGTAGAGTTATTTGAGGATATCAAAGAAGAATTTTTAGATCAAAATAAAATACTTCTTGGTAAAGTATCAGCGAGTGTTACTTCATCAGTAAAACTCACGGATAACCAAAAGAAATTATTGAAGGAAAAAATATGTGAAATATTTAACGTCACTGATGTTGATATCAACGAACATAATGATGAATCAATAATTGGAGGTTTTATAATCAAAGTTGGAGATACTATTATTGATTCTTCAACTCAAAATAAGCTTAATGGATTAGAAAAACATTTATTAAGATCAACGACATTAAAGTAAATATGGAGAAATATTATGTCACCAAATAGTCAAGATATAGCATCAATAATCAAGAAACAAATTGAAGAATTTGGAGGGGACTTTTCAATGGTTGATATAGGAACCGTTGTTGAGGCTGGTGATGGTGTTGTGAGGATACATGGATTATCCGGAGTTAAGGTAAATGAATTACTTCAGTTCCCTAATGATATTATTGGACTTGCACTAAACCTAGAGGAAGATAGTGTTGGAGCAGTGATTTTAGGTGACTATCTAGGTATTAAGGAAGGCGATGAAGTAAGGTCAACAGGAAGAATTGTCGAAGTTCCTGTGGGAGAAAATCTATTAGGAAGAGTTGTTGATCCCTTAGGAAGACCTTTGGATGGTAGAGGTGATATAGATACATCTGATTCACTTCCTGTAGAAAAAATTGCAGCTGGAGTTGTAGAAAGAAAATCTATTGATCAGCCTGTTCAATTTGGTTTGAAAATAGTTGATGCAATGGTTCCGGTTGGAAGAGGTCAAAGAGAACTTGTTATCGGTGATAGAACTACAGGTAAAACTTCATTGTGTGTAGACGCTTTAATTAATCAAAAAGATTCTAATATAATAGGAATTTATGTTGCTATAGGTCAAAAAGCGTCTAAGGTTTCTCAAGTTGTAACAAGATTTGAAGAACAAGGTGCATTGGAAAATACAATTATTGTAACAGCGAATGCATCAGACTCAGCCGCACTACAATACTTGGCTCCCTATGCTGGAGTTACCATGGCTGAATATTTTATGGCACAAGGAAAAGACGTATTAATCGTGTATGATGATTTGAGTAAGCATGCATGGGCTTATAGACAGATGTCTTTATTATTAAGAAGACCTCCTGGTAGAGAAGCTTATCCTGGAGATGTTTTTTATCTTCATTCAAGATTACTTGAAAGAGCTGCAAAATTAGATGAAAAATATGGAGGAGGTTCAATTACAGCATTGCCAATAATTGAAACTCAAGCAGGAGATGTTTCAGGTTATATTCCAACAAATGTTATTTCTATTACAGACGGTCAGCTTTATCTTGAGCCAGATTTATTTAACTCAGGTATAAGGCCAGCTGTAAATGCAGGTTTATCTGTAACAAGAGTGGGCTCATCAGCTCAAAGAAAAGCAATGAAAGAAGTATCAGGGTCTCTTAAAGGTGAGATGGCTCAATACGATTCATTAAAAACTTTTGCTCAATTTGGAACTGATGATTTAGATGCAATAACTAAGCAACAGCTCGCTAGAGGTGAGAGATTAACTGAATTGTTAAAACAGAATGAAAATGAGCCTCTATCCTTTGAAAATCAAGTTTCTATATTTTATGCAGCAAATCAAGGAGCATTAGATGATGTAGAAATAGAAAAAATATCTGACTTTGAAAAACAATGGTATGATTTTGTTTCAGCTAATTTGCCAGAGGTAATGAAATCTATTTCTGAAGAAGGAGAACTTTCTGATGATTCAAAGAAGAGTCTTGACGGAGCAATTAAAACATTTAAAGGAACTTTTGGGAAATAATTAGATGCCAAGCACAAAAGAACTAAGAGCTAGAATAAGGTCAGTAAGTAACACTTCAAAGGTTACTGGAGCTATGCAATTAATTGCTGCATCAAAAATGAGAAGAGCTCAACAACATGTTTTACAAGGTAAAAAATACTCTGAAACTCTTCACAGGCTTCTTATGAATTTATCATCATCTGTTGATCAAGATCAAAATAATATACCTCTTCTTGAAAGAAGAGAGGTGAAAACTAAATTAATGATACTTATAACTCCAGAGAGAGGTTTAGCTGGAGCATTAGTTGGAAATATTAATAGGAAAGCATTAGATGTAATTAATGCCTCATCAACTAAATATAATATTTTATCTGTGGGTAAAAAAGGTTTTAGATTTGTTAATTCAAGAGGACAAGAAGTAATTGAACAACTTGATATTCCTGATAGACCTGAAATTTCTGACACTGATAGAATTTCTGAAATAGCTATTGATGGCTTTATAGATGGCAAATGGGATCAAGTAGATATTGTATTTAGTGAATTTTTTAGTACAACTTCTCAAATTCCTAAATCTCAAACTATACTTCCTATAACAAATGAAGAAGAAGATAGCGTTGGTTCAAGTCATGATTATATATATGAGCCATCATCTTATGATGTGCTAGTAGACTTGACCCCTAAGTATGTAAGAGCTCAGATCTATCAATCTATTTTGGAAGCATTTGCAAGTGAGCATTCTGCAAGAATGGTTGCTATGCAAAATGCTACAGATAATGCAAATGAATTAATAGGTCAGCTTACATTAGATCTAAACAAAGCAAGACAAGAAACAATAACTGCAGAATTATTAGACTTAATAGGTGGTATTTCTGCATTAGAAGGTAAATAAAGGAGTTAGCTATGGCAAAAGGTGATAAAGGAAAAGTTGTACAAGTTATTGGTACTGTTGTTGATGTAGGTTTTGACCAAAATCAACTTCCAGAGATTTTTCATGCTCTAGAGCTTGAAAATGAAGGTGAAAGATTGGTTTTGGAAGTAGAGCAACATGTTGGTAATTCATGGGCTAGATGTCTTGCGCTGGGACCTACAGAAGGATTAGCTAGAGGAGTAGAAGTTGTTGATACTGGAGCTCCTGTTTCAGTACCAGTTGGTAAGGATTCATTAGGCAGACTATTTAACGTAATAGGAGATCCAATAGATGATGGTGAGCCTATTAATAAAGAAGCTATTAGATGGCCTATACATAGAAAAGCGCCTGACTTTGATCAACAATCTGGTTCAGTAGAAGTTCTAGAAACAGGAATTAAAGTTTTAGACTTAATAACTCCATTCGCTAAAGGTGGAAAAATCGGTGCTTATGGAGGTGCAGGTGTAGGTAAAACAGTTATTATCACTGAGCTAATTAGAAATATTGCTCAAGAACACTCAGGTGTGTCAGTGTTTGCAGGTGTTGGAGAAAGATCAAGAGAAGGAAACGATTTATATCACGAAATGCAGGATTATGGAGTACTAAATTCTACTGCATTAGTTTTCGGACAAATGAACGAACCTCCAGGAACTAGAGCGAGAATTGCTCTTACAGGTCTAACTATGGCTGAATATTTTAGAGACGAACAAAAACAAGATGTTTTATTATTCGTTGACAATATTTATAGATACATTCTTGCAGGTATGGAAGTGTCAGCCTTATTGGGTAGAATGCCTTCAGCTGTAGGTTATCAACCAACTCTTTCAACAGAAATGGGTGATTTAGAGGAAAGAATTACTACAACTGTAAATGGTTCAATTACATCATTTCAAGCTGTTTATGTTCCTGCTGATGATTATACTGACCCTGGTATTGTTACTACTTTTGGACATTTAGACGCGAACGTTTCTTTAGATAGATCTTTAGCAGCTCAGTTTTTGTTCCCCGCTGTTGATCCTTTAGCCTCAAATTCAAGAATTATGGAGCCTGCAATCGTTGGGGAAGATCACTATAATGCAGCTAGAGGAGTACAACAAGTTCTTCAGAGATATAAAGATCTTCAAGATGTTATAGCTATTTTGGGTATTGATGAGTTGTCTGAAGAAGACCAAATAATTGTAGCTAGAGCAAGAAAAATTCAAAGATTTTTAACTCAACCATTTTTTGTTGGTGAAGTTTTCACTGGAATACCTGGAAAATATGTTCCGGTAGCAGAAACAGTTAAGGGATTTTTAGAAATTCTAGATGGAAAGCATGACGATCTGCCTGAACAAGCCTTTTACATGGTTGGAGGTATTGAAGAAGCAGTAGCTAAAGGTGAAGAAATGAAACAGCAAATAGAGAATAACTAAATGGCAAATAACCTAAGTGTAAATATAGTTTCTCCATCAGGTGAGATTTTCTCAGGAGAAGCCAAAAGTGTTCAAGTGCCTGGTGAAATAGGGCAGATGACTATTCTACCTAAGCATGCTGCTATACTATCTACCTTAGTTAATGGGAAAATCTCTGTTACAACAGATGATGATAATATTACGGATTTCGAAATAAATTCTGGGTTTATAGAGAACTCTAATGATAAATTGACGATTATAATAGAAAAGCTAGCTAACGAATAGCGAGCTTTTCTATTAAGCTACCTTACTTGATTGCAATTTTTTCAACAAACCTAAAGCTTCTACTTTTGTAATCTCTCGGCTACATTGAATACAAGCAAGATGATATTTACCTTCAGTGTCAGTATTTATTTCAACGTCCCCTTTTGCATCGCATGGGCAGCACTTAGAATAAATCACTTGTACTCCTTTTATTTTTTATATTTTTACTAATTCCAAAAATATAATAACTGCAGTTATCGTAATTAGTCAAGTGCATTAATAATTTATTCGTTAACAAAATGTAAACTTTTTTTTAGATTTTTATAAACTAAACGAAATCATTTGTATTATAATTGACATGCTTCGTGTTAATTATTATTATATTAATCAAGGGAGTTTTATGGATAACAATAGAGGTTGGATAATTTCTAAGACGGTAACTGTATCTACCAAAAAAGATCAAAGTTCTGAAAGTGAACAATTTAATTATGATCCAGTTGTTGGTGTTTATACTATAAGTGTTGCTTCGGAACTTATATCAATGCATCCTAATACTCTTAGAAAATATGATAAAAATGGTTTAGTTAAACCTTCGCGAACTGATGGAAAACGAAGGTTATATTCTGAAAATGATTTATTAAGATTACAAATTGTTAAATTATTAACAGATAAATATGGCTTAAATCTTGAAGGGGCTAAATTAGTACTTGGATTATCTATGAGAATTAAAGAAGTTGTAAACTTGCTTGAACAAGGAGTAAGTAATCAGGTTTATAAGAATTCCGCTAAAGTAGCTTCAGTCGAGTTAAGGAGACTGTTCCTAGATTTAGGAATAAAAATATAAATATGTCAAAAGATAATAAAGAATTAGAAGATCAATTAAATCAAAATAAAGAATTACAAGAACAGATAAATCAGTTAACTAATGAAAGGGACAAGTATTTAGATATAGCTCAGAGAGCTCAAGCAGATTTGGTTAACTACAGAAAAAAATCTTCAATTGACCTTCAAGAGTCTGAGGCAAGATCTCAAAGAAGAATTTTGCATCAAATAATTATGATACTTGATCAAATTAATATGGCTTTATCAGCAAAAGTAAATACAAAAACATATAAATCTTGGATTGAAGGTATTGGTTCAATTAATAAAAATCTTGTTACTATGCTTTCAAGTTTTGATTTAATTGAAATCAATCTTGAAAAAGATGATAAGTTTGATCCAAATATTCATGAGGCAATCTCTAGTGTGGAATCAGATAAATTTAAGGATGGTGAAATTGTTAGACAAATATCCCCTGGATATAAACACAAAGATTATTTACTACGACCAATTTTAGTAGAAATAGCGATAAATAAAAAATAAAGAAATACAAAGGAAAAGGAAATACAAATGGCTAAAGTAATAGGTATTGATTTAGGAACAACTAATTCAGCGATGGCTGTGATGGATTCAGGTGAACCTTCAGTGATTGAAAATAATGAAGGGAAAAGAACCACTCCTTCAGTTGTTGCTTTGAATACTAAATCAAGCGAAAGGTTCGTAGGAGAAACTGCAAAAAGACAATCAATCACTAATCCTGAGAATACAGTATATTCAGCTAAACGTTTTATGGGTAGAAGGTTTGAAGATACAGACTTAAAAAAAGAAATATCTAGAGTATCTTATGGAATAAATAAAAGAGATAACGGAGATGTTGGAATTAAGCTAGGTGATAAGAATCATGCACCTGCAGAAATTTCAGCTATGGTTCTAAGAAAACTTAAAGAAGATGCTGAAAATAAATTAGGTGAAAAAGTAGAACAAGCTGTAATAACTGTACCAGCTTATTTTAATGATTCTCAAAGAGAAGCAACAAAAGTTGCAGGCCAAATTGCAGGATTAGAAGTTTTACGAATTATAAATGAGCCTACAGCTGCCTCACTGGCATACGGTTTAGATAAAGAAGGAGACCGTACTATTGCAGTTTATGATCTTGGAGGTGGAACTTTTGATGTTACTATTTTGCAACTTGGCGAAGGAGTTTTTGAGGTTAAATCAACAAATGGTGATACTCAATTAGGTGGAGATGATTTTGATAATACGTTAGTAGATTTTGTTTGTGATGATTTTCAAAATGAAAATGGTATTGATTTGACTAAGGATGCAGCAGCTCTTCAAAGAATTAGAGTCGAGGCAGAAAGATCTAAGATAGAATTATCATCATTAAACCAAACTGAAATAAATCTTCCTTTTATTTCAGCTGATTCAAATGGTCCCAAACATTTGCAGATGACTCTTACCCGAGCTAAATTAGAAGAACTTACTTCTTCTCTAGTAGAAAAAACAGTAAAACCAACACTTGATGCTTTAAAAGATGCAGGTGTTAAACCTGAGGAAATTAATGAAGTTGTACTTGTTGGTGGAATGACTAGAATGCCTTTAGTTTCAGAAAAAGTTAAGGAATTATTTAAGAAAGAACCAAATAAAACAATTAATCCTGACGAAGTTGTAGCTTTAGGAGCTGCTATTCAAGCCGGAGTCTTACAAGGAGATGTTAAAGATGTTTTGTTACTGGATGTAACTCCACTAACACTAGGAATTGAAACACTAGGAGGAGTTAAGACTCCATTGATTGAAAGAAATACAACTATTCCTACATCAAAAACTGAAACCTTTACTACTGCTGCTGATAACCAACCTAGTGTAGAAATTCATGTAGTTCAGGGTGAAAGAGATATGGCCAATGATAATGTTTCTATAGGAAGATTTTCACTTGATGGAATTCAACCTGCTCCTAGGGGTATCCCCCAAATTGATGTTACTTTTGATATAGACGCTGATGGAATTGTAACTGTTAAAGCTAAAGATAGAGCTACAAATAAAGAACAACAAATTACAATTACAGGTAGATCAGGAATGGCTGATGATGAAATAGATAAAATTATTAAGGATGCAGAAAAATTTGCTGAAGATGATAAAAAATTACGCTCTAAAATAGAAGCAAAAAATTCCTCAGAAGCTGTAATTTATCAAGCTGAGAAGTTGATATCTGAAAATTCAGATAAAGTACCAGAAAATATAACAAATGATTTACAAACTGAAATTGATAGTTTGAAAGCAATAATTACCAATGAAGATTCTGAGGTTGAAACAATTAATGAAGGTTTAGAAAAACTAAATGTTGCTCTTCAAGCGTTTGGTCAAAATTTACCCCAACAGGAAAATAATGATTCAAACCCTCCAAATGATAGTGACAATTCAGATGAAGATGATACTGTTGATGGTGAATATAAAGAAGTCTAGAGGGTATCGATGAAAATTTATCAAATTGGAAAAACTGTTGTTGTAGAAGATGAAAAAAACATAAAAAACATTACTAGTTTAAGACCATCTATAAAAACTTCTATAGATTTAATTAAAGTTGCTTTAGGGAATGATCTTACTGTTTCTGAATATCTTAAGAAGACTATGGATACAAAAGAAGGAGACTCACCAAGCTCTATTCTTTCTAACTCAAGAATACCCATTGATTCTCCAGAGACTTGGGCGTTTGGAGTGACATATGAAGATTCTATGAAAGAAAGACAGGCTGAATCTGATACACCTGATGTTTATGGTAAAGTTTATGTTGCGGATAGGCCAGAAGCCTTTTTCAAGAGTACATTAGATAGAATTAAAGGAAATAATGATAAGGTGGGGATTCGAAGTGACTCAACTTGGGATGTTCCTGAACCAGAACTAACTTTTATTGTTTTTCATGGAAAGATAGTAGGTTTTACTGTTGGTAATGATATGTCTAGTAGGTCTATAGAAGGAGAAAACCCTCTTTATATACCTCAGGCAAAAATATTTAATAACTCTGCATCGATTGGACCGTGTTGGGTACCAATTGAATTAATTGATTACAACAACTTAAATGTTGAGATGATAATTAAAAGAAATTCTATAGAAGTATTCTCAGGATCTGGCAATACAAGTCTAATGAAAAGAAAATGTGATGAATTAAATGAGTGGCTACATAGGAGCAATGATATACCAGATGGAACAACTGTAATGACTGGAACAGGAACTATCCCACCTGAAGAATTTACTCTGCAACCTGGTGATGAAATATCTATAACAATTCAAGACATTGGAACTTTAGTTAATGAAGTAATTAAAGTTTAGTTTATTGTTATAACTCTAATTAAGTTTGTATTTCCTTTAAACCCTATAGGAAGCCCTGCGACTACTACAATTGTGTCACCAGAAGAAGCTAAATTTTCTTTTTGTACTAATTGTTCAGAGTATGAAAACATTTTTTCAATATGATCAAAGCTATCTACACTAATAGTGTTTACTCCCCACCTTAATCCTAAATTTATCCCAGCATGTTTATCAGGAGAAATCGCAATGACTGGCTGAGAAGGTCTGTATGCAGCAACTCTAGCTGCAGTAGATCCTGATTCAGTAAATGCCAAAATTAATTTTGCATCAAGTTGTTCAGCTATATTGGCAGCACCATGGGCTATTAGTTCGTCAATTTGATTAGAATTTTTAGAATCTAAATAAGATACCCTTTTACTTCTAAGATCAATATGGTCAATATCATTTTCTGCAATTGAAGATATTTCTCTCATAAACTCTACGGCTCTATTTGGATACTTTCCGATTGAAGTTTCTCCAGAAAGCATTATAGCGTCAGATCCATCTAAAACTGCATTATGAACATCAGTTGATTCAGCTCTTGTTGGTTGAGGATTTTCTGTCATAGATTCTAACATTTGTGTAGCTGTTATTACTTCTTTACCTTTTTTGTTACAAGAAGAAATTATAAATTTTTGAGCAGCAGGTACCTGAGATATAGGTAAATGAACACCTAAATCTCCTCTAGCAACCATAATAGAATCTGAGTTATGAATTATTTCATCTAAGTTATCTAAAGCAGTTTGAAGTTCAATTTTAGATATTATTTTTAGTTGTCTATTTTTTAATTGCTTCTTGACTTTCACTATATCTTCAGCATTTCTTACGTATGATAAACCAATATAATCTATGTCATTTGATATAACAAAATTTAGTGCACTTATAGTTTCTTCGGTAAAATAATCGAGCATTGAGGGAAACCCTCTAGCTACAACAGCTTTATTACTGCTTATTTTTCCTGAGAGATTTACTTTGGTCCTTATTAGGCTATTTTTTATTTCAATAACTTCTAATTCAACTGCTCCATCATCAATAAGTAAGATCGCTCCAACCTTAACATCATTGTGAATTCCAGGAGGCCAAATTATTAGATTTTCATTATCATTTTGTTCACTACATTCAAATGATATTTCTTCATTTACTTTTAATTCTAAGAAGTCACTATCTATTGTTCCTACTCTGTATTTTGGACCAGGTAAATCGGCAAGAATTGGTATTGAAGAATCCATTTTATCAGAAGCTTTTCTGATATTTGAAATCATCTTAATATGATCTTCTTCACTACCATGCGAAAGATTAATTCTTGCTACATTCATACCTGATTTAATTAGGTCTGTAAGCGTGTCAATTGAGTCAGAAGAAGGACCTATAGTACAAACAATTTTGGTTTTTTGTAAATCCATTAAGATTTCCCTTAAGTATATTTAATATCTTTTAGAAATTAGAATATAGTTTATATCTTATATTTCGTATTATATATTATAGAAAACAACAATTAGATAAATTATGTCTGAAGAAAATTTAAATTATTTTGAAATACAAAAGTATGATACTGAAATCTTATCTTTTCAGAAAGAGATTTCTGCCATTGAAGAAAAACTAAAAGAACAAATGGGGTTGGAAGAACTTAAACAAAAACTTTCAATGATACAGAATAAAATTGAAGAGCAAGAAAAAATTCAAAGAAAAATATTAACTTCAATAAAGGAAAATGAAGAGTCAATTAACAACATAAATACTACTATATATTCAGGAAAAATAAGAAATAATAAAGAATTAGAAGCACTTCAAATAGAAATAAACACCAAGACAGAATTTATTTCAAATATTGACCCCAAAAAGCAAATTGTAGCAAATAATATTATAAAACTAATTGGTATTAAGGAAAATGCAGAACTTAAGATTATAGATACTGAGGATAAATGGGTTTTAGAAGAACAAAAATTATTTAAACAAAAGAAAAGCCTTTCTCAAAAAATAGAATTGAATATAAGTTCAAAAAAAAATATTTCAGCAAAACTAGATAAAAACATTCTTAATCTATACGAAAACTTTCTCTCTATTAGTGGAGGCGTAGGTATAGGTAAATTAGAAAATAATAAATGCTCATCTTGTAAAATTGAACTTCCAAATGCATTTGTAGAGAAAATAAAATCTTCAGAAAATCCTATTATATGTAATTGTGGTAAATCTTTAATTTCGGAGTGAATTAATTGAAAACATTAGCCTTACTAGAGGATCTAGATAGCTCAGAAGAGAAGAATAAATTAATAGATTATTGCAAGTATGAAAATTTAGAAATTGATATTTTTTATCAAAATAATAATATTAATGAGATAAAGCTTCTTATAAATTCTGATGAAATATCTAAAATTATTATTTCTTCTCCAGCATCTCTAGATAATGATTTATTAGGATTTTGTAAAAAAATGATATCTTTAATCGATCTAAAAATTTTGATTTTCTGTGCTTCATATGATTTTCCTGATCCTTTTCAAAATGCAATACGAACTTTACCTTATTTTGGTAATAGTCCTCAAAGAATATCGAGAATTAAGGAGTCTATAAATAAAAAAGCCTCAAGAGGACAAGTGTTGGGAAAAATTCCCTTTGGTTATAAAAAAAGCTCATCTAGTCTTTTTATTGTTGAACAAAACCAAGCTGATGAAATAAAAAAAATATTCAGTATTTTTTTAGAGAATAAATCAATTAATAAAACCGTAAATCAATTGAATGAATTTAGTTCAAGGAAATGGTCATATCAGTCAATAAAACATGTTCTACAAAATGATTTTTATATCGGAAATTATAGAAGATATAACATTCTTATTCCAAACTCACATGAACCTATAATTAATAACACAATCTTTACAGCGGTATCTGATGAAATAAATAATAAAGTAAGTAGAAAATATAAAAAAAATTCTTGGAACAAAATTTTATATTGTAAAATTTGTGACTCTAAATTAGTTACCACAAGTCATAAAAATTATTGGTATAACAATGGACAAAGAAAATCTAAAAGTTATAAATATTACTCTTGTAAAAATATAAATTCAAAAGATAAAAATTGTAAATCATTAAGTATAAAATATGAAAAACTCAACTCATTGCTAGAGGAAAAATTTTCAGGATATAATTTTTTTGATCAAAAGTATTCAGATAAATATTTGTACAAAATTGTTTCTGAATTAACTTCAGGAAAAATTGATTTTTCTGAATTTAAGTCAGAATTCAAAAAATTAGTTTTTTATCTTGATAATTCACAAAAAGTAATCAAGAAAATTTTTGTGAATAAAGATTCTAAAGAAATTATTTTAAGTTCATCATAATTTAGTTTATAATTAGGATATTGGGTTAAAGAAGGACGAGTGATCGCTGATATTTATATCAGAGGAAAGTCCGAGCACCACTAGGAAAAGTGCCTGCTAACAGCAGGGCAAGGCGACTTGACGGAAAGTGCAACAGAAAATATACCGCCAATTTTTGGTAAGGTTGAAATGGTGAGGTAAGAGCTCACCACTTAATTTGGTAACAAATAAGGTATGGTAAACCCCACTTGGTGCAAGGCTAAATAGAGGAGCTTAGTTTCCTAGACTGCTCCCGGGTAAGCTGCATGAGCTAATTGGTGACAATTGGCCAAGATGGATGATCACATATACTTTTAAAAGTTAAAAGTAGAACAGAACTCGGCTTATAGTCCTTCTTTACCTAATCGCAATATCAAGGAACTGCTTGACCTGCAAATATACCCGTACACTCTTCATTATTTACAGCTATACTTCCATTTACTATTACATATGGAATTCCAACTGGGAATTGTTTAGCATCGTCGTATGTAGCAGTATCTATTATTTTATTTTCATCAAATATTACTATGTCAGCAAAAAAATCTTTTTTCAAAGATCCTCTTCCTTTTAAGTTAAAGGTTTTTGCTGGATTATTTGAGATTCTCTGTATCATTTGCTCTAGAGATATTATTCCATACTGTCTTCGCAATCTTCCAACAAATCTAGGGAAAGTTCCATATGCTCTTGGATGTGGGAAGTTTCCTATAGGAATTGAATCACTACCAATCATATAGTCTGGCCTTGATATAAATTCCATAGCATCTTTACTTAACTGTTTCCAAATAGAGATACTTTGCGGAGGAATAAGCCAAAACCCTACCTGTAAATCTTGTTCAATCAATAAATCACAAATTAGATCTCCCATTGATATACCTCTTAATTGTGAAAGTTGAGTAACTGTCATTCCTTCTAATTCTGGATTTTTAGGTAAATAAGAAAGTAATACTTCATCCATTCTTCTTTTTTTATTTAGTTTAAAACTTTCAATAATTTTTTTTCGAGAATTTTTATCGCTTAATCTTTCTAAAATATTTTTTGGACCTCCTTCATGTGCCCAACTTGGAAGATTACTTAATAGAAAGGAACTTCCAGTTGGATAAGGATACAACTCCAGAGTACAATTAACTCCTTCATTCTTTGCTTCATCGATCAGCTCTAAAACTTCAGAAACTTTTCCAGCGTTGTCAGCGCTTGTTCTAGTATGAGAAAAATGGACCCTAACTCCTGATTTTCTACCAATTTCGAGAGCTTCAGGAACTCCACCTCCTCCAAAACCTCTTTCTGGATTTACATCCCTTAGATGAGTTATATAAACGCCGTTATTTTCTCTGACAACTTTACATAGTTCTATTAATTCTTTAGTATTACTCCAAGCATTCGGATGATATGACATTCCAGTTGCTAACCCAACAGAACCTTGAGATAAACCTTCATTGAGTAAATTTTTTGCATGATCTAATTGTTTGCCTTCTAATGGTTTGTCATAAAATCCTACTGATTCCATCCTTAGAGCACCATGAGATACAGGATAAGCTGTATTTATAGAAACCTTTTTATGATAGTGAGATCTAAATGATTTTACACTACTCATATCTAGATTTTTGGGAGCATTACCTAGAATTCCTCCTAAATATTTTCTTTGAATTTCATAGTTATTTGGTGAAAGAGGAGCATATGAAAGACCATCTTGACCAAGAATTTCTGTTGTTACTCCTTGTCTCAAACTGCTAGCATGTTGAGGATTATTTAATAAAACTCCATCATGATGAGTGTGAGCATCTATAAATCCTGGAGCTACTATTAAACCACTTGCATCAATAACTCGTTTTGAGTCTTTATTATTTGAATCACCAATAAAAACAATCTTTTCACCATTAATGCCAATGTCTGACTTATATCTAGGTTGACCTGAACCATCAATAATATATCCATTTTTTATTAGTAAATCGAACATATTATTTAAAATTCCTAACTAGTTATTCTGATTGCCCTCTTTTTGCCCAATCCATTTTCTCAAACATATTTAAGCCTGGGTCTAAATTAATTCCATCCTTATTTTTTTCTGGAGGATGAGAAAGTATAAAATCTTCATTTAATTCAACTCCCCAACCAGGTTTTTCTGGAAGACTAAAGAAACCATCCTTAACTTCAGGGTAGAAGTTTGCAGCTTCTTTTACAAAAGGATCTGCAAAGTCATTAAAGTGTTCAAGAATTTTTACATTTCTTAGGGTAAAACATAAGTGTATTGCAGCTAAAGTAGATATAACTCCACCTACATTGTGTGGGGCTACCATTATCGAGTAAATTTCAGCAGTTGAAGCAATTTTTTTAGTTTCGAAAATGCCACCACATTGTGTGATATCAGGTTGAATAATGTCTACGGAATTATTTGACCATATTTCCCTAAATTCAGATGCTCCATAAAGTCTTTCACCTGTTGCTATGGGCAGAGAAGTTTGAATTCTGACTTTATCTAAACTTGGGTTATCGCTTGGTCTTACAGGTTCTTCAATCCAACCAATATTTAGTTGATCAATTTTGTTTGCAATTTCTACAGCTTGATGAGCTGCAAATCTACCATGCATTTCAATCATCATTTGCATATCGTCTGTAATAGCATCAGAAACAGCTTCAATTATTTCAATTGATTTGAAAAGTTCATTTCTTGAAAGTTCTAAATCACCATTCCCAAAAGGATCAAATTTTAATGCTTTATAACCTTTAGATACTACTTTTGATGCAGCTAATGCAAAACTACCTGGAGTTCTTTCTACCGTATACCAACCATTTGCATAGGCCTGAATTTTATCTTGTACTTTTCCTCCAAGTAATTTATACACTGGTTGATTAGTGGCTTTACCCATAATATCCCAAAAAGCCATTTCTACCATTGCTAAACCTGTATGAACAACTTCTCCAGCCTTACCAAAATCAAGTAAGGTAAATCTGCGAAACAAAGCCTCTATATCAAATGGATCATGTCCAATAAAGTGTCTCTCAACATCCTTTAGATACTCGGCCACAGTATGAGTTTTTCCTAATACTCTAGCTTCACCTATTCCACTTATACCTTCATCAGTTTCAATAACTATATAAGATAAGTTTCTCCAAGGGGTTCCTAATTGTAATAATCTAAATCCAGTGGTTTTCATATTACTTTACTATTTTCCCGCCAGTTATACTTTCGTCATTATAGTATCTGCTAAATCTTCCTTCTTGTTGTGTAATCACCTCAATAAGAGCACTTTGCCCGTCATTATTTGTTTTTTGTGCATCTTTAATAGCTGGAACTATTTCTTCAGGTTTTTCAACATAGATTCCTTTAGCTCCTAGACCCTCAGCAATTGTAGTATAGGAACCTGTATTATTTCCTGCTCCGTATCTTTCCATAGCTATAGGCATGTGGTGGTCATAACCACCCATAGTACTGTTGTTCAATAGTATAGTTGTAATTGGGCTTCCAGATCTAACTGAAGTTTCTAAATCTAAACCAGAAAGACCAAAGGCTGTGTCTCCCATAAAATTAACACAAAATTTCTCTGGGTGAGCTATTTTAGCACCGATTACTAGAGGTAACCCATATCCTAAATGAGTAGATTTACCCCATCCAATGTAGCTATTTGGAACAGTTGCTGGATAGAACGGCATAATTTGATCTCTAGGATGACCAGCATCATGTGTCATTATTGTATTTTCATGGTCAACTGCATTATTAATTTCAGTTATCAATCTATATGGATTTATAGGAACATCATTAGAATTTAATAGCGGAGCCCAATCTGCTTCCCATTCCTGTTTTACCTGTGCAATTGATTCTACAGTTTTTGTATCCTTAGTTCTTGAATCGCCATAATTTCCTTTTGCTTCATCAATTAGCATTCTTAGAGTAGACTTTACATCTCCTAATAGTCCAATTTCAGTTGAATATTCTTTATCAATATCTTCAACATTATTTGTATTATGTATTATAAATTTTCCTTCAGGTATATCTATTCCAAATGTAGTTTTTGAAAAACTAGCACCTAAACCTATAAGTACATCAGAATCCTTTAGCCATGACCATACAGCTTTAGGAGCAGTTCTATTTGCAGCTCCTAATGATAGTGGATGACGTTCATCAAAAGCAGATTTCCCTGGCATTGTTGTAATAACAGGAATTTGCATGATTTCTGCAAATTCTTTTAGTTCTTCAGTAGCTGCACCATATAAGACTCCTTGGCCTGCCCAAATTACAGGATTTTTTGCATTTCCAAGAGCCTTAATCGCATCCTTAACATCTGAAAGACTTGGAGAAGTCACAATAGCATTAGGACTAGAATAATCATCTGTATTATCTACTTCTCCTGCCATAGCATCGCTTCTCATTTCAAGAAGCACTGGTCCAGGTCGACCATTTTTTAATGCCGACATAGCTCTTCTCATTTGAGTAGAAATTTCAGAGCTCTTTGTTATTGATGAATGCCATTTAGTTATATGAGCAAAGTTAGTTTGAGGATCAAAATTTGGTTTTACTTCTGCTACATTTGCAGGGGACCCAGCTGGAAGATATAGAACAGGAACAGCTTCAGCCCATGCTTGTGCAAATCCTCCAAAAGAATTTTCTATTCCAGGTCCTCCCTGAGAACAAAAAACACCTCTTTTACCTTCCTTGGCTAACATTCTTGCGTATCCATCTGCAGCCATTATTCCACCACGTTCTTGCCTAAACACTATAGGTCTTAATCCACCTTTACCAGCAGCTTCAATTAATGGGTTAGCTGGAAAACATGCTATCCATTCAAATCCTTCTTTTTTTAATATATCTACAACAGCGTCATAACCATTCATTTTTTATCTCCAAATTATTATCTATCAATTTTTTTTAAAATAACCTTATTTTAATAATAAATATATATTCAAAAATGCCTTAAATACGTTTTAAGTTGAACGTTAACAAATTCTTTATTTATTTTAGATTTAAATATCAAGTAAAAATTTTTTTAATATTTAATAAATAAACATTAGGGGAAATTACAATGGTGCAAGAAAGATTAATTGGTTTTGGTACTGCTAACATCAAAGTTTTTGGTGTTGGAGGTGGTGGAGGAAATGCAATAAGTAGAATGTATAAGGATACGATTCCTGGGATTCAATTTGTCGCAGTCAATACTGATAACCAAGCCTTAGAGAATTCTATTATTCCAGAAAAAATTAGAATTGGAGATAGAATCGCTAGAGGTATGGGTGTTGGAGGAGATCCAAGTAGAGGAAAACAATCTGCTGAAGAGAGTAGATCTGAAATTAAGGAATACTTGAGTAATGCAGATATGGTATTCATTGCTGCTGGAATGGGAGGTGGTTCAGGAACTGGAGCTGCTCCTGTAATAGCAGAAATTGCAAAAAGTTCAGGAGCTCTTACTATTGGAGTAGTAACTAAGCCTTTTGGTTTTGAAGGTACTCAAAGACTGGATGCTGCACTTGAAGGTATAGAAAATATTAAGAAATATGTTGATACTTTAATTGTTGTACCCAACGACAGATTGCTTCAAACTGAGGATAATTTATCTATGTCAGCTGCATTTAATTTAGCAGATGATGTACTTAAGGTGGGTATTCAATCGATAGCTGAGCTTATTTTAGTTCCTGGAGAAATAAACTTAGACTTTGCAGATGTAAAAACTATTATGGAAAATGCAGGCCCAGCATGGATGGGAATAGGTGAAAGTGATGGGGAAAACAGATCTGTAGAAGCAGCTGAAAGAGCAGTATCTTCGCCTCTACTTGAAATGCCAATTGATGGCGCAAAGGGAGTTATATTTAATGTTTCGGGAGGTCAAGATATAACACTAGATGAGGTTACTTCCGCATCAGAAGTAATAAAATCTAGAGTACATCCGGATGCTAATATAATATTTGGTAGTGTTACCAACCCTAAATTAAATGGGAAAATAAAAATAACAGTAATAGCTACAGGATTTCCTGTACTTGTTGATGATGATTTTATTGACAGAAATATTAAGCAAGAAGGTGTTAGTATTGATGATCTTGAAGTACCACCTTTCCTTAGGAAACATCCTGGTGCATTAAGAAGACTTCGATCAGGAACTTTAGAATAATTAAGATTTTTTATTAGGAAGATCGTCAAGTACTTTATTCAAATTTGAAGTATGTCCATTGTATATAGGATCAGAAATCACTTTGAATGCATTTGATACTTTTTCAATATGATTCGAATCGATTGAAATCATATTATATTCAAATTGTCTAATAATTTTTTTTACTTTGTTAATGTTTGATTTTGACAAAGACGTAGATCGTATTCTGTTCTCATTCATGCCTAAATCATGTATTAGTATTAATTTTACTAACTCATTATTTTTATTAACATTCAAAATATCTTTGAGAGTTTTATATATAGAATTGCAATGAGTTATATAGCAAATTTCATCTTCTTGAAAGATAGATATTATTCCATTTCTATCTCCTAAAAACCATACATTGTCTTCTAAAAGTTTGTATCTTTGATTATTTATTAGTCTTAAGTAATCATTCTTCCAACTCTTCAAATGTGATTCTGTAAATTGATTCATTGTTGCATACTAATAGGAAAAAGTTGTGATTTTTTATAATATTATATTATGGATAAAGAAATCACCAATATCATTAACCAAATACATTCTAATCCTGAGATCAAGGGTTCACTAGTTGTTACTGGTTGTGGCTCAAATTCGTTGTCTTGGCTATTATCTGTTGCAGGTGCATCTAAAACTATACTAACTACTTATGTCCCTTACTCTAAAAAATCATTAGAAGTTTTTTTAGGCAAACAGCTCGCAAATCATGTTAGTGAACAAGAATCTATAAATATTGCTGATAAAGCATACGAAAATTCTTTAGATCTTATAGAACCTGAAGATAAAATTTCTGTTTTTGGATTGGGATGTACTGGAGCTATTAGTACTAATAGAATTCGCAAAGGAGAAGATAAAGCTTATATATCAATAAGATCTGAAAATTCTATAACTTCTTACTCTATTTTTTTTGATAAAGAACGCAGAGATAGAACCTCAGAAGATATAATTATAAGTAAACAAATTATTAATTCAATTGCATGTTTACATGGTATAGATTACGAACTCTCACTAGAATTATTCGACAATGAAAAACTTCAAAGAACACATAAAATCGTTAAGTAATGGAAAAATCACTTATTTTATTACAGATTCAAAACTAGATATATTTCATGAAAATATTGATAATTCTGTAATCCTTTCTGGGTCATTTAATCCTGTTCATCGTGGCCATGTAAAATTACTTACCTATTCTTCGCAAATGCTTGATATTGATAAGTACTATGAAATATCTCTTTCAAATGTTGATAAACCTGATATAGATCAAGCTGATTTAATAAAAAGAATAAAAAACTTTCATTCAGGAGAAAAAATTATAATCAGCAGAAGTAGTAAATTTACAGATAAATCAGAAATTTATAAAAATTCATATTTTGTTGTTGGTTATGACACAGCTGTTAGGATTCTAGATGAATCATATTTATCACCGGGAGAATCTTTGGACGACTTATTCAATGTGTTAAGAAAAAACAACTGTAGTTTTATAGTTGCAGGACGCGTTGATGTTTCAGGCCCAAATTTTGATAATTTAGATATAAAAGATCTAGCATATAGAGATTTTTTTAGAGTTATATCTGAAGAAGAATTTAGAGAAGATATTTCCTCAACTGATAAGAGAAGACATAATCTTTGACAATTCATACTGTAGATAATTATCATATCTGATCTATGGATATTATTATAGAAAAGATTAATTATTTTGATTCAGGAATATCAGCTGGATTTCCTTCACCTGCTGCAGATTTTTTATCATCTGAATTAAACATACATGACTACATAATAACTAATCCTTCTTCAACCTTTTGCGTTAAAGTTTCAGGAGACTCAATGATTGGTGCAGGTATAAACTCTGGGGACATTCTTGTTATAGATAGATCGATTAAGCCTAGTCAAAATCATATAATTTTATGTTCACTAGAAGGCGATTTCTTAATAAAAAGGTTGAGAATAAATAATAAAAAAATATATCTAATTCCGGAAAACCCTCAATATCAAGCTATTCTAGTTGATAAATATAAAAATTTTGAAATTTCTGGTGTAGTTATTGCTGCTGTGAAAAAATTTATATGATTTTTTTAGTTGATTGCAATAATTTTTATGTTTCATGTGAAAGAATCTTTAGGCCTGATTTGAAAAATGTACCTGTTGTTGTTTTATCAAATAATGATGGTTGTATTATCTCAAGAAGCAATGAGGCAAAAAAATTAGGGATTAAGATGGGAGAACCAGTATTTAAGATAAATAAATTTATGAAAGAAAATAATATAAGAGTTTTTTCTTCTAATTTTGAACTGTATGGTGAAATTTCTAATAGAGTAATGAAATCGTTGAGTAAATTTTCTGATGATCTAGAAATTTATTCTATTGATGAAGCTTTTATGAGTATTAAGTATAGTTCTGATTATTCTATTATTGCTAAAGAGATTATAAGTAATATAAAAACCGATGTAGGCATACCTGTGTCTGTTGGTGTTTCTAAAACTAAAACTCTTGCTAAAGTAGCTTCTTCTATAGCAAAAAATATTGATCAAAATTATTCTATTTTAAAAAATGAATTAAGGATATTTCAATCCTTAAGAAATCTTCCTGTCCATGAAATATGGGGAATTGGATATAGATATTCTAAATTTCTTAATAAGAATAAAATATTCACGGCGATTGATCTAGTTAATCGTAATAAAAATTGGATTCTCGGAAATATGAATATAAATGTTTTGAAAACTACTCAAGAATTAAGAGGAGTAGAATGTTTTCCCATCATTAATGTTCCACCTTCTAAAAAAAGTATAACTGTTTCAAGATCATTCAGAGAAGATATTTTTAATTATTTAGACTTAGAGAAAAGAGTGAATGATTATGCATTCAGGTGTTCAAAAAAACTAAGAGAAGAAAAATTACGGGCCTATACATTATCTGTTTTTATAGTTACGAATAGATTTAAAAATAATAATAAATCTTATTATTATGGCTTTTTATCAGAAAATTTTTTAGCTTCTACAAATAATTATATAGATATAGTATCAATGTCTAATAAAATACTAAAAAAAATATTTAGAAGAAATTTAGGTTATAAAAAAGCAGGAGTTATATTGAGTGACTTAAGTGACATCAATGAATATCAGTCATCTTACCTAAAATTGCCTAGTAAAGCACAAGATTCATTGATGAATTCTATTGATCATATTAATAAAATATTTGGATCAAATATGGTGAAACTAGCTTCTCAGAATTTTCATGACTTATCTAATGATTCTAGAAAAAAACTTTCTAAAAAATATATGAGTTCTTGGAAAGATCTAATGGATATAAATATTTAATTATTCTCTCTAAATATCGCAAAAGAAGAAGTATAGCCGTGTAAATAAGTTCTGTCACCAATAGGACTTATTTCACCATTAGAGAAAAATCCAGTAATCGGTGAATTATTATCAATAATATTCTTGTATAGATTAATATCATGATGCGATTCACCTAGTAAGTATTTTCCTCTTCCTACACTTGAAAACATTAATGTAGATTTTATTATTTGATCATCATTAATTTTATATTCAGTTAACATCTTTTTTAGTTCTTCTTGAGCTGCTCCTGAGTCTCTTAGGTGAAATTGAACTACCTGCCCATCAGTAATTGATTCCCCAATCGTTATAGAACCAGTATCCTTGTCAATAGAAGATATATTTCTGATCATATAAGTTATTTCATCATCAATATCTCCTAATCTATCCATCAATATACCAATTTGAAGAGCATTATTCATAATACCTTTTTCATCTTCAGGTAGCTCATCATATAATTTTTTTATTGCTACAATAGGTAAGTCGCTATCAAGTTCATTAATTACGTTGTTATTTGATTGTGTAACAATCATTGGCTCTCCTATAGGTCTGCAACTTTGAGCAACTAAGATATCTAATTCAAAATCACCAGATATTACTACTCCTGAGCAACCTTTAGAATATGTTTCTCCATTTACAAATAAAGCATTATCACCAGGTTTATTACCTCCAGAAGCTAATGCTCCTATAATTTTAGTATTAGGAAATGCAAAATCTAATCCATCTAAGACATACTCAGTTCTTATAGAGAAAGGATCTGGGAATAAAATTATTGTTTTAGGATCATCGTCTAAAACATCTACAGTTTCCTTCCATGCATCAGGTGATTCGTCAGGGTTAGGTAGAATGTCTTGAGTGAAGTGAAAGGGCTTTAAAGTTACATTTGGTAAGCTAGCCACTGTTAATGAAACACCAGGTAAATACTCAAATTCTTTACCCTCTCCAATAACTCCAGAGCCTGAACATCCTAAAATAAATTCACAATTTATTTTTTCTTTTATTTTTTCAGTAATTTCTTCATACGAAGATGAATGATGAGAAGAGATAAAAACTAAACCTAAATCAGGTTTATTATTACCTAATTTCTTTGATATTTCTCTAGTTACATCTTCAATGGCTAAATCCAAAGAAGGTGAATTTGAAACAGATGAACACCAATGCATAAAATTACCTTTCTTAAGTTATTTGAGGAGTATTTTTCAGTAAAAAAAATACTTTAGAACAAACATAATTCCATCTTACATGATTGAAAAAATAAAAGCCTAAGAATTTTATTACGAGGTTTTTCGAGTAATTAAAACTTATTAATTTAAATACCATAGATATATGAATAAAATTTATTTAGGAAAAAAAGTTTATATCTTTGAAAAAGTGACATCTACCATGGATGTGTCGAAAAGACTTATAAGTAATCAAGTTGATGAAGGAACTGTAGTTGTTTCAAAATTTCAAACCAATGGTAGAGGTAGTAATAAAAGAGAATGGCATTCAGAAGGAAAGGATGCACTATTTTCACTTATCCTCAAACCTGACGATAAGTATATAAATTTGTTATCTGTACTTACAGCTTTTTCAATATCTAAAGTTTTGGAAAAATTTATTGATACTGAAATAAAAATCAAATGGCCAAATGACGTGTTGGTAGGAGGTAAAAAAATTTCTGGAGTATTAATTGAAAATTACATAAAAGAGGAGAATTATTCTGTTATAGGAATTGGTATAAATGTAAATTCTAATCATAATAGAAATAACTCTTTTATTTATCCATCTGTAAGCCTTAAAGAAGTAATAAAAAGAGAAATTTCTACTTATGAATTAATTAATCATATAATTTTGGCATTCGAAAATGACTTAAATGATTATATAGCTGGGAAAATTAAAATCTCTGAAATATCGAATAAACTTTTTGGTTTAAATCAAAAACTAACCTTTAGAACCAATTATAAAGCCTTAGATAAAAAAGCAAAGAATTCTGAATACAAAATAATTAAGTTAAATGATGATGGAACTTTATTAGTTTCAGATAATCAATGCAATAAATTTTCACTAAATGCTTCTGAAATAGTAATTTAATTCATAAATTCTTAAGAACAGTTCCAATTATTTCCAATAATAATATAGCTGCTATGGGAGAGAAATCCAAAGATCCCATTTGAGGTAAGATACTCCTTATTTTACTTAGAAATGGTTCTGTTATTAAAATAAGAAATTGAACTATTTGATAGTTTCTAGAATTTGGAATCCATTCAGATAGCACTCTAACTACTATAACAATAGAATATAAGTCTAAAATCCTAGCAATAAAGTCAAATATACTCATTTTTAGCTCTCTTTTGAAAGTTCAATACTTTTGTCGATTGCGGCTTTAATTGTCCCAAATATAATTTCTTCAAAATCATTATTACTCATAAAATTTAGTCCAGCTTCAGTTGTACCTCCTGGAGAAGTTACTGCTTCTCTAAGTTTATTAGGAGATTCATTAGTAATTCTTAAGAGTTCTGAACTTCCAATTAATGTTTCAATTGCCAAAATTCTGCTCATTTCTTTATCTAGTCCAGATTTTTCTCCTGCAGATATCATACTTTCTAAAAATTTATATATAAAGCCAGGTCCACTACCTGATAGAGCTGTGGAAATATCAATAATGTTCTCAGACTCTACTTCTATGCATTTACCGAATGAATTTAATATTTTTTCTACAGTTATCTTGTCATTTTTTGATATATTATCTGATGATTTCCAAACACTGATACCCCTAGAAACTTGAGCCGGAGTATTAGGCATTACTCTTACAACTTTTTCATGTTCAGTGTGATTTTGAATATTGCTTATCTTGATTCCAGCCATTATAGAAATTAGAATTTGATCTTCGCTTAAGAAACTTTTTATAATTTTTGACAAATCATCAAATGACTGAGGTTTTACACATAAAAAAATAAACTTTGAAGAGTTTATTTCAGAATTTATTTTTTCTATAAAATTAAGTCTTTTCTCCTCTAGTTTAAACTTTGATGTATCACTCTCAATAATATTTATTTTGGTAAATATATTTTCTTTTAATATTCCACCAACTATTGCTGAACCCATATTCCCAAATCCAACAAACGTTATTTCTTCGTTATTTAGAATCATAATTCTGAATCATATGCCAAACTATTAGCTAAAGTAATTGCTTCTATCATACTAGTAGGATCAGCAATATTTTTACCTGCAATATCAAAGGCTGTACCATGATCAACGGATGTTCGTATAAATGGAATTCCTAAATTAACTGAAATAGATTGTTCAAAACCATATACCTTAATGGGAATGTGACCTTGGTCATGGTACATTACAACAACAACATCATATTTATCATTTATTGCATCATAAAAAACAGAATCAGCAGGGTGAGGACCAGTTACATTAAAACCATCTTTTTTACAGTTTATTATTGCTGGTAAAATCTCTTCTTGTTCTGTATTTCCTATAAGTCCTCCATCAGAAGCATGAGGGTTTAATGCTGCAACACCAATTCTTGGTTTAGGAAAGCCCCACTCTACAAAGTGCTTTTGAGTTAGCCTTATTGCTCTTTCAACATTTTCTGTTGTTACATAATCACAAGCTTTTGATAGAGAAAGATGAGTTGATAAGTGCATACATCTTAATTTACCTGATACTAACATTGTAGCTACATAGTTCGAATTACTTTTTCTCTTGAAAATTTCTTGGTGGCCAATATCCTTAAATTTTGCCAATTGCCAACTTTCCTTATTAATAGGGGCAGTACAAATAGCATCAACTTTATTTTGTATTGCTAAATCAGTGGCTATTTCAACCCATTCATGAGACGCAATTCCCGCATCCACAGAATTCTCCCCTTTAATAAAGTTCTTATCAGAATACTTTTCATTATCTAGAACAAATATAGATTTTGATTCACTTCCAATTTCAGAAACATTTTTTATCTTTTTTACTTGAATATCAGTATCCAAATTGCTAAAAGCATCATTTACAGTATTAGTATCACCTATGATAAAAGGTAATTCGTCTCCCTTATTAGAAAGATGTTGAATCGACTTCGCCACAACTTCAGGCCCTATCCCTGAAGGATCACCTAATGTCATAGCTATTTTACTTTTGTTATTATTATTCAAATTTTTAACATTTAGAATAACCACAACTGTAACACTTCTGACAACCTTCTTCAAATGCTAGGGTTCCAACTGAGCACTCAGGACAGTTTGGCATTGAAGCTGCATTTGCTGCCACTGTAACAGAAACAGTATCTTCATTTATTTTTTTTTTTTCTTCAATATTTATCATTGAAGGCTGCTGGGCATTATCAGTTACATTGAACATAGATTTTTGGGTAGCTTCACTAATAACATTTGAAGATTTATTTGTGACAACTTTATCAAGTACCATTGCAAGAGCATCAGGAACAGATCTAACAAGGTTACCTTCATCCCATGCAGGAATATCTGTTATACCTCTTAGTTGTTCAATTATTTCTTTTGGATCTAATCCCGATCTAAGGCACAAGGAAGAAACTCTTGATACAGCTTCAGCCATAGCAGCATCATTACCTCCGGCTTTACCATGAGTTGTAAAAATTTCAAAAGGCTTTTCTCCAGCCATATTTATAGTTACGTATAAATTACCTCTACCTGTTTTTACTCTAGATGTAATACCATATAATTCTTGAGGTCTATCCATTGGCGTAATATAGCCATTTACTGATTTCTGAGGAAGAATATTGTCTAATTCATCATTTGAAGATTCACCATTTAAATCATCTCTAGTTTTGTCATTAGAAGTATCATGACCAGAAGTTAGTACTTCTACCTGTCTTGATCCTGATCTATATACAGTGATACCTTTACATTTTGTTTCCCAAGCCAGCATATATGCATTTTCTACATCTTCAATTGTAGCTTCGTTAGGGAAATTTATGGTTTTTGATATACCTGCATCGGTACTTTCTTGGAAAGCACTTTGCATTAATACATGAGATGTGGGTGAAATATCAGCAGCTGTATGAAATAAATTCTTTACACTTTCAGGTACATCATCTCTATCTAACAATGAACCACCATCTGATAAATATTCCATTAGTTCTTCAGAGTATATATTTTCATACCTACAAATATTTTCAAAATTCTTATCAACATAAAAAAGAGTTTCCCCTTCTAGAATGTTATGTTTTCTGTAAGCAAGAGAAAAAATAGGCTCTATTCCTGATGATGCGCCTGCAATCATTGAAATTGTGCCTGTTGGAGCTACAGTTAGCCTACATGCATTTCTTAGAGGCTCTTCTCCACGTTTTTCCATCTCTGAACCTGTCCATTTTGGGAATGGACCTCTCTCAATAGCTAAATCTCTTGATTCATTATCTGACTCTTCTTTGAAGAAAGCCATTATTTTTCTTCCGATTTCAACACCTTCGTCAGAATCATATGCAACCCCGAGTTTTACTAGTAGATCTGCAAATCCCATTACTCCAAGTCCAAGTTTTCTTGTTCCGAGGTTCATTTCTTCTATTTCTGGAATAGCATACTTATTTGCATCAATTACATTATCTAAAAATCTGGTTGTCAGCCTAATTGTCTTACTTAACTTCTTCCAATCTATTTCAACTGTACCATCTGAATCTTTAATAAATTTGGCAACGTCAATTGATCCTAAATTACATGATTCATTTGGAAGTAATGGTTGCTCTCCACAAGGGTTAGTTGCAGTTATCATACCTACATGTTTAACCGGGCTATTTCTGTTAACTTCATCAAGAAAAATCATACCAGGTTCACCATTTAGCCAAGCTCCATGTACTATTTTTTCAAATACTTTTCTTGCATCTAGTCTTCCTGCTTCAACTCTTTCACTTTTTTCATCAGCTGGGTTTGATTTAACATAAAGTGCATAATCTGTACCATTTTTGACTGCCTCCATAAACTCATCAGAAGCACCGACAGATATATTAAAGTTATGAATTTGTCCTTCTATAGTCTTACATTCGATGAAGTCCAATATATTAGGATGGTGAACATCCATAACAGCCATATTTGCTCCATCTCTTTTACCACCTTGGGTAACTAATGTAGATACAGAAGATAAGTGTTTTAGCACTGCAATTGGACCACAAGCCTTACCGTGAGTAGTGGCTATTGGTGTTCCAGTAGGTCTTATTTCAGACAAAGAAAAACCAGTTCCTCCACCAAATTTTTGAACCATAGCTGCATCGTGTGCTGCTTTCATTATTCCTTCCATTGAATCTGTTAATGGAAGAACAAAGCAAGCAGACAGAGTTCCTGCGCCGGTTCCGGCGTTCATAAGTGTTGGAGAGTTCGGTAAAAACTCTAAGCTAGCCATTGATTGATAAAATAAGTTCTCAATTTGTTTGATTTTCTTATCCGCTACTCCGTAATCTTTTTCAGGTTTTGCCAATGCTTTTGCAACCCTAATAAACATTTCATTGGGAGTTTCAATTACTTCATCATTTTCATCTTTCAGTAAATATCTTTTCTCTAAAACAACTTTAGAGTTGTCAGTTAAAGGAGCTGGTTCAAAATCTTCTATTAAGTCTCCATATCTAGTTATATCCGTGTTAGTTTTGTTTATTTGAACCATTGACATTTACTCCGTTTCTTTTTGTTTGTTTTTTATCATTTGGAAAAAGTTCCATTTGTTTTTTATCTACTATACTGCCTTCGTTTTTTATTTTGTCTATTTCGTTGACAAAACTATTTTCATCTTCAAAATTTCTGTAGACGCTTGAAAATCTGATATAACTTACTTTATCTAAATCCATAAGTTCATTTAAAACCAATTGACCTATCAAGCTAGACTTTATTTCAGAACCATAATTTTGAAGTAAGTTTGATTCTATATCAACAACTACTTTTTCAATTTTTTCTAAAGAAATTGGTCTTTTTTTACAAGCTGTAGAGATACTTTTAGTTAGCTTTTCTATTGAAAAAGCTTCTTTAGTATTATCTCTTTTGATAACGCTAAGTAGCTGTGTGTGTATTTTTTCATAGGTGGTAAATCTAAGAGAACACATCAAGCATTCTCTTCTTCTTCTTATACCATCTTGAACATACCTTGAATCAACTACCTTAGAATCTTGAGTTTCGCAAAAAGGACAATTCATAATATTAAACCAAAACACCTTAAAAAATATGGGTTAGTTACAATATCTACTATTTGTAGTGCCTTTGTCAAGGTACATGTACAACATATTGTGCACCATAAAAATTATTAAAACAAATTTATGATAGGAATAAAGTAATTTATAATAACTTTATTTTCTTAAGAAAGGAGGAATATCAAGGTCGTTTTGGTTATTAGAATTTGAAGAATCTTGGCTTGTACTAGTTCTATTAACTGGCCTATTTGATTCAGTTTTCTCAGGTTTATAACCACCTAATGTTGGGAATCCTGTACCAATCAGTGTAATTCTCATTTCATTATTTAATCTTTCATCAGTAACTGTTCCAAAAATAATATTAGCATCTGGATCAACAACAGAAGAAATTGTTTGTGAGGCTTGTTCTATCTCGTTTATCGATAAATCTGATCCGCCAGTTATGTTAAATAAAACACCCTTTGCTCCATCAATAGTTTGTTCAAGCAATGGAGATGATATTGCCATTTCGGCTGCTTCAATGGCTTTATCTTCTCCTTTTCCAGTTCCTATTGCCATCCATGCTGGCCCAGCATTTTTCATTATTGTTGTTACATCTGCAAAATCAAGGTTGATTTCACCGGGAACAAGAATAAGTTCAGCAATAGATTGAACTCCTTGTCTAAGGACATCATCAGCTCTTCTAAATGCCATATCCATTGATATATTCGTTTCTGAGGCTAATAGTAGTCTGTCATTTGGAACAACAATTAATGTATCACATTGTTGTTCTAAACTGGCAACACCTTCAGTAGCTTGCTTAGTTCTTTGAGAACCCTCAAAGGCAAAAGGCTTTGTAACAACACCGACAGTAAGGGCACCTGCTTCTTTTGCGACACTAGCAACAACTGGAGCTCCTCCAGTTCCTGTACCTCCACCCATTCCTGCTGCTATAAATACCATATCTTGCCCATCAACTAATTCAAGAATATGTTCACGATCTTCTTCGTGGCAAAGTCTACCTTTTTCAGGATTTCCTCCAACACCCATACCTCTTGCCAATCTGTCTCCAACTCTTAGCTTACTAGGTACGTCTGAATTTGATAGTGCTTGGGCATCTGTATTGATTGTTGCATATTGAATGTGAGGTATTTTGTTTCTATACATTCTATTTACTGCATTAGAACCTCCACCTCCAACACCAATTACTGCAACCTTAGCTTGTCCTATATTTTCATTTTTATCTTCTACCAATATTATTTCCTATTCTTTATTGAAGAAATTATTTTTTGTATATTCACATTTATACTCAATAATAACATTTTAACACTATTTTCTATGGAAGATGAAATACTGTTGATTTTTTGAGGTTCCCTGTTGAATAATTTATTTTGATTTTTTGATGTCTCAAATCCAGATTTATAAACATATTGATTATTGAAGTCTAAGTCATGGATATAATTTGCTGATGAAATAACACTCATTGATTCTATTGGTAGATTTTCTCCTAAAAACTTCATGTTTTTTGTATCAGCTAATCTTGTTTTTGACTGAAAAATATATCTAGCAAGGGCAACCATTCCTTCTAACTTGCTACCTCCTCCACAAAGTATAATTCTTTCAGGAAGATTATCTACACCTAATTTTTCAATAATATCCTGCCTAATTAAGGTGAATATTTCTACTGCTCTTTCTTTTAGAACTTGAGAAATTTGTCTTTTTGTTATTTCAAATGTTTTTGAAGAATCTTTATCTTTTACTATAACTTTTTCTGCAATTCTTTCATTTTCCGGAGTACAGCTTGTTTCAAATTTTAACTGATTAGCAAAATCAATATTAGTTGAAAAAGCAATTGATAAATCAGAGGAAAATTGTGAACCACCTACAGGAAGAGCACCGGTCATTACTGGGTTGCCTTTTTTAGAAATACAATAACTTGTAGAAGAAGCTCCTATATCTATAATCAGAGATCCTATTTCTCTTTCATCTGAATTAAGCAAGTATAGAGATGAAGAAATTATATCTGAAGTTATGTAGTTGCAGTTAAGGCCAGATTCAGAAATGATTTTTATAATTTTTTCAAAATGATCATTTTCAATATTTACATATAAATTTTGAACCGATAATTTACTTGAATGCATTCCTAGTGGGTGCCTAATTCCAATCATTCCATCTAAGTTATAATCTAAAGGAATTATATGAGCAGTTTTCTTTGTAGTGAAAGAGTTTATTTTAGGATTATTTTTAGATAATAAATTTAATTGATCTTGTGAAATTATTGAATTTTTATCAATATTTTCTATTGAAGATTCTATAATTACGGAGCTAACATTGGTTCCTCCAAATGATATATTGCAATCTATAATTTCTTTATCTACATCATTAAAATCTCTAATTAAGTTTTTTAGTTGATTAGAGATTACTTCAATCATTTCATCAGAAAGATTATCTCTAACAGGATTAGCATATTTCTTTTCAGCATAAAATAAAATCTCAATATTATTGAAATTTTTTTCAGTTAAGCATAATTTGCAGGATGATGATCCAATATCTAGAGTTAAGTTTTTTGACATTATAATATTCTTTCTATTACTCTAAGTTTTGCACTTCTACTTCTTCTATTACTTGCAATTTCATTTGAAGATGGAGATATAGGTTTTTTAGTTATAATCTTAAGTTTTGGTTCATGGTTACATTCACATTTTGATACATTTGGTAGACAAATACAATATTTTGATTCCTTTCTAAAGAAATTTTTTACAATTCTGTCTTCTAAAGAGTGATATGAAATTACAGCTAATTTTCCACCTATTCCCAAAATATCTAAAGATTGTTCCAATGCGTCAGATAATGCTGAAAGTTCTTCGTTGATATATATTCTTAAAGCTTGAAATGTTTTCGTTGCTGGATTTATTTTAAAATTAGTTACTTTTATATTTTTTTTGATTATTTCTGCTAACTCACTAGAGTATTTGATTGGTCTATTTTGTACGATTATTTTAGCAATTTTTCTAGCTCTTCTTTCTTCACCAAAGTTATATAAGATATCAGCTAGCTCATTTTCTTGAAAACTATTTACTACTTGGTCGGCCGTTAACTTTTGATTGAAAGAAAATCTCATATCTAGTGGTGATTTTCTCATGAACGAAAACCCCCTAGTTTCAAGATTTAATTGAAGAGAAGAAACTCCTAGGTCCATTAAGATGCCGTGTGAAGGAATAAAATCTTTTCTCATAGCAATTTTTTTTAAGTTTCTAAAATTATCGTTAACCGACACGAATCTTTCTTGGTAGTCAATTAATCTAGAATGTGAAACTTCTATTGCTTCGTGATCTGCATCAATTCCTAATACTTCTCCTCCAGGAGTACTTGCATCAAGAATAGATTTAGTGTGACCAGCCTCTCCAAGGGTACAGTCAATATATCTTCCTCCAGATGTAACTTCGAGATATTTCAAAATCTCTGGAACCATCACTGGATTATGTTGTATGTCTAAATCTTTCAATAGCAAATATAATACCTTTATTTATATTATAAAGTTTTATAATCTCATTTTTTACCTTTATTTTTCAATTGGAGTTCAATACGACTTTAAAGATGTTTTATAATATAAGTTATGAAAAAATTTGTTTACATAACGATTTCAGACTCTAGGTCCCAAGATTCAAATATATCTGATGGGGCAGGGCTAAAAATTACAGAAATATTAGAAAAAAAATATCAACTCATTGAAAAAAAAATTATTCCTGATGATGAAATAACTATTCATCAAACATTAAAAGACTTTATAAATTATGATGATTTAGATCTCATAGTTACAACTGGAGGAACAGGAGTTTCAGCAAGAGATGTCACTCCAGAGGCAACTAAATCACTATTAGAAAAAGAAATTCCAGGTATATCTGAACTTATCAGGAATGAATTTTATAAAGATATTAAGACTTCTGTTTTGTATAGAGGTTTATGTGGGATATCAAAAAATAAATTGATATTAAATCTTCCAGGTAGCCCTCAAGGAGTTCAAGATGGATTAAGTGTTTCTGTTCCTTTGTTTGACCATATTTTTAATTTGATTTCAGGAAATACTAAACACTAGTTATGAAAAATATTGACATTGTAAGCTTATTCCCTGAAATCATTGATTTATATATTAAGAATTCTCCAATAACAAAATCTCTTGATGATAAAGATTTATTAATTTCTACTCATCAACTCAGAAATTTTTCTTTAGACAAACATAAAAGAGTTGATGATAAACAATATGGAGGCGATCCAGGCATGGTTTTAATGGCTGAACCTCTTATCAAATCTATAGATCATATCTCAGAACTAAGAGGTTCTAAACCCTTAACAATTTTAATGTCTCCTCAAGGTAAAAAACTTGATCCAAAATTATTATCTGAAATTTTAGAGAGAGATTTTATAGCTGTTATTTGTGGAAGATATGAGGGAGTAGATGAAAGATTTATAGAAGAGAAAGTTGATATTGAGGTTTCAATAGGTGACTTTATTGTATCTGGAGGGGAATTGCCATCTTTGATATTAATAGAATCACTCTTAAGATTCCTACCAGGTATTATAGGAAACGAAATGTCTTTGGATAATGATTCATTCGGAATTAATTTCCAAAATTTATTGAAAGGTCCAGTCTATACTAGGCCAAAAATCATTAATGGTAGAGAGGTTCCAGAAATACTTTTATCTGGTGACCCTAAAAAAATTTCAAAATGGAGAGAAAATATTTCTAAAAAAAGAACTCAAGAAAGAAGAAAAGATTTATAGAAATAATACAAAATAATCAAAGAATTTATAATAGATAAGTGTTATGATTAACTACTTCGTTAGAAATTATATTTTACATTTATAGGTCAAGATTATGACACAAGAAGAAAAAAACCAAGAAGAAGTAAAAGCCGAAGAAGCTCCTGCTGAAGAAGAAGTAAAAGCCGAAGAAGCTCCTGCTGAAGAAGAAGTAAAAGCCGAAGAAGCTCCTGCTGAAGAAGAAGTAAAAGCCGAAGAAGCTCCTGCTGAAGAAGAAGTAAAAGCCGAAGAAGCTCCTGCTGAAGAAGAAGTAAAAGCCGAAGAAGCTCCTGCTGAAGAAGAAGTAAAAGCCGAAGA
>RQOS01000029.1 GCA_008373205.1 SAR202 cluster bacterium
CTGCTCAAATGCCTATGACTGGTGGTGACTTTTTATTTGAAGAATCTCAGTGTAGGCATAACCCAGGCACTGGAGAAGTCTTCTGTGAAGTTACGTTAGATACTAGTGTGGAGCTGATGACACAAACTGTTGCTCCAATAGAATTTTACGAAGGACAAGGTGTATGGTTTCAAGGCTGTAGAGATCCTGAACAAGATTATGACAATTGGGATTCTGTTTGGATTGAAAGAGCCTACGCTGCAGAAGCTGGATCATTAGGAACATGGGGTAAGTCGGTAACTGATTTTTATAATTTAGATCCAAAAGATAAAGTGACTCATATTTATTTCAGAGGAAATGTACCACAAGAACCCGGAAGACAAATTATAGGATGTAAATATCAATTTTTTACTGTCGATTCTCCTTTAGTGAGGCCTGGTCAACCTTTTCACAATCCTCAATGGGAAGCTGATCAAGAAACTCAAAGAATGTTTGAAGAAGCTGAAAGAATTAGAAGAGAGGCAGATAGAGCAAGAGCTGAAGAAGAATTATTAAGAGCAAAACTACAAGCTGAGATTGAGCTTCAAAGACAAGAAGAAGAGAGAAAAAGGCTAGAAGAAGAGAATCAACAAAGGGGATTACAAGATTTATTTGGGGCAGTTGGTCAAGCTCCTGTTGCAAATATTTTTAGTAATGCTTTTCAACCTCCTAGTGATTTACCATTAGGTCCTTACATAAATTTAACTGAAATTCCCTCCGATGCAAGCGAAGCTGTAACAGATTGTGTCGCTAATTATATATCTTCAGAAACAGGAATGAGTTACGAGCAAGCATATATGGATTTTGCTTATACTCTTGGTGTAAGATTCCTAGACGATCCAGATTTTTATTTTGAATCTGTTACTAATTGTATGCATTTGAGTTTTGACAAACTTCTAAGTGGAGGTTGGGGAATTGATGGAGATTATTTTACAAAAAACCCTCCTACTGGAGACTTAGATGGTCTTATAGATAACTGCATAGTTCCTCATCTATCAAATGCTTTAAATATTCCTAGAGAATTCATTTTAGATGATGTCGAAAATGTCCAAAGTGGTAAAAGGTCAGTAACAAGAGAGGAAATGTTAGCTTCCTACGATTGTTGGATAACTCATGACGGCAGATATAATAACAACTTTGAAGAACCCCCTCAAAATGGTGGTGGTTATGAGACCTTAGATATAGGATTGCTATTTGACTTTATTTATGGAGATGAAGAAATACCTGGTCAAAACTGTATGCTTAATTCACTAAGTTCCATACACTTTGATTTAGGTTTCTCACATTCCATAGTAGATAGTTTAGTTGACTTTGCCGTTGGCCGAACTGATGATTGGCGTTTTTATGAAGATCGTCTAAGTGATGAGCATCAAAATTATGTAATAAATACTGTTGTTGGATGTAACCAAGAATTAGGCTGGCTTAGAGACTATCAAGCTTCACTTACTCAAGGTCCTAATCTAGAAGCTGTTTTTGCTAGGCTAGTTCAACCAGAATTTAGAGATTGTATTATTGGAAAATTTGAAGATTATGGTGATATAGAGGAAAGCTGGGGTAATGAATTATATGACAGGATGCTAAAAGGATTTTTTGAAGCTGAAGACCCCACAGAATATACTAATAGGCCTCTCGGAAAAGAACAATATCATTCAATAGTTGATTGTGCAGTTGAGTTTGAAGTAGATCCAGAAACTCTAACATATGTACCTGCATACCTAGGTCAGTACACACACTTTCTTGAGGACGTAGAATTTTCATGGTCTAGAGGACTTGATGAAGATGCTAAATATAACAGGCTTGTTGAATGTATAGCCGATGGGTTTGAAAACTCAGGTTATGGAGATGATTTAGTAAGAAAAGCAGAAGAATCTGCTGATACCATGATTTGGAATGTATTTTATAGTGGCTTAGGAGTTAATTCCCAAAAACCATTAGGTAGAGATTTTACTGATATAGAATTAGATACTGTTTTTGATTGTTTGGAAAATAAGCAAGAATTTGAATGGATAGATAATGTATACAATAGTGACTATAACTATGAACCTCTTTTTGAAAGTGGATTATTTACCCAATCAAATGTAGATTTTACTGGAGCTGCAGCAGATTTCAGGCAAACAATAGTAAGTAATAATCCTGATATTGGGGAATCAAATAATGTATCAGAATCTCTAACTTTAGGAGAACCATTAGAAATGGAAAGATTAGAAGCAGTTAATTTAGCCAGAGGAGCGGCTGCTGAAGATTGTATGGTAGCAAACCTTGCTAGAGAAAAAGGCGAAACAGAAAACTACATCAGATCTTCCTATATAGCTAATCTAATATGGGAGCCTACTCAAAGACCTACTAGAAATGAAAAAGAGGTTCTTCAAAATTGTGAATCTCAAATTAGATCTGCAACTCAAGGATTAGGTGGATTAGAATTATTATTAAAGTTTGGTTCTTACGGTGATCCTGATTATCTTTCTGAACCTTCAGACAGCCAAAGAGCATGTATGGTGAATGAGTACAAAAATGACTTTGGTTATATGATTGAAAGTTATGGAGGAAACCCAACAGAAAGTGCTGCAAAAGCTATTTCAGAAATATCATTGCCTGGAACTTATAATGGTTATCATCCAATTTTAGGTGATGTTCCTAACGTAAGACCTCCAGCATCTAAAGAACTTAATGCAATATCTAACTGTAGAGTTGAAGATCTATTTATATACGAAGGAAGTAGGCTAAGAAAGCTTATACCAGGTGTTAATACTTCTGATCTTCCTATAGGTGAATTGATAAATAATCCATCTAATTTAGCAATAATGGGTATTCTTATAACATTATTCTTTTCAGTACTACAAATGGTGAGAGGTAAATAATGACTACTACTAGAGTTCCTACAGGTATAAATTTGATTTTTAGAGTAATCTCTAGAATGATGGTTGCACTAATTGTTTCTTTACCAATAATTGGACTGGGAGTTGCATTGATAATCTTTTCCCAGACTGATGGTAGTGTTCCTATATGGACAGGATTTGCGGCTTTGATTGCTGGCCTCCTATTGTTGATTTTAGGATTTTATATGACTGCAGTTGGAGCCTTCCCAAAACCCACTCTAGGCCAAGGTGAGGAAGTTCAGATCGAAAGACACCCTACTATGAAACCTGCTTACGCAAGAATTATGGTTGCTTTACCATTATTTTTTATAAGTGCAGTTTTATTCGTAGCGACAGACTTTGCTTACATATTTCCTTTTATAACTTTCCTTATTGGATTATGGCTATTTTTCAAAGGAGCTATGAGATATTACAGAAATCTTCATATTACTTATATTGTTACTGATAGAAGAGCAATTTATATGTTTAAGTTTTTATACTTACATACAAACGAAATACCAGTAGGAAGAATAGTTCAAATTTCTGAAAAAAGAACGCTTATCGAAGCACTAACAGGACGAGGTACAGTTGTTGTATCTTCTGGAATAGGAAGTAGAATGACTATTAGCATGGAAGAAATTGATAATCCTGGAAGCGTTGCAGAAGCACTTAGAAGTATGCTTCCTTCAACAAGTGCACAATAAAATTTACTTTTCTATTTTCCAAACAAAAGCTGGTGGTACATTCAAAATAGATAAACCAACTAATTTCTTTTTTAAGTTATATTGATTGATTATTTTTTTTGAAAAAGAACATCTTAAGAAATATGTGATCTGTATAAATTTTCCTTTGGAATCAAGATTTTTAATAGATAGTTCACATAATTTATCTCTATTTTCTTCGGTCATAGACACTAATGGAATCCCAGAAATAATATGTGTGATTTTATTCGAATAATTCTTTTGATAATTACTTAAGAATGAGATAGCATTTTCCGTGATTATTTTAGCTTTAGGAAAGTCAGATTTTAAAATTTTTGAAAAATTTTCATTTACTTCTACTAAAATCAGATCTTTTTCTTTAACACCTCTATTCAATATTTCTCTTGTTATCTTACCTGTTCCTGATCCAAGTTCTACAACAACATTATCTGGAGATTTATTTATTTCTGAACTCATTAATCTTGATGCAAATCTTGAGGTAGGTAAAACAGCACCAATTTCAAGTGGATGATTGAGGTAATTTTTAATCCATATAAATAGTTTTTTCATTAATACTTAAAGATCCAGCTTATCGCTAATTTTTTTATTATGAAAATTTGAATCTCCAAAAGCTAATTTTTGGTGTTGCATTTTTCTAGTTAAAACTTGAAGATCATAGTCCCAGGTATAGCCGATTGCACCATGTAATTGATGTGAAATTTGGCAAACATCATGAAACGCCTTTGATACATAAGCTTTTGATCTGTTTACGTCTAAATCTGCATCATCTGTATTTGTAAGTTTCCAAGAAGCTTTTCTAGAAAATTGAGTTGAAACTTTAGTTAATATAGCCATATCAGCTGCATGGTGTTGAACAGCTTGAAAAGAACCTATTGGTCTATCAAATTGCTTCCTATCCTTAATATAATCAAGAGTCATATCCATAACTTTAGCTGCAGCTCCAGACATTTCTGAAGACTTACCTGAGGCTCCATAATTAAATACTTTTTGCAAAGTATTCCAACCTTCACCTTCCTCTCCTATTATTTGAGAGGATTCTAATTTTATTTCTTGAAAGTTAACTTTATATATTTTTTCTCCACCTATACTTTCCATTTTCTGAATTTCTATTCCTTCTGTATCTTTAGGAACTAGAAAAAGAGAAGTCCCCTCTTGATTTTCAGTTGATGCAGCAACAATAAAATAATCAGCAGAATTAGCATCATTAACAAAAAGTTTTTCTCCGTTCAAAGTCCATCCTTCATTATTTTTAATTGAAGTGGTATTTGAAATTTCTGATTCATCAAAACTTCCTGTTTTTTCGTTAAATGCTAGAGAAATTTTGATTTGACCAGTTCCAATTTTAGGTAAAATTTCTTTTTTCTGTTCTTCAGTTCCAGAAAGTAATAAAGTTTGTACACCAGTGATAGCTGTACTAAAGAAGGGCCCTGAAAGACCTACTCTTCCCATTTCCTCTAATAGAATAGACATATCATCAAAATTAAATCCTGAGCCTCCATATTCTTCAGGGATCATTAATCCTAACCAACCCATCTCTGCGATATTATTCCAGATTTCATCAGTTATTCCAATTTCATCAGATTCCATTGCTCTAATAAAATCCATAGGGCAATTTTCTTCTAAAAAAGCTCTAGATGATTCCTGAAGCATTTTTTGTATTTCTGATAATCCTAAATCCATTTTTCCCTACTTACTATTAACTTTTAATTTATCTTCTCTAGGAAGTCCTAACCCTCTTGTTGCAATTATATTTTTTTGAATCTCAGTTGTTCCAGCAAAAATAGTGTAAGCTGTTACAGTTAATTGCTGTTTTAGATATTTACCATCAAAAGGTGCAGAAGAGTCAGATAATTGACCGTATAAGCCAGCAAAATCTGTGCCAATTTTAGCAACTTTTTGGGACAATTGAGTTCCTAATATTTTTGCAACTGATCCTTCAATACTTGGAACTTCTCCTTGAGATTGAAGATAAGCAACTTCGTAAGCAACAAGTCTAGCAGCTTCAATATCTAAATCTAGATCTACTAAGGTTTTATTTATATAAGGATCTTGAATTAATGGAACTCCATTACTATCGTTTGTATTCTTGACAAGTTCTACTATCTCTTCAAAATTTCTTCTTGCTGTAGCAGGATATTCTACACCAGATCTTTCAAAATCTAGTAATGTAGCTGCAATATACCAACCTTTATTCAACTCGCCTATTAATGCATCCTTAGGTATTTTTACATCTTCAAAAATCACTTGATTAAAATGGTGGCTTCCTGCCATATTAATAATAGGTTTAACTTGGATATTTGCATCTTTAATATTTGCTAAGAAAAAGCTTATCCCTTTATGTTTAGGGGCATCTGGGTCAGTTCTTCCTAGAAAAAATATCCATGAAGCCTTATGAGCCATGGAAGTCCAGACCTTTGTACCATTTACAAGCCAATGATCACCTTTATCTTCTACTTTTAGTTTTAATGAAGCTAGATCTGATCCGGAGTCTGGTTCTGAATAACCTTGGCACCATTGAACTTCTCCATTAGCTATTGGTGGTAAAAATCTCTTTTTTTGTTCTTCTGTTCCATGCACCATCAAAGTTGGACCTAACATTTTAGCTCCAAAACCATCTCTACCAGGCATTCTGTGGTACGACATTTCTTCGTTAAAAATCACTTGCTTCATATATGAAGCTCCTTGACCACCATATTCCTTGGGCCAAGCCATAGTTAGCCAACCTTTTTTGGCTAATTTTCTTCGAATCTCAAGACCATATTCAAAACCATCTGCAGCTTCATCCACACCTTGCCAGTCCTTAAATTCTCCTGGAATCTCATCTCTAATCCAAGACCTCAGTTCTTGTCTAAAATCTTCATCTTCTTTGCTAAATTCATATCTCATAAAAATACCCGTATTGTCAAAATATTATTTTTTTATAAGTTTATAACTATTTAGATCTTTTCAAAGGGTTTTAGTCTATTTATCTAATCTTTTTAAGTACCCAGCTTATCAAATAAAATGGAGCAAAAATTATAGCGTAAAGCTTTCTAATTCCCACTGAAGGGGTTGATCGACCTTTCCACTTAAGGTCTCCATCAAAAGAAGATAAAAAAGATCTGTAAGCACTAAACAAAAGTACAATCATTGCAATTGGATACAAAAGGCTTGAAAAAACACTTAATGAAAAAGCTTTTGAAGATATCAAAATAGATCCAAAAAGGCATGCTATTGATAGGAGAGATAAAGTAAGTAAATTACTTTGAAGTTCTATACCAAAAAAATAAGAAAAAACATTTAAGAATGGAAGATAAAATAAAATGAGTAGCCCAAAAAATGCAAATATAAAAAAGATAATATTGTATCTAAAAGTTGCAAAAATAGATTTTGCATGTCCATCAACAGACTCTAAAGAAGTAGTATATCCATTAGTTTCTACAATGCTCGTTCCATCCATAACTGCAGCTGAAAAACCAAAAGTCTTAATTGACCTTGCAAGTTCAAAGTCATCTAAAACAAGTCCTTTGATTTTTTCATGTCCACCTATTTTTCTGTAAGCTTCTTTATTAAAAAGTAAGAATTGACCAAACCCAGCTGCAAATAAACTATATGGCAATCTTTTAGCTATAAATATTGGGACCCAACATAAAATAAAGAAAGAAACCATAATCCAAATTAAATAATCTGTAAAATTTAAAATTTTTCTTTTAGGTATCAATGTAAGAAATTCTAGATTATTATCTTCCAGTTCACGAATTCCAGATGAAATAGCATATTCTCCTAAGCGTGTATCTGCATCGATAAAAAGTAGATATGAACCCTTAGAAAGCTTAGATAATTGATGACATGCCCAATTTTTCCCTGCCCATTCTTTAGGAAGAATTTCTCCTTTGATAGCAGAAACATTTGAGTATTTGCTGGATAAAAATTTTATTTTCTTAAGTGTATTATCAGTTGAATTATCATCTATAAGTAAAATTTCAATATTATCGTAATCTTGATTTACCAAAGACTCAACACAATCATCAATATTATCTTCCTCGTTTCTACAAGGGACCATGATTGAAATTAATTCATCTGATTTTGGCTTAAGAGGTTTTGGCTTAGAAAATGAAATTAAATTAAGAAAAGAAACGACAAGAGTGTATGAAGAAATTATTGCAATTACTAATATTAGTTCATCGAATAAATCAATCAAATTTTACTCCAAACAAATCTCTAAATTTTTTAAATTGGGGAAAAGATTGTAATTCCTTTTTATGATTATAAATCATCATTAAACTTGCAAAAATCCATAAAAACATGAACTGAGTATTAGATATATATTGATTTGAAATATTAGTTATCATTCCATATAAAAAAAATCCAAAATGTACTAAATTTACGGTCCAAGCATCATTTTTCTGTATTGTGTACATAATTGCCAGGAGCCCAAATATTACTATAGCTGATTCAACATTAAATAAAGCTAGCCACATAGCAGCAGTAACAGCTAAGGCTTTGCCTCCTTTAAATTTCAAGAAAGGAGAGAATGAATGACCTAGTATTGGCATAGCTGAAACTAAAACTAAATCATAACCGCTAATATCAAAATATTGATAAGCAAGCCAAATAGGTAATATAGCCTTAAGGAATTCCACAAACATAACAGACATACCTATTAGAGCTCCTCCCGTTTTCCAGGCGTTTACAGCTCCAGGATTGTTATCTCCAACTTCTCTTACATCTTTTCCAGATAAAATTTTGGTAAATATTATAGAGAATGGAATTGCACCACTAAAAAAGGCTATTATTGAAAATATTAAAGTTACCATCTTTTGAATTCTATGAAATTATAATTTTGTACTTTTATATTACTAAATTAGATATGAAATCATATCTAATTTAGTAACTTTATTGACTATTATTTATACTCTGCAATTACAGATAAACTTTCATTATAATTAGCTTCAGGAAGAGCAACATATCCACCTTCTTCAGAAAGCATTTTTCCGTTATCTAGATAAAACTTTACGAATTCATATACTTCAGGTTTTGATAACTCAGCATTATTGACATATATGTACATTGGTCTTGATAAAGGAGCATATGATGAATCGTTAATTGTTTGTTCACTTGGAGCTATGCATCCACTTCCTCCATCCACACT
>RQOS01000030.1 GCA_008373205.1 SAR202 cluster bacterium
GAAATAGCTGACCTGCAGCCATAGATTCTTTTGCTTTTCCTTCATAGAAAAGTCCTTCGTCTAAATTAGGCAAAACAAATGATCCGTAACCTTTTGCTACCAGCTCTTGAGGAACATCTTTAGGATCATCGGCTTGCGCATAAGCTTCCATTAATTCTCCAATCCCAGCAGAGTTTTCAACTACAAATTTTGCATGAGGCCTTCTTTCTTCTTGATACGAGTCTAACAAACTATCAGAAAAACCATTTTTAAGGACGTAAGCGATTTTCCAAGTTAGATTAAAAGCATCTCTATAGCCAGACATCATACCTTCTCCCATGAAAGGAGGGTTTTGATGTGCCGCATCTCCTATCAGAAAACAATTTCCTTGTCTGAAATCATGTGCTAATACCGAATGGAATTGATAAATGGCCTTCCGAATAATTTTATATTCTTCAGGATTTAGCCATTTACTTATTAGCTTTTGAATTTTTTTATCATCTTGGAAATCATTCTTATCTTCACCTTCATAAATAATAAATTCCCATCTCCTAAAAGGGAGATGCGCGGGAATAAAAGTACCAATTCTTTCAGGATCGCAAACTTGAATGGCTTTGTCTTCCAATCTATTGGGTACAGTTAATTCTGCGTCAATAATTACCCAGTCACGATTATAATCAAGGTCTTCTTGAGTAATCTTTAGTAATTTTCTAAGAAGGCTTGACCCCCCATCCGCACCAATTAAATATTTACATGTATATTCAACTTCCGAGGAGTCTTCTAGGTTTTTAATCGAAAATAGAACATCATTTTCGCGGTTCTTAACGTTCAATAGTTCATGTTGTAACAAAGTGGTAATTGAGGTCCCCTCAATCCTTTTTCTAATTTCTTTATCTGTATAGGGTTGATGAAAAAGTCTCTGCGGAGCCCATCCATTAGGTGTTGTGAATCCTTTTAAATTAATTTCTTTTCCAATAAAATTAAGATTCTTATCAACAAATCCCGCTCCGCCTAATTGAGAACTATTTTTTAAATAAATGTCTTCTATATCTACTTCTTGCGCCATTCTTAGACCCTGATCACTAATACTGACAGCTCTAGGTAATGAATATATTTCTTTATCTTTATCTACTGCCAGAACTCGTAAACCTCTTTTTTCTAATAGCAAGGCAGCAAAGCTTCCCACAGGACCCAATCCTATTATTGCTACGTCATAGTCATGATTCATTTAGCTTTTTCTAATTGGGTATATATGTCTTTTAGGCTAGATTTAGTAGAAAAAGTTTTACGCAAATCATCTATACCTTTGGTAAGTATAGGATGCGAAGCTTTATCAATAGCTATTTTGAATGATTCTTTATCCAATAAATTAAAATAATATTTTTTAATTAATGGTTTATCTGCCAATAGAAGGCCACCCCAACCACATTCATGAAAACGATGAAGGATAACAGCCCAACTAATATCAGCTAGTGTGAATTCTTCACCAACTATCCATAAAGAATTTTTATCTTCTAGGTGTTTCTCTAAATCATCTAAGTGTTTACTCAAATTAAGAAAAGAAGATTTTAGTAATTTTGAAAAAGGAAATAAAGAATTAAAAACCTTCATACCAAAAGTTTTAAAAATAAAGAAACCTATAACTCTCTCTTTCATGGGATGAGTTCTTAAACCAATAAATATTTCTTTGAAGGATACGTATCTCATCATTGCCACAAATAATGGAAAAGTTAGCGGTGCGACGCTATTCCCAGCATATTGATTTTGATTTGTTAAAGGATTACCAATTAAAGATGATTTCTTGACCCAGTAATCCATGTTTTCCTTATCACTCTCAGAAGAGGGGAGGATATTTTTATTATCTGTGTGCTCAACTAGATAATAGATTTGTTCGTGCGATTCATAAATGGGCCTTCCCTTGTGTAATAAAACAGGAACAGTAGCCCCTGGATTTATCTTTAAAAACCTTTTAGAAGCAACTTCGTATTTACCAGTTTCAATTAGATCTATGTGTTCAGATCTATAATTTAAACCTATTTCTTCAAGACATAGACGAACCTTTCTTGAGCATAAAGAAAAATTATTATGATACAAAACCCACTCATCGGAAGTTTCTTCAACTACGTAGTTCTGAAGACCTGAAGCCATCTTAGAAGGAGTTTATATTATTAGATGATGACCACCATCCATCAGCATTGTCTCTCCAGTTACTACTTTATTAGTACCTATGAAACTATATATTCCTTCAGCTACTTGTTCAGGAGTGACTGTTAATTTTAATGGAGTATTGTTAGTTAAATTTTCTAGGGCAGCATTATAAAGATCGTCACCCATACCATTTCTCAACCAATCACCTTGAATGAAACCTGGGCATATAGCATTGACCCTAATTGGTCCTAAATTTCTGGCCATAGACATGGTCATGGTATTCAAGGCTCCTTTAGAGCATCCATAAGCCAAACAGCTACCTATACCTTTTATCCCGGCTATTGAAGAGATATTTACAACACTGGGATTATCGCTATCCAGTAAGGATTCTCTACAGGCTCTTACCATTTGAAAGGGTCCTACAACATTGATCTTATAAATACGTAAAAAATCATCTGCATCAAGACCATCTAAATCACCATGGTTAAAAACAAATTTAGTAGTACCAGCATTATTTACAAGAGCATCTATTCTTCCCCATTTGGCGATTGTTTCTTTTGCTGTATTTATACACGCTTCGTTATCTCCAACATCAGCAGATATAGCTAATGCTTCAGCTCCTAACTCTTCACATTCTTTAACAATATTATTTGCATCTTCAATTGAGCTCGTGCAAGTTATGGTCACATTCCAGCCCTTAGAAGCTAAAAGTTTTGCTGTAGCAGCTCCTACACCTCTACTACCACCTGTTATTATTCCAACTGGTTTATCACTTTTATTCATCTTTAAGTACCCTCCTTATTTCCAAATGTTTCAGAGATAGCTGCCCCCCATTGCGATGGTCCGAACTCTGGATAGTCAGGATCTCCATCGTCCATAGGATTCAGTATTTGTGGTGGGATGCTATTATCTAAATAATCTCCATCGGTCTGATGTTCATGCACTTGTTTAAAAGGACTTCTCCAATAATCAAAGATTTGGCTACCTTGATAATGACGACCCACACCCCATTCTAACTCATAGTCGTATTCTTTCGCTTTTCTTTTCAAAAGCTCATGTCCCATAAAAACATCATCAATATTTAACACTTCAAAAGATATATGATTTAAACCAGCAACGCCCTCAGACATGAGGTGAGAATTTAACCAGAAAATTGTGTGATGATCAGTTGGAGTTGAGCCTTTGTCCAATCGGGCAAAGATTCCTACAGTTACTGGTTCTTCGCCTGGAGGTGTTGGTGGTTGCAATATGTCTGTAGCTATTATGCCCAAATGTTCGTTATACCATTCTAACGATTTTTCTATATCGGGAGAGTTAAGACCATAATGTCCAAATCTAATTATTCTCGGTGTATCTCCTTTATTAAATCTTTTCAATTGATTTACTCTATTGATTTGTCCACCTTCATTTGTAGGGTAGGGTTCCGGTAGA
>RQOS01000031.1 GCA_008373205.1 SAR202 cluster bacterium
ACATGATGACCACGAAGGACATGATGACCACGAAGGACATGATGATCACGAAGGACATGAAGGTCATGAGGGGCATGATCACGGTATCTATGATCCTCACTTTTGGTTTGACCCTATAAGAGTTTCAATGGCTGTAGAAGTCATAAAAGATGAGCTAATAAAGAATGATTCAGCAAATGAAAGTAGTTACGCTTCTGCCGCTGCTAGTTTTGTAAGTGAATTAGAAGCTCTGGATCAAAATGTAGTGGCTATGTTCGAAACAATACCTGTAGAAAATAGAAAAATCATCACTACTCATGAAGCTTTGGGTTACTTAGAAGCTAAGTATGAAATTGAAGTGCTAACTACAATTATTCCTAGCTTAAATTCTGAGGATGGTATAACTCCAAAAAGTTTGAGAAATGCCATTGAAGTTATTGAAAAAAATAAAATCGAAGTGATGTTCTTAGAAGCAGAGTCTTCAAGTCAATATAGTGAAGTTATTGAGCAAGAAACCGGAATAGCCTTAGTTTCAGGACTCTGGGTTGAAACTCTTCAAGAGAATCAATCTTATGTTGAATGGCTTGAAAATAATGTGACTATTATTGTAAATAATTTACCTACAGAAGTTCATGATGATCATGACCACGACCATGATCATGATGACCACGACGATGATGATGACCACGACGATGATGATGATCACGACGATGATGATGACCACGATGGACACGATCATGGTAAAAAAGACAAATAAAATTTAGGAAAAACTGTGCAAAAAAATTGGATAGGAGATATTCCTAACGCTAATGTTAGGGATTATCAACGAAAGAGATTGTATAACGCAGAAGATTCTTGTTTGTGGGGAGATATGAAAATAATGACCCACAAACAAGTTGAGGAGTTGATTTATAAAATCTCCCAATGGGCTGAAATAGCTCCACCAAGACTGATAACAGATGAGAATAACATAGCCTATGCTACGGCTAACACAATCTGTTTACCATCACCAATAACTAGAACTCTTCTATTTGTGACTCATGAAATGGCACACGTGATAAATTATAAAGGAAAAAATCCCGATCATCATGGAAAGCATTTTGCAGGAACTTACCTGGAAGTAGTGAAGGAATTTATTGGTGAAAATACATTTAACAACTTAAGAAAGTCTTTTGACTTATATAAAGTAAAATACAAGTAATAATAGAAAAAAGTTATAATTTTCTTAATAAGTTTAAAAAAATTTGTGGTTCTTAGCTCTCCCTAAGAACCACGAAACCGAAAGAGAATAAATTGGTAAATAGTATAGTTTCGGATTCATGTTGTGTAGAGCTTGGTAATAGCTTGGTTTTAGACGACGTAAGTTTTTCAGTAGATAAAAATAGTCTTATTGCAGTTGTTGGCCCTAATGGAGGAGGTAAAACTACATTATTTAATGCCATTACCGGATTAGTTCCTATTACAAATGGTTCAATTAGGATTAACGGTGAAGATGTAAGAAAAGGAAAAGGAAACATAGGCTATGTTTCACAAAATGAAAATTTAAACTGGAATTTTCCACTAACAGCAAGGCAAGTTGTTAATTTAGGAATCACAAGAAACTTACCTTCTATACCCTTTATTCATAAAAATAATAATAGCTTGATTGAAGAGTGTCTAAATGACGTTGGTCTATATGACAAAATAGATGATCGTGTTGATGAAATGTCAGGTGGGCAAAGACAAAGAGTATTATTAGCTAAAATATTGGCTCAGGGAGCAAATATTTTATTACTTGATGAAGCTTTCAGCGGAGTGGATGTTGGATCTCAAATTAGTCTAATTGAAGTTTTAAGGAAATTGAAAGATTCTGGAAAAACTATCATGATAGCAACTCATGATATAAATAATGTTGCGGATAGATTTGATGAAGTATTATGTCTGAATAGACATTGTTGTGCTTATGGAGACCCTTTAAAAGTTTTTACTCAAGAAGTATTATCCGAATTGTATGGAACTCACGCAACTATGTTTGAAAGCCACCAAATAGGTAATCACGGAAAAAAAGATGGGCATTGATATTATATTAGAGCCATTTTCATATCAATTTATGGTTCGATCACTTATTATCTCGGTTTTAGTAGGAATCACTCTCCCATTAATTGGCTCTTTTGTAATAAATAGAAATTTAGGTTTCATGGGAGATGCTATAGCGCATGCAAGTTTACCAATATTAGTGATTGGCTCAATTTTAGGAGTAAGTATTTTTTTATCTGCAATACCAGCAGCGATTATTATAGCAATAACACTTGGTTATATTATTGGGAGATCATCTGTAGGAGAGGATACTGCTATTGGAATTATTTTCTCTACATTTTTTGCTATAGGAATTATCCTATTAAAACGCTACAACCTAGCAACAACTTTGAACATAGAAGATATTTTATTTGGGCAAATATTGGGAGTCTCAAATGGTGATGTTATAAGCACATTAGCTTTATCACTTATTACCATTTTTACAATAATAATTTTTTATAAACAGATTTTATATCTCAGCTTCGACCCTATAGGCGCTCAAGTAACAGGTTTGAACACAAAATTATTTGACAACTTATTTTTAATAATTTTGTCTTTAGCAGTGATAGGTGCATTGCAGTCAGTAGGTATTATACTTGTGCTAAGTATGTTAATAACTCCCGCAGCAGCTTCAAAATTAATAATGAAAAACTTCTTTCATTCTATGTATGTTAGCTGTATCTTTGGGGTGATAGCTTCAGTAAGTGGGCTATATTTTTCTTATTACATTAACTTACCTTCTGGGCCAGCAATGGCTCTATCATCAACAGGAATTTTTGTTATTTGCTGGACCTTTAGAAGAAGCGTAAGGCTGATATAAATATCTATTAGGACGAAGCCTTTAGGCCTGCATGACTGATACCGGCAGAAGCAATTATTTCATCTTCTTGTGGAGTTCCTCCACTCACGCCAACTGCACCTATAATAGTCTGACCATCGTATACAGGCAAACCACCTTGTCCAGGAATCATTCTCCCACCAAGCATAGCCATTAGTCCTTGATGAATAGGGTTAGGCCCACCTTCTGCTAACTTACCGCTAGGTTGCATAAATGCTGCAGATGCTGCTGCTTTACCCTGACTAATAAAAACACTTCTCCATGGTGCACCATCTTCACGAACAAACACAATCAAATCACCGCGAGGATCAACAATACTGATACAAAAGTTTGCTGATAATTCACTAGATTTTTTTTGAGCACCCTCAATTATCTTTTGCGCTATACTTAAATCCATTACTGACATTTTTATACCTTCCTTTTGCATTAATTTTTCAAATAAATTATATATTAATTTATACTTACATTAAGCTTTAGTTTTTTATAATTTTATTTTTCAAATTTTTATACTGAAAAATGATTTATAATTTAATAATTATCCTTAAGAATATTTTGGGGCTGTAGCTCAGCTGGGAGAGCGCATCGCTGGCAGCGATGAGGTCAGGGGTTCGATCCCCCTCAGCTCCACCAAAATAAAATTCTTGTTTTTTTCTTTTTTTTATAAAAAAGCAATATAACTTAAAAAAATCGAGGTTGAGAAGAAAACTCCTCAACCTCGTGTATCTCAAGCTAGAAATCCTACGGAAGCTTATTGCAAAATTAAATAGCTATCAATACGGTAAATAAACTAGGGGTTACCCAATTTGCTTTTCTACCTCAGCTACATCTTTATCGCTAAGAATTCTAAAGACTTTTGAAGAAGGGTCTTCTTTAGCAACACCTTGAACAGCCTTTCTTCCATTTTTCATAGTAACAATTTTAGGCTCTGCAATTTCTACTACTTTTTTCAATTTAACACTATATGCTGTTAGTTTCATTTTATAAACTCCAAACTTAATATTATTGATATCACATATCATAATTATTATGACTACAAATTATCATATTTATTATTCTAACTTTGTCAAGAACGTTTTAGTTAGATTTTCTTGATACTATATATCATTATCAAGGTGTATATTTTTATTTATCATTTCCATCTAATATCTTAATTGAGTAAGTTTACGAATGGAATATAATATTTAAATGAAATTTGTAAGTAAAAGTATAGAAAATAGAATTGAAAATTTAGACTTTATTAGAGGTGTTGCTATACTTGGAATTCTAATTATGAATTCTATGATTTTTGCCCTACCTGAATCTGCTAATTGGAATCATTCTTCATCCGGAATTGATAGCTATTTTGATTGGATATTAATATTTTTTGCCGTTATTTTTATTGACGGAAAAATGATGGGACTATTTAGTGTTCTATTCGGAGCGGGATTATTATTATTTGTTGATTCTGCTAAAAAAAAGGGTTACAAAAGACCCGTTATGCTCAGCTTATGGAGAAATCTATTATTATTATCATTTGGAATTCTTCATATAATTTTTATGTTTGTTTTTATAGATATTTTATTTTTGTATGCTCTGCTTTCTCCAATAATACTTTTCCTAAGAAACAGAAGTCTGTATTTATTGATGGTTTTGTTCATAATAGTTATATCTATTTCGACTTTTTCAGGTATTTATTTCCAGGGAATATTCGACTCTAATGGAAATTTATCAGAAGGCGCAAAAGATATATTCTTAGATGGTAAAGGCTTAGGACCTTACTGGTTTTCAACACAAGAATCATTTGGAGGGGCTATTGGAAGCTATACAGCTATTATGTACTTTACAAGAGTTTTTTCATTGATGTTGCTTGGTGTTATCTTGTACAGACTCAATATCCTTCAGGGTAACTTAAAAATAAAAACAAATAACCAAATTCTTATTTCTAGCTTGTTGATAGGGATACCTATTTCAATGATTACGCCAATTTGGCTAAGTTTAGAAAATTATAATCCTGGAATAGCCATAGTTTCTTATATCCCGCTATATTTAGGAACATATCCAATGGTGATTGGATACATATGTCTGCTAACACTTATTTACAAAAAAATTTCACCTAAAGTCTCAGACCTCTTTAAGGCTTGCGGAAGAATGGCATTCACTAATTACATAACCCAAAGTATATTTGGGGCATTAGTTTTTTATTTTTTGTTCGATAGCATTGAATTCACAAGAAAAGAAATTATAATTTTTGTATTGGTAGTTTGGATAATTCAAATAGTTTGGTCAAAATTTTGGCTTAATCATTATAAGCAAGGACCACTTGAATGGTTTTGGAGAAAATTAACATATATTAATGGAAAAAATTAAAGAACAAACTGAATTTTGTGAAATATGTAACTATGAGACTTTAAAGCTACATTGCAAAATAGTTTGTAAAAATTGTGGTTTTATGAGAGATTGTTCTGACCCTTAATCTAAGAAAGTTCACCTATTACATAGTGTCCATCTGTCCATTCAGGCTCTCCATCAAGATGCTCCATCATTTTCATAAAATTATCATTGGTTTCAGGCCTGTTAGCATTACTTATATGAGACTCGACTGAATCAAAAACAGCAACCCCAATCCAATCTTGGTTATCATCAGGTTTCATTAAAAACCATGCAACCATTCCTTCAGGAGGTTCATTATTTTCTTTCATTAAATTTAGAAGCTGGTCTTCATGACCATCCTTAATTTTTAGTTTAAAAATAGTTCCATACATATAGAATGTCCTTTTTTTATAATTTTTATTATAGTTATATTATATTCAGTGGAGAAAAATATTAAATTTATGAAAAAAATTATTATTACAAAAAAAGATAATCTCGAAGAAGAAATAAATTCAGGATCAATGTCAAGATTTGCTGGGGTTTCAGAAGGATTAAGTGGTGCAAAAAATATTCATTTAGCAATTGCTACAATACCAAAAGATAGATGCTCAACAACACATTTCCATACCAATTGCGAGTCTGCAATTTATGTTTTATCAGGGAGTGGTATTTTTTTGCATGGAGAGAAAATGGATATTGAAGAAGAGATAAATGAAGGAGACTTTATATTTGTTCCTGATGGCGCCCTTCATCAACCAATAAATACTGGAGAAAAAGACCTTAAATTAATTGTTGCTAGAAACACTCCTGTGGAAATAGTAAAAGAACAGTCTGAATTAGGTAGAAAAGATTGCTAGAAATATAAAAAAGTTCTATAAAATAGTAAAAAATAAAATATTTTGAGGGAATAAAATGACAAATTCAATTCTACCTGAAATCCTGAATTCAGGAAAAGAAAATTCAACTGCAATTTCAATTCCTGACAAGTTTAATGTTAGTTATTCTGAATTGAAAGCATTAGTTTCAGAAACATCTGAAAAGCTAAATGACTTTGGAACAATTAATGAAAAACCTATAGTAATAGTCCTAAGAAATAATGCTGAATTTATAATCAGTTTCTTAGGTGTAACGAATACTAATTCAATCGCTGCACCATTAAACCCTGAATTTACGGATGAAGAATTTAAGTTTTATCTTGATGATATTCAGCCTTCTTTAGTAATTACTACAGATGATCATAAAGTAATAAATGAGGCAAGGTCTAAGAATATTCCCGTATGCATAATCTCTTATTCTGATAAAAAATTAAGTCTAAGTTTTGAAGGAAAGCTTTCAGGTAATAATGATACAAATAAACCAACTAATAACAACTCATGCTTATTCTTGCATACATCAGGAACTACAAGTAGGCCCAAAGGTGTACCTCTTAAGCATAAAAACTTACTAAAATCTCTAGATAATATAGTAAATACCTATGAACTTTCTGAACAGGATATAGCTATGGTAGTTATGCCATTATTTCATGTTCATGGACTTATTGGAGTTGCTTTATCAACATTAGCATCAGGAGGAGAAATAGTTATACCTGAAAAATTTTCAGCAAGTGCATTTTGGAAAATTCAAAAAGACTATAATGCCACTTGGTACTCAGCTGTTCCAACAATTCATCAAATATTACTATTAAGAGCAGAAGATGATAACGCACCTAAAAAATCTTTTAGATTAATAAGATCTTGTTCGGCAGCTTTAGCTCCATCAGTTTTAGAAGATTTAGAAAAACGATTTGGAGCTCCAGTTCTTGAGGCATACGGAATGACCGAAGCCTCTCATCAAATGAGTTCTAACCCATTGCCGCCAAACAAAAGAAAGGCAGGAAGCGTAGGAATTCCAACTGGAGTGGATATAAATATTATGTCCATGGAAAGCATAGGAAAAATGCTAAATTCAAGTGAAATAGGTGAAGTTGTTATCAAAGGTGAAAACGTTACCAGTGGATATCATAATAATCAAGAAGCAAATGATGACTCATATATTGATGGATGGTTTAGAACTGGAGATCAAGGTTTTATTGATGAAGATGGCTACCTAAACTTAACAGGAAGAATCAAAGAACTTATAAATAGAGGTGGAGAAAAGATTTCTCCTCTTGAGGTAGATTCAATACTTATCAATCACCCTTCAGTTAACGAAGCAGTATGTTTTGCCCATCCAGATGAAAAATATGGAGAAGTTGTTCATGCGGCCTTGGTAACTAATTCTGAAGTTAGTGAGAATGAAATTCAGGAATTTTGTTCTAAATCTTTAGCTAGCTTTAAGGTGCCTGAAAAAATTCATTTTGCTGAAAAACTTCCTAGAACAGCTACTGGTAAAATACAAAGAAGAAACGTGGCTAAATTCTTTAGTTAATAAAAAAATTTTGGAGAAAAAATGAACTTAGACTTAAGTAATAAAAAGGTTATTATTACCGGAGGATCAACTGGTATTGGAAAAGAAGTTGTAACACTATTTGCTACGAATGGGGCAAAAGTTGCAATTTTTGATGTAAATGACACTGAAGGAATAGAGCTTACTAATCAATTAAACAAAGATGGGCATGAAATTAGATATTGGCATGTTGATGTAAGGGATTCCAATCAAGTTTCAGGAGGCGTGATGGCCGCTGAACAATGGTTGGAAGGAGTAGATATTCTTATTAATCTTGCTGGCATTTTACAAGGTGCTTCAATTAATATAGAAGAATTTCCTGACGAAGTATGGGATTCGGTGGTAGGAATAAACTTAACAGGCAGCTATCTAATGGTTAAGCACGTCTCTAATTATATGATCAAACAAAAAAAAGGTGTGATCATATTAACAAGTTCCGGAGCAGGTGTACTTGGAGGATCTTCATCATATGCTTATGGTTCATCGAAAGGTGGAGTCCATGGGTTAAGCTTAGTAATGATGGACAAGCTTTCACAATATGGAATAAGAGTTCATGACATATTACCAGGATCAGTAGATACTCCATTAAAGAATTCTCAAATTGAAACTACTAGAGATATAACAGGGAATCAAGATGAGTATAAAAATGTTAAAAAAATCTTAGTTAATCCAGAAGGTATAGCAAAAATAATTTATTTCATGTGCTCAGATGAAGCAGCTCTTTTAAAAGGTTCAATTAGAACGGAATGAACATAAAATTATCGGAATATAAGGGTGTTGTTTTTGATCTAGATGACACTTTAATTGATAGAAAAAAAGCATACTCTGAAATATTTACTCTTTTGTATAAAGAGCATGAAGTTTTCAACAGTAAACTTACACTAGAAGAATCATTATCATTCTTCTGGACACTTAGTCCAAATAATTCAATAGATATAAAAAATGCTTTTTCAGAAATTAAATTAAAATTCCCGACATTCAAACTAGATTTTGAAAACTTTTACAGATTCTACTACGACAATATGATTAATCTTGTAAAACCTTACGACGGAGTAAAAGATTTCTTGTTACAACTAGTAAAACAAAATATCAACTTTGGAGTTGTAACAAATGGTAACGAATATCAATTTAAAAAAATTAAAAATACTGGGCTTGAAGGGCTATTTAATTTCGTAATTGCTTCTGAAATTTTTGGGTACAATAAGCCAGATATAGAAATATATCAAGAAACTCTCAGACAGTTAAAATTAACAAGTAAAGATGTTGAAAATGTAATATTTATAGGCGACAATCCATATACAGATATAATAGGTGCTAAGAAAATAGGGTTCAAAACTGCATGGATTAAAATGGATTTTGAATACCCTAAAGATTTATCTCCTCCCGATTATATTATTGAAAGTTTTAATGAAATAGAAGTTTAAGAAAGAGGGAATTATGAAACCAGAAGACATTAAGAAGACCTTACAGTCAGGTGGTAAGGTTTTTGGAACTATGATCAATTTTGTTGAAGGAAGTAGATGGGCTACAGCGTTCTCATCCAAAGCTTTGGACTATGTCATCATAGACGCTGAACATGGCTCTTATTCAAGAGGTGAAGTGGCAAGAATGGTCGCTATAGGTCAAAGTGTTGGCTTATCTGTGATTGTTAGAGTTGCTGATCCAGACCCAACTCTTGTAGCAATAGCATTAGACTCAAGGGCTGATGGAGTCTTGGTTCCATATTGTGAAGACGCAGAAATGATTCAAAGGTGTGCCTGGAAAGTTCAATTGCATCCATTGAAAGGAAAAGCCTTTGAAGATGTTTTAAAATCTGAAAAATTCCCAAGTCAAAAAACAAAAGATTATCTTTACAAAAGGAATGGGCATAGGATTATGATCGTTGGAATAGAAAGTATTACAGCAGTAAATAACCTTGATAATTTAATTTCTAAGGGTCCAATCGATGGAGTTTTTGTGGGTCCAAATGATCTCTCTACATCAATGGGCATACCAGATGAATTAGAAAATAAGGAATACTTAGATACTCTAACTAAAATTATAAATGTTTCTGAGTCTCATAATATTCCTGTAATGGTTCATGGATTTACCGAAGAGAGAACTAAAAAAACTATAGATCTTGGTGCAAGATTTGTTCTTCATAGCTCTGACGGAGGAATGATCACTCAGTCAATAGATAGAGAGTTCAATGCTATTAGAGATGAAAAAGTGGAAAGCACAGAATCTGAAGCAATATAAAAGATTAATTTAAATCAAACTTAGCAAAAGCTTCAGCATAAGGCGTATTGCATATTTTTCCTACGTCTACCCTTCTACTTTGATGAAATTCTCTGGCTTGTACTGGGTCAGATATTTGACTAGTATGGGCCAGAAGAGCATTAGTAGCTGTATCTACATCTACTTTTTCTAAAGGATTAAAAAAATAATTAGGATTACTGTTGTTGCCCATATTAAACATATTTATCCAAACTTGTTTTACCTTATGAGGTTCAAAACCTTCTTCTAACAACTCAGGAAAAGTTAAGTGGTCCCTTGCGCTTGGAAAAACGGCTGATAGAGTTGCTTCACCTGCAGCGAAATGATCTGGATGCCCTATGTATCCTGATGAAAGCAGATCTCTATTTGGGTTTGTAGTAATTACTATTGATGGCTTATATCTTCTAATTTCTCTTGAGATATCTTTTCTGACATCTAAACTAGGCTCTAAATATCCATCAGGATATCCTAGAAACTCTATAGCTTTTAGGCCAAGTATTTTTCCAGCATCTCTTTGCTCATTTTCTCTTATTTCTGAAAGTTTTTTACTAGATATAGATCTATCTTCTGTTCCTTTTGAGCCATCAGTACAAAGAACATATATTACATCCCATCCTAGCCTAGTCCATTTCGCAACAGAGCCTGAACATCCCCATTCAGCATCATCGGGGTGGGCAGTTACTACCATCGCTATTTTTTCAAGATTTTCTGACAAAATAACCTCCATAAAAAAAACTTACTTTATAATAATAGATATAAATATTCAAATAAAAAGACTCAGATGACATCTTATTTATCGTTTGGCAGTGGTCCAAGTTTAATCCTTGGACACGGAATGGCTCAAAATAAAAAATCTTGGATAGAAACTGGATGGGTGGATAGATTATCTTCAGTCAGAACAGTTCATGTTTTTGATTTTGAAGGACATGGCTCAAATGAAGGAAAAATTGATTCAAGAAAACTAACAGTTCCCGAGATGACAAAAAATATTGATTATTTGATTGAAAATTTAGGAATTAATGATTTTGATTATATGGGATTTTCCATGGGCGCAAGAGCAGGATTTGAATTAGCATCTAAAAATAAAAAAATCAATAAATTAATTTCTCTAGGAATGCACCCAGGTTCGCCTAAGCTGGAAGAGAGAAGATTCAAGAAAAAATCTCTAGCAATGAAAAAGCTAGGTGATAAAACTGGAAAAGAAAATTATTTCACTTATAGCAAAATTTTTAAAGAAGCACTTAGTTGGGAAGGTGCTTATAAAAAAATTAAATGGAAAAAAGAAAATCATCTGATTGTAATGGGCGAAAAAGATGATAATTTTGATTTAACAGAAAAACTTATGAATCAAAATTATAAAGATAATTTTTTAGTATTAAACGGAGTAAATCATAAAAATACTTTTGATGAACCAGAACATTCAATAGATGCTATAATTAATTTTTTACAAACATAGGAGTTAAAATTGAGCAAGATATCAAAAGATCCTTTAGTTTCAGTTATTATGGGAAGTAAAAGCGACCTTGATACTATGAGGCTAGCCTCTGAAGTCCTAAGAGAACTTGAAATTCCTCATGAGACTAAAATTATTTCTGCTCACAGAACTCCTGATCTAATGTTTGAATTTGCAAAAAATGCTAAAGATAGAGGTATAAAAGTAATAATAGCAGGTGCAGGTGGCGCTGCTCATCTTCCAGGCATGGTTGCATCCATAACTGAATTACCTGTAATTGGCGTTCCTGTAAAATCTTCTAATCTAAATGGTTTAGATTCCTTATTATCGATTGTTCAAATGCCAAAAGGTGTACCTGTTGCAACTGTAGCTATAGGCCAATCAGGTGCAGAAAATTCTGCTTTACTTGCAGGAAAAATATTAGCATTAAGTGATAAAGAAGTGTCAAAAAGAATTAAAAATAGAATTTCTGAAAATAGCATGAATGTGGCCAAAGATAGTCATATTGGAACTTGGTTAGAATAAAAATTGGAAAATAATTCAATAGGTATAATAGGTGGCGGCCAATTATGTCAAATGTTATCCGAATATTTAGATAGCATTGATAAAAAAGTTTATTTCATTGATCCTTCAGAAAATCCTCCAGCAAAAAGTACAAATGCTATTCATATTAGAAAAGATTATGGAGACAAAGAAGCTTTAGAATTTCTATCTAAACAATGTGATGCCATAACTTATGAATTTGAAAATATACCAGTAGAAAGCTTAAGTTTTCTAAATACAGATATTACTATAAATCCTAGTCCGTATATTCTTTCTATTTCACAAAATAGATTAAATGAGAAAAGAAATTTTACTAGGTGTGGAATAAGTACTCCTAACTTTACTAGTTTTAACAAGGGAGATGACCTAGTTTCAGTTATTGAGAAATCAAATATAAATTTTCCAATAATATTAAAAACAAATACTCTTGGGTACGACGGGAAAGGTCAATATAGAATTGATAATCGTGAGGACGCAGAACATAATTTACAGCATTTAGATGAAAAGACTGACTATATTATCGAAGAAGTTGTAAATTTCAAAAAAGAATTCTCAGTAATCATAGGAAAGGACAGCTTTGGAAATATTGAATACTTCCAACCAATAGAAAATATCCATAAAAATGGGATTCTAGATATATCTATTTACCCTGCAAGAATTACCAAAGAAACTGAAAAAAATTCCATTGAATTAGCGACTAAATTCATCAATGAAATAAAATTAACTGGGATTTTAGCTATCGAAATGTTTCTTAATACTAACGATAAAATACTTTTCAATGAAATAGCACCTAGACCACATAATTCAGGCCACCTTACAATACAAACTCATTCAATCTCTCAATTTGGTTTATTAGGTGAAATAGTTTCAAACAAAAAAATCTGTAAACCTTTATCAAATAAAAAGGCTGTTATGAAAAACATATTAGGAGAATTTTTTAATAAAAAAAATTATAAGGAAATACTCAATGAAATAAAAAATATGGATAATCACTATTTAAAGCTTTACAACAAAGATGATGCAAAGACTGGTAGGAAAATGGGGCACGTAACAATAATTACTGATGATATTGAAAATTCTTTGGTTAAAATAAACGCATTAATAGATTAGAATAATGAAACAATTTATAAAAATAATTAATTGAGGGAAAAATGGAAAAAGAACTAAAAGGAAAAGTTGCAATAGTTACTGGAGCCGGCAGATTGAGAGGAATTGGAAGAGCTGCTGCAGTAGCTTTAGCTAGACTGGGTGCCGATGTAGTAGTAACCGGAACTGGCAGAAGCCCAGATTCATTCCCAGATGATGAGAAAAAAATCGGATGGCGAGATATTGAAAGTGTTTCTGAACAGATAAGAAATGAAGGTCAAAAAGCGTTGCCACTTATCTCAAATGTGACGAGCCAAGAAGATGTACAAAAAATGGTAGATGACACTATGAATGAATTTGGAAGAATAGATATATTGATAAACAATGCAGCTTATGCCCGAGCTGAAGATAGAGTCCCAATATTAGATTTAGGTGAGGATACTTTTCAAAAAGTCATGGATATAAAAGTAACTGGAACCTTTCTTTGTACCAAAGCCGTGGTAAAACACATGATTGATGGTGGAAATGGCGGGAAGATAGTAAATATTTCTTCTACTGCAGGTAAAAAAGGCTCCGCAAACACTTTAGCTTATAATGGCGCTAACTTTGCAATTGTTGGAATGACACAATCTATGGCTAGAGAATTGGGGCCCCATAACATTAACGTAAATGCAGTCTGCCCTGGTGCGGTTGATACACATAGAATGGATGTCCTTGGAAGAGGAGATACATGGAATACTATGGCTGACACAACTCCAATTGGAAGAAATGGAACAGACGAGGAAGTTGGAGATTTTTGTGCATATCTTTGTACCGAGGCTGCTTCTTGGATACACGGTCAATCCATTAATCAAAATGGCGGAACTGTGATGGAACATTAAAAATGGATAGAGAACTATTAGGTAAAGTAGCAATAGTAACTGGAGCTGGAAGGCTTAGAGGAATAGGAAGAGCCACTGCAGTATCGTTAGCAAAGTTAGGAGCAAAAATAGTTGTCACTGGTACTGGAAGAGACCCTAATACATTCCCAGAAGATGAAAAAGAGGTTGGCTGGAAGGATGTTGAATCAACTGCAGATCAAATTCGTGATGAAGGTTCTGAAGCTCTTACTATGACAACTAATATTTCTAGAGAGACTGAAGTTAATGAACTCTTTGAGAGAACTTTAGAAACATTTGGCAGAGTCGATATTCTTGTAAACAATGCTGCTGCACCTTATGGAGAGGACAGAGTCCCTGTTGTTGATTTAGATAATGAAATTTTTAAAAAAGTAATGGATATAAAAGTTTTTGGATCTTTTTTATGTTCAAAAATAGCAGCAAAAATAATGATTGAGCAAAACGAAGGAGGAAGAATCATCAACTTATCCTCAACTGCAGGAAAAGAAGGAAATGCTAGAATGGCAGCTTATAATGCAGCTAATTTTGCTATAGATGGATTCACTCAAGCACTTTCAAAAGAACTTGCAGAAAATAAAATTACTGTAAATTCAGTTTGTCCTGGACAAACCGAAACTGCAAGATTAGACCCACTTGGTAGAGGGGCTCTTTGGAAAAGTAGAGCTGAATCTATTCCAATGGGAAGAGTTGGAACTGATGATGAAGTTGCAGATTTAATTACATTTTTAGCAAGCGATAGGGCTAGATTTATCACAGGCCAATCAATAAATATCAACGGCGGAGCTCTAACTTCTAGGTAACATCATTCTTTTGTAAATTTTGTTATGCGATGCTTTCTATTTGACAGGTTCTCAAAATATTTTAAAATAGAAGGTGTAAAATCATAAATCAATTTTTATTTGAGTACCTAAAACTCAATAAAAGAGGAAGGAATAACTAAGTGGCACTTAAACTTAAACCATTGGGAGATAGACTAATAATTCAGCCTAATGAAGAAGATGACTCTAAAAGCTCAGGTGGAATAATTATTCCTGACACAGCAAAAGAAAAACCTCAAAAAGGTAAAGTTGTGGCTGCTGGAGAAGGAAGAGTAAATGATGATGGAAAAACTATATCTTTATCAGTTAAAAATGGGGACGAAGTTATATATTCCAAATATGCAGGAACAGAATATTCTGAAGGTGGTAAAGAATATTTAATAGTAAGAGAAAGCGATATACTCGCAATCGTTGGATAACACTAACAAATTTATAAAAAACACAATAACTATGGAGATTAAATAAAATGCCAGCAAAGGACTTAAAATTCGGAGCAGACGCAAGAACGAGATTAAAAAATGGAATAGATATTCTTGCAGATACAGTAAAGGTTACATTAGGACCAAGAGGTAGAAATATTATAGTTGATAAAAAATTTGGCCCTCCTCAAGTAAACTCTGATGGTGTAACAATCGCAAAAGAAATAGATCTTGAAGACGCGTTCGAAAATATGGGAGCTCAACTCTTAAAAGAAGCTTCAAAAAATACAAACGATGACGCAGGAGATGGAACAACAACTAGTACAGTTTTAGCACAAGCTATTATTGCTGAAGGATTTAAAGTTGTTGCAGCTGGAGCAGATCCAATGGCTATCAAGAGAGGAATTGATAAAGCATTAGTTTCTGTAAGAGAATCTATTTCTAGTCAGTCAATTCCAGTGTCAGAAACAGATCAAATTTCTAATGTAGCAAAATTATCTTCACATGATGATGAAATGGGAAATCTTATTGCTAGCGTTATGGACAAAGTTGGAAAAGATGGAGTTATAACAGTAGATGAATCAAAAACACTTGATTATGAAACTGATTACGTAGAAGGAATGCAAATTGATAGAGGATTTTTATCTCCCTATTTTGTTACATCTCCTGACACGCAAGAAGCTGTACTTGAAAATCCATACATTCTAATTACTGATGGAAAAATATCTGCCGTTTCAGATTTAGTACCGGTTCTAGAAAAAGTTTTACAAGCTAAAAAACCTCTTCTTGTTATCGCTGAAGATGTAGAAGGAGAAGCATTAGCAACACTTGTTGTGAATAAACTTAGAGGAACTATTAATGTTGCTGCTGTAAAAGCACCTGGCTTTGGTGATAGAAGAAAAGCTATGCTAGCTGATATTGCTATTCTTACAGGAGGAAACGTTGTTTCTGAAGAAGTAGGAAGAAAACTTGATTCAGCTACATTAGATGACCTTGGTAAGTGTGCAAGAGTTGTTGTAAAAAAAGATGATACAACTTTTGTAGATGGAGAAGGAGCTAAGCCTGAAATAGAAGGAAGAATGAAAGAAATTCAAAGTCAAATAGAAGAAACTACATCAGACTATGACAGAGAAAAGCTTCAAGAAAGACTAGCTAAACTATCTGGTGGTGTGGCAATCTTAAGAGTTGGAGCTGCAACTGAAATTGAAATGAAGGAAAAGAAACAAAGAGTAGAAGATGCTTTATCAGCAACAAGAGCTGCAGTTGAATCAGGAATTGTTCCTGGTGGAGGAACTGTATTGATAAAATCATCTGATGCACTTGGATCTTTGACATTAGAAGATCCTGATGAAAATACTGGAGTTGAAATATTGAAAAAAGCCCTTTTAGAACCTATAAGAGTAATTTCTGAAAATTCAGGATTTGAAGGAGCTGTAATTCTAGAAAAAGTTTCAACAAGTAAAAAAGCCAACTATGGCTTTGATGCTCAATCAGGAAAATATGGAGACATGATTACAATGGGAATAGTAGATCCTGCTAAAGTGACTAGAGCTGCTGTAGAGAATGCTGCCTCTGTTGCGGGTATGATTCTAACTACCGAAGCATTAATCACTGATGTCCCTGAGCCTGAAGCTCCAATGCCTGGCGGTATGCCTGGTGGAGGTATGGGTGGTATGGATATGGGAATGTAATAAATAATTACGCAACTAATAATAAAAAAGGCTGAATTTATTCAGCCTTTTTTATTTTAAGCTTTCATAAAGCTTAGTAAGTGAGTCAATCCAAGATTTTTTGACATCATCATTCCAGTTAGGGTCAAAATCAGGATATTTATCTAGAATCATTCTTGCAAGATTAATATTTGTTTCAAGATTTTTTTTATTATTTTCTAAAACAAAATCTGCTTGTGATTTTGTTGCCTTTGATTTAGTTTTTTCAGAAACATTTGTATTGTGCCGCCTAGCTAGAATATGAGAGGAAAGCATAATATTTGAATATTTAGCTGCTTGTATAAAAAAAGATTCACACTTAACGATTACACCTTCTTTAGTACCGAAACTTCTAAAAGATTCTCTTAGCTGTGCTTTAGTTGCACTTGTTAGATCCAAGTTAAATATAGGTGAGTAATACTTATATAGAAGTTTTCTAAAAATTTTCTTCTGTAAATCTAAATCTCTAGACACAAGATTCTTGAAATCATCATTTGGCGCACCGTCTTTATCAATTAGATTAAAGAATTTTATAGCAGTCATAATCTGGGTTCCATTAGAACCTGAAAATTTATTTAGCCAAACACTCCTGTCAATTCTATTTGGCATTCCTTCAGACAAAAATTCTAAAAATGTTTGGAATGTTTTGAATGAAACATACGGGGGTATTTTATTTTTTACTTTTTCCATTATCTAAGTTTATTTTCTGTTATTTATGATCATTATATTGAAAAAATTCTAAACTAAAAGGTTTTTCAGAATTATTATTTCCCAGCAAGGACAATTTTTGAAATTAAAATTTAGAACTTAGAAAATTTAAGCATAAAGATAAATAAAGAGGGGAAATATGAAAGTTTCTTTAAATGATATAGTTATCCAACCAACTCATCCTATACATAAGTATGAGCCAGTAAAAAATTTAGTAAATAAAATAAATTCTTCCCAGAAGAAACCTGTTCTTTTGAAAGAAGATAATCATTTTGTTTTGTATAGTGGAGAAAAGCTATTACGAATGGCAAAGAATAATAATAAATCAAAAATTGAATGTACTATCAAAGAATCTATTTTTGACATAGAGGCAACTAATTTATCAGAAATATATTTTTCTGGATTAAAGTCTCCAACAACAATTGCTAAAGAATTCATTGAATTTAGAAAATCAAGAAAAATTTCTCAGCAGGAATTAAGCCGAAGGACCGGAATAACCCCAGGTACAATTCATCATTATGAATCATTAATTAAGAAATTGGATCCTAAATTATTGAGTTATTTAGATGAAGGTAAACTAACATTCAAAGAAGCAAGATCAATAGCTGATTTAGAAGATTTTGATTTACAAAATGAGATAGCAAAACCTTTCATAGAAGGAAAAATCTCTAGTGTATATGTTGAAAAAATCATAAAAAATGTAAAGAAAAACCCTAAAACGTCATTGGACAAAATCATAAAAAATGTAGTAAATGGAATAGAGGTATCAACTAGCAAAGAAAAATTTGTTAGTGAAATAAGTGTGATAGAAAGCAATCTTTCTATAGAAGAAAAAATTCTTAATTTCTCAATAGAATTAGAATCCATTAGCGAACAAGAGATTCCTGAATATAGGAGACTGAGAGTTATCTCAAGCTTGAAAATTTTAGATTCTAAAATAAAATCATCGTTAAATCATATGAATACTAGCTTTTTAGAAAAATCTAAAATTTATAATAAATAAAAAAGTATTGAGGGGCAAAAATGTTAGAGAGATTTCATGTATCAGACGATGAGGCAATAAGAATAAATCATAAAAAAATGCATAATGTGGTGTCACAAATTTTTATGAAAATGGGTGTTAGTGAAAGTGACTCTAAGCTCTCTGCGGATGTACTTATCTATGCAGATCTTAATGGTGTAGATACGCATGGTGTTTCAAACATGCTTCGATCTTACGTAAAAAATTACCAACAAAAGAAAATTAATCCAACTCCTAAAATTAAGATTAAAAACGAAACGAGTGCAACTCTATCACTTGATGGAGACTCAGGTCTAGGTATTGTTACTGCTCCAAAGGCAATGAAAATGGCAATTGAAAAAGCAAAAGAAGCAGGAGTTGGAATTGCAACACTGAATAATGCAGGACACCTAGGAGCAGCAGGGTTTCATGCAAAGATGGCAGTTGATGAAGATATGATTGGCGTATGTATGAGTGGTGGGGGCGGATTTGCCATGCTTCCAACTTATGGGGCAGAACCAAGATTTGGTACGAATCCTATTGCCTGGGCAGCGCCAGCAGATAAAGAGGCTTACTTTATGTTTGATGCAGCAACTACTCAAATTGCTGGCAACAAAATAAAATTACTTGAAAGGCTAAAAGTTCCAGTTGCCTCTAACTGGTTGGCTAATGGTGACGGAACACCAATTATGAAAGAAAAATCTTTAGATTCTGAAGATTTTCACGAAGATGGTAGATTGAAAGAATTATATATGCTGCCATTTGGTGGAGATAGAGAAAATGGATCACACAAAGGATATGCATTTGCAGCAATTGTAGACATAATGTGCTCAATGTTAGGGGGTGCTCAGGCTGGTTTCTTAGGTGGGAATGGCCATTATTTTGCCGCATATAATATTGATTGCTTTAGTGATACTAAAACATTCAAAAAAAATATGGATGATTTTCTAAATGGTTTGAAAAACACCCCTCCTGCTCCTGGTCATGATCGAGTAATTTACCCAGGTCTTGCAGAATATGAGTCTAGGTTAGAAAGAGGGTCAAACGGTATCCCTTACCACCCTGAAGTAATAGAGTGGTTTGAATCAATAACTGCTGAATTAGAAATTAATCTTGATTGGTAATTAGAAGTGTATGGCCTGATTATGAGTATTAGCCGCAGCTTCCTTAATAACCTCTGATAATGTTGGATGAGCATGGGTAAGTCTATGAAGTTCTTCTGTTGTTCCTTCTAGATACTTCAACATACCAATCTCTCCTATCATTTCTGTGGCTTCAGCCCCTATAATATGGGCACCAATTACCTCTCCAGTAGATTTATTAGATATGATCTTTGCAAAGCCATTATAATCATTTATTGCTATTGATTTACCTGCGACTTGAAAAGGAACTTTTCCTACCTGATAATCTATATTTTGATCTTTAGCCTCTTCTTCAGTAATGCCAATACTGGCTATTTGAGGAGAGCAATAAGTACATCTTGGCATACTTAAATAATCCGTTATTCCTTCAACTTCATTTCCCGCAATATGCTCTGATGCAAGAATGCCTTGGTCAAATGCAACGTGAGCAAGGGGTAATTTACCTGTTACATCACCAATAGCATAAATTCCATTAACATTTGTTTTCATGAATTCATCTACTTCAATAAAACCGTTTTCATTAATTTTGACTCCTGCTTCAGATAATCCTAGATTTTCAGTATTAGGTTGTATACCAACACCAAGCATTATTTTTTCAAATTCTTTTGTTTGTTTTTTCCCATCAATTTCAAACTCCAAAGTTACAGAATTTTTATTCTTTTTCACATTAGTAATTGATGAAGATGTGTTGCAAATAATACCCTGTTTAGTAAATTGTCTTTGCAATTCTTTAGAAATATCAGAGTCTTCTTTAGGGACAATTCTATCCATAATTTCAAATAGAGTAATCTCAACCCCATAAGCATTAAAAAAGTATGCAAACTCACACCCAATAGCAGATGCACCAATTATTGCTATAGATTTAGGCTTATTTCTTAATTCTAACGCTTCCCTTGAAGTGATTATAAGTTTTTTATCAATCTCTAAGCTTGGTAAAGATCTAGGTTTTGCACCAGTAGCTATAATAATATTACCGGCAGTGTAAGAATTTTCTCCAACTTTGACATTAGTTGAAGAAGTTAATTGTGCAGTTCCCATAACTAAATCTATTTTGTTTTTTTTGACTAAAAATTCGATACCTTGAGTAAGTTTTTTTGAAACTTCCCTAGATCTATCAATTGCCTTAGAGATGTCTGCCTTAAATTCCTTAAATGAAAATCCCCATTCATCAGGATTTTTCATTTCATTTAATAGTTCTGCATTTTTCAATAAGGATTTAGAAGGAATACATCCCCAATTTAAACAAACTCCTCCTAGACCCCCGTTGCCAGTTCCATCATCTTTTTCGATTAGACATACTTTCATCTCTAGTTGAGCTGCTCTAATGGCAGCATGGTAGCCTCCAGGCCCAGCTCCAATAACTATAACATCATATTTATTATCTGCCATGTTTACCTCAAAAATTTATTTTACTTAAATTATTCTACTTTAAAGAGATCATAAAGCTTTATAAGAATCATACCAAAAAACAATCCAAATATAGAAAAAAAAGTAGTAACAATAAAAATCAACAAAATAGCAGGCAAGGGATTAGAAGGACAAGCGTTACTAGTAGGACATATAAAAATAAAGCTTACTAGTGAATAAAACAAAGACAATAAAAAACCAAATATCGTAAATCCAATTGTGGTGTAACGTGCAATTTTATTGATTCTACTTAAAAAAAACATGATATAAATAGGTAGCTAACTTAAAAATATTATATAAATAAAAGCTTTAATAAACATATTTCAATATGAAAAATAATAATAATTCAAAAACTGGATTAGGGCTCGTTATAGGCTTATCTTTAGGTCATGGGATCAAACATTTTGGACAAGGTGCGCTCACAGTAATTGGACCAATGTTAAAAGTTTCTATGGGTTTATCAGATGTTGCATACGGTGCAATTTTTTCTGCTTTAAATGTTTCTAGTGGCCTTTCAAATATTCCTGCGGGAATACTTTCTGATATGTATAGAAGAAAAATAGCATGGTTATTAGCAATCTCTATGTTTACTATTGCTTTAGGCTACCTTCTGTTAGGAATTTCGAGTATCTACGCAGTAATTATTCTTTCAGTAATTCTTATAGGGTTTGGTACAAGCTTTTGGCATGCTCCGGCTTTTGGTACTTTAGCTGCTAGGTATCCTGATAAAAAAGGTTTTGCTTTATCAATGCACCTAACAGGTGCACAAATTGGCAATACGATAGGGCCACCTGTAATAGGAGGGCTGATTTCAGGAGTGGCGTTAGGTTCATTTATTAAATTTAGTGGGTTTGGGTGGGAAAATGTTTCACTCTTTCTTATTATTCCAATGATTTTAACTGGATTTTTAGTGTTGATATTATTTAAGTCTGCTGGTTCAGAATCAGATTCCAATTGGTCTTTTGCTGAATATAAATTACGAACAGAAAGTTTAATTAAAGATAAAGTCGTATTGGGTTTAATACTATTAGGAGCGATGAGGGCAAGCATACATTCATCGTTTCAATTATTTTTAGCTGTATATCTTAAAGAAGAGCTGAATTATTCCGCTTTAGTTATTGGTTGGCATATAGCTTTAATTACTGCCGCGGGAATAATTTCAACACCAATAATGGGTATTCTGTCAGATAGATTTGGCAGAAAACCAGTTATTCAAGTTTCTATGACATTAATGGCAATATATCTATTCTTATTTTTAATATTCGATGAAGGTTTAGGGCTAATCATACTGATCACTCTTCTAGGCATGTTCTTCTTTTCAGTTATGCCCATTGTCACAGCTGCAACAATGGATAGGGTACCTAAAGGAAGCGAAGGAAGTGGAACGGCCTTAAATTTTATAGGGATGTCATTAATTGGATTTATGGCTCCAATTTTTGCAGGATTTATATATTCTCAATATAATTTTGCAGGCATATCGATTATGAGTGGAGTAATAGCTGTTTCGGGAATAATTCTTTGTTCAATTCTTCCTATGAAAAAATCAAATAACCCTTGATAAAAATTTTTCAGAATTTATTTGAGAATTAGTAATATTTTGTATATATTTTCTCATTACAATTTTAAGTTTTTCTAAGGTATTTGCACCAAAATTAATTTTCTGAACTTCTGGCCATCCATTATTTGAAAGATACCTTAAAGCCTTAATTGAATTTTTATCTATCGATATGTAACTATCGGTTGTAGTTGCATATTGCTTATTAACGAGCCCTCCATTAACAGATGAAAACAGATGGTCTCCTTCATCTAGCTCTTCACCGCTTATTAAGCAATTGTATAGTTCTGGTAAAAATCCAGAAATCATTAATAATGTGATTTCAAACCATCTTACAATTAATGCATTTTCAGAATTTTCTTGAAGAATATCTAGAGAATATGAAAGATGATAATATATATCATTATTTGGATCATTTTCAACTGAAAATTTTTCACACAATTCAAGTAAATAAAAACCAATAGATATTAAAGAAAGATCTTTCTTTAACACAGGATAATTATTGATTATTTCAACTTGAGATATATTGCTTAGATTATCGCCTAAGGAAATATAAGCATTAACTTTCGATAGAACATCTATGTGTCCTCCCATTCTAGATTTTGGCTTTCTTACTCCTTTAGCAACTACTCGTATTATTCCGTTATCAGGTGTAAGAAGTGTAAAGATTTTATCTGCTTCAGCAAAATCAAAAACTTTTAAGACTATTGCTTCACTTTGTAAATATTTCTTTTTTTTTCTATAAGCTTTCATCAATATTTACTCTAGATCCCATCGCATGCAAGATAGTTGTCTCATCTGCATATTCAATATCTGAACCTGACGGAAGTCCTCTTGCAAGCCTCGTAATTTTTATTTTATGTTCAGATTTTGAAAAAATTTGGTTTATATACATTGCAGTTGCTTCACCTTCTAGATTCAGATTTGTAGCTATAACAATTTCTTTTATCAAAGAATCAGATTGAACCCTATTTACTAGTTCCTTAATTCTTATTTCATCTGGACCTATTCCATTCGCAGGAGATATAGAGCCGTGCAAAACATGAAATTTTCCTTTAAAAGCACCTGATTTTTCTAGAACATAAACATCCATAACCTCTTCAACCACACAAATTATAGAATTATCTCTATTATTATCCGTACATATATTACAAATTGAATTTTCAGATATATTCTGACAGTATTGACAATATATAATTTCAGATTTTATATTTGCAAGCGAATTAGATATATCTTTGACTTGTTCAGATGACATCTTTAAGGTTGAAAAAGCCAATTTTTGAGCTGTTTTAGGACCAATTCCTGGAAGTAGTCTAAATGATTCTATTAATTGACTTAAAGCTCTAGGCATAAATGGGAATTTATTAACTGGAGACATATTATAAACCTGGTATGTTTAGCCCTCCAGTCATTTCAGACATAATTTGTTTTGACGACTTTTCTGCATTATTTAAGGCATCATTTACTGTGTTAATAAGACTTTTTTCTAAATCTTTAGATGAAATATTTTCTAAAAGTTCGTCATCTATTTTTATAGACTTTATTTTAGAAGTTCCTTGTATAGTTACTTGTATCCTTCCATCTTTCGACTCAGATAAGGTTTCTAACTTATCTATTTTCTTTTTTAAGCTATTCATTTGTTTCATTAAGCTGCCAGCTTGTTTCATCTTGTCAAACATTACTTATCCTTCCTTTTCCTCTTCAATTTTTGCACCCATAGCCAAAGCTGACTTAACAATACTACTATCTAGTATATTAGTTCCATCAGCATTATTTTTTTTCTCTTCTTCAGGTTCTTCCAGAACTAATTTTATTTTATCCCCATAAACTTTTATTACGGCATTCTTTACCGCTTCTCTTGCTAAATCTATTTTCCATTCAGCTTTGAATAAATCATGAAGGTGTTTACTTTTAAATTTTAAAGCTAATTTATCATCAATCCTTTTGGGAATTTCTACATTTCTAAGAAGGCCTCCAAGTACCATTTTCCCAAATTTCACTCTCCTTAGGTCAAATAGAACTTTTTCCCACTCATCTTTTTCCTGAGAATTATGGATTTCAGGTGTAACAATATTAGCTTCAGTTTGAACCGTATTTGAATCTTTTTCGATTTCTTCAATTGATTCTAATTTAGCAGGATCAGAAGTATTAACTGATTGTTTTATGCTTATATTTTGAGTTGAATTATCACTTATTAAAGGCTTATCATTTTCTGGAACTTCTATTGCTGGAGCTTCTATTTTTTTATTATTTACATCAAAAATATAGGAAAGATGAATCAAAGCAGATTCAAGTAAAACATCAAATGATTCTGTTCTAATAGAAATCAGGCTTAATAATTTTTCAAGAATAGAAAGTAATTTTTTAGCAGGAATGCCATCAAAAGTTTTCTTAACTGCCAGTAAATGGTCTTTAGAATAGCCTTCCAAGGTAATTATGCCATTAGAAGTAAAAACGCCTAATCTCAAAGCGTCAATAATAGATGAAGATAGCATTCTGAAGTCAACACCTTTAACCCTTAAGTCTTGAAGCAAAACAATAAGATTTTCTTGATCATTTTTTATAATATTATTAAAAATTTCCAATGAAATATTTTCATCCATTATTCCAAATAAACTTCTAGCGTTTTCAATGGATAAATCTTCAAAAGCAACTGATAATTGTTCGAGTAGATTACAAGCATCTCTTAGAGAACCAGAGGAATTTTGGGCAATAAACCATAATAAATCATCATCACAGGAAATTGTTTCTGAATCCGAGATATGCCTCAATCTACTAACTATATCTGAGTCAGATACATTCCTAAAATCATATCTTTGACATCTAGAAATTATTGTTTCGGGCAATTTTTGAATCTCAGTTGTAGCCAATATCATTATAACTTGTGGAGGAGGCTCTTCTAAGGTCTTCAATAAAGCATTGAATGCTTCATTTGTGAGCATATGAACCTCATCAATGATATATACCTTATACTTTCCTTTTGATGGCATGAACTGAACATTTTCTAATAAAGATCTAATATCATCTATTCTTCTATTTGAAGCAGCGTCTATTTCAATAAGATCTAAAAATTTACCTGAATCAATATCTAGTGAAATCTCTGTATCTAACAATGGCTCACCTTGTGAGTCTCTCTCAGTATTCAATGCTTTAGCCAAGATTCTTGCTGTAGAGGTTTTTCCTGTCCCTCTTGGACCAGTAAACAAGTACGCATGAGCATACTTATCTCTTAGCAATGAATTTTTTAATGTTAAAGTTATATGATCTTGACCAACCACATCCGCAAATTTTCTAGGTCGCCATTTTTGATATAAAACTTCTCTTTTTAAGGTCATAATTATTCTTTTAAAGAAATATTTTCTAATATTTTACTTGTTTTAGAAAACATTATTTTTTCTTCATTTAAAACTTCATGATTATATCCTAAAAGATGAAGTGTCCCATGAACAGCCATTGTAGATAATTCTTTTAGAAAAGTTAAATTATTTTCTTGAGATTGTTGAATTATTTTCGGAATTGACAAATATAACTCTCCCAATTCATTTAAATTTTCTTCTCCTGGGAAAAGTCCTTTTTTTTCTATTATTTTTCCATCTTTCCAGCCATCGTAAAAATTAAAGGACAATACATCAGTTTCATAGTTATTTTTTAGGTACTGGTTATTTAATTCTTTGATTTGATTATTATCAACAAAATACACATTAATAATCAAATTTTTTTCTATTTTTTCAAACGCTAAAGTTGTATGTATTGAGTCAATTATAAGTTCAGAAAATTTACCCCAATCATTCTCGTCATCCCAAGTAATATTTATATTATTTTTTGAAGTAGTACCCATTACTTTATTTTTGATAAGATATTTTCTCTTAATATTCTAATTCTAGAATAAAAAACTGAATAATTAGAGTTAAGATCTACGATATCAGAGGTGGTTGCCACACAATAATTAATTTTTTCTTTAAATTCAATTTGGACTGGATTGCTAACTTCTAAGTTAGTTTTTATTTCAAATAATACCGGAATTATTTTTTCAGAAAAAATCTTATTAATATATCTATTATCACTTAAGACTGAGCTGACTTGAATATCCTCAACTAGTTTATCGATTTCTTCAATTATTTTTTTTTTACTATTCATATTTTGCGACAAGAATGATTTTTATCATATTAAATAAATGTTCGAGAAGCAACTACTTATGAAATAAATTAAATTTCCTATATGTTGAATTTATATTACAGTTGTCATAAAGTTGTGCATCCTAGGTTAGAAGATAATAGTATGTAATTGACAAATGATCATAACTCTTTTGTCGAAAACGTTTTGAGTTATTTGTAATATTAGATAATAAAGACCTAAAATATTGAAATCGGACAAAATAACAATTAAGGGTGCAAGAGAGCACAATCTAAAGAATATTGATCTAGATATTCCAAGAGAAAAGTTTGTAGTTATTACCGGAGTATCAGGTTCTGGAAAAAGTAGCTTAGCTTTCGATACTTTATATGCTGAGGGACAAAGAAGATATGTGGAATCCTTGTCTGCATATGCAAGGCAATTTTTAGGTAGAATGGAAAAGCCTGATGTTGATCAGATAGACGGATTGTCACCTTCTATCTCTATTGATCAAAAAGGGGTTTCGAAGAACCCCAGATCAACTGTTGGAACAGTAACTGAAATATATGATTATTTTAGATTGCTTTTTTCAAGAATAGGAATTCCCCATTGCTATAACTGTGGAAAATTAGTTCAAAAGCAGGACACACAAAAGATAGTAGAAAGCATATTAAATTTTGAAGAAAATACAAGATTTGTAATTCTGTCTCCTGTAATAAAGCATATGAAAGGTCAGCATTTAGGAGTTCTTGAAAAAATCAAGTCTGATGGCTTTTCAAGAGTCAGAATTGATGGAGAAATTTTTGACCTAGAAGATGAAATTAATTTAGAAAAAAATAAGTGGCACAACATAGATATTGTTGTTGATAGATTGATTATTAATAATAAAGTGGACAAAAATAGGGTAGCTTCTTCTGTAGAAACTGGCTTGAAGTTTGGAAATGGTGTCATTTCTGTTGAGAAAATAAATGATGAAGAAATAATCTACTCAGAGGATTTAGCTTGCGTAGATTGTAGCATATCTCTTTCAGAACTTGAGCCTAGAAGCTTTTCCTTCAATACACCTTTTGGCGCATGCAAAAAATGTACAGGGCTTGGATTTTCCCTAGAAGTAGACCCTCAGTTACTAATCAGGGATCCTAATATTTCTTTAGCTGAAAATAGCATGTCTGTAATAGATGATGCGAGAATAGTCTTAAGGTGGGATAAAAATAATTTTAATTCAATTTTAGAAGAACTTGATGTAGATAAAAACAAACCTATAAAAGATATGGATAAATCTATACTAAATCTTCTTTTCTATGGAGTCATAGACAAAGATTTTGAAAAAAAATATGACCAAGAAAACATTGAATATATACTTAGGTACTTTGAGGGGTTGATTCCATCTATAGAAAAAAGATATCTGAACACAGACTCAGAAAAGATTAAAGAAGAGATTTTGAAATTTATGTCAGAAAGCCCATGTTCTGACTGTAAAGGACAAAGGCTGAAGCCTGAATCTTTATCTGTTTTCGTTTTAGGTAAAAATATTATGGAAGCGACAAGTTTATCTATAGATAAATGCTATGAATGGATAAATAAAAACGCAAAAGAAACTAGAAAACTTTCTTCTTCTGAAAAAAAGATTTCAGAAGAAATCTTTAAGGAAATTAACTCAAGGTTATCTTTTTTGAAAGAGGTTGGCTTAGGATATATTACTTTAGATAGAATGTCTTCTACTCTTTCAGGAGGAGAAGGACAGAGAATAAGGCTTGCAACTCAAATAGGGGCAGGACTAACTGGAGTCCTATATGTATGTGACGAGCCATCTATAGGATTGCATCCAATAGATAATGAGAAGTTGATTAAAACTTTAATTAATTTGAAAGATATAGGAAATACTGTAATCGTAGTTGAACATGATGAATATGTTATGAAATCTGCAGACCAAATTATTGATATGGGTCCCAGAGCAGGAGCATATGGGGGTGAAATAATTGCACAAGGAACTCCAAAGCAGATTATGAATAACTCCAAATCTTTGACGGGTTTATATCTATCGGGAAAAAAAGAAATAGGGGTTCCAAAGAAAAGAAAAAAAGGAAGTCAAAATTATATTGAGATAAAAGGTGCAGTAGAAAATAATCTCAAAAATATTGATGTAAAAATACCATTGAATAAATTTGTGTGTGTTTCAGGTATATCTGGTTCTGGAAAAAGCACATTAATTAATGATGTTTTATCAAATGCTTTGTTAAAGAAAATGTCCAGAAAGTCAGTAAGAGAAGGAAAATATGGAGAGATAAAGGGTTTAGAGAATATAGATAAACTCATTGTAATAGACCAATCTCCAATAGGAAGAACTCCTAGGTCTAATCCGGCTACATATACTGGCCTTTTTACACCTATACGAGAATTATTTTCTAAAATGCCTGAAGCTATGAGTAGAGGCTATAAAGCTGGACGATTTTCATTCAATGTAAAAGGAGGTCGATGCGAAGATTGTTCTGGTGCTGGTTACAAAGAAATTGAGATGCAATTTTTACCTGATGTCACTATACCGTGTGAAGTTTGTAATGGTAAAAGATATAACAACGATGCGTTAGATATTAAATTCAAAGGAGAGTCGATAGCTGATGTTTTAGACAAAACAGTTGAAGAAGCAACACACATATTCAAAAATATACCTGGTGTAAGCAAAAAATTAGAAACCTTAAATAAAGTTGGATTAGGATATATAAAATTAGGGCAACCAGCCACAACTCTTTCAGGGGGAGAGGCACAAAGAATAAAATTAGCAACTGAGCTATCAAAAAGATCAACTGGAAAAACTTTGTATATCTTAGATGAACCAACTACAGGGTTATCTTTCGATGATTGTTCAAAATTATTAGAAGTATTGCATGCACTTGTCGATACAGGAAACTCTGTATTATTGATCGAACATCACCTTGATATGATAAAGAATTCTGACTGGATAATTGAGCTTGGCCCAGAGGCAGGTGAAAAAGGGGGTTATATTATTTGTGAAGGAACTCCAGAATTTGTCGCTTCTACCAATACTGCAACAGGACAATTTTTATCAGAGCTTCCAAACTTAAAAGCTAACAAAAAGTCCGAAGGAAAAATATTTGACACAAATAAATTGAGTAAAAAAATAATATCCAATAGTAGCAATAATTTTATGCCAGAAAGACCTAAAAACTTAAAGATAAAAAAGAGAGCTTATCGTCTAAGCAGATGGAGAAGAAGAAAATTGTCTAGAGTTTAACGGAACCAATCCAGAAATGAATTTAAGACATCAATGGCCCTATAGTTATCTAATACTTTCCAAACGTGTAATATGTATTCTTGAGTCATTTTTAGTAAGGTTGTAACCACAAGCACTATAATTATTTTTCTATTAGTTATATTTGACTTAAGTAAAAATAATAGAGTAATTCCTAAAAACCAAAATTCAAAAACATTAGGAAATATAAATAATATCAATCTATTCTGAAAAAACTCAAATAATACAAATCCTAATATTCTAAAAATAAATAATAAAATGCTAATATTTCTTAATAATTTTTCCCATTTAAGAGTAATTATTAGAAAATAACCAATATAAAAAAGATCTAAAAATTTATCAAGAAATTGATAGTTTCGAACCCCGCCTAAGGTAATCAGGTTCATCATAAAAAGATCCGAAAAATCAATTAAAATAACTAAAATTGCTCCAAAAAAATTAAACTTAAACACTACAAGAGATGCAAAGATTCTTACTACCGAGATAATTAATTCTTCTAAAGTCATTGTCAGATTATAGATCTTATTTTGTTTAAATAAAACGTTAAAAGCGATAATCCCAATTTGATATAATTTTTATGCCTGAAAACCCTGATGATAAAATAATCAAATGATAAATAAAAATAACTATATAGTAGCTATAGATCAAGGAAGTACCTCTACTCGAACTGTTATTTACGACCATAAACTTAATCTCATAAACAGCAGCCAAAGAAAAACAAAAGAAATATATCCTGAGAATGGTTGGGTTGAACAAGATCCTGAAGAAATTTTGATTACTGCTAAAGAAACTTTGATAGAAGCAATAAATATACCTGAAATTAATAAAGAAAATATTTTATCAATTGGGATAACTAATCAAAGAGAATCTATCGTATTTTGGCATAAAGAAACATTGTTGCCACTGAGCCCTGCTATAAGTTGGCAATGCTTAAGAGGTATAGAGCTTTGCAAAAATATAAAGGATACTAAATTAGAATCTATAATTAATAAATCAACTGGATTAAAGGTTGATCCATATTTTTCTTTTTCAAAAATTGTTTGGGCACTAAAAAATATTGAAGCCCTGTCAGACACTGAAAATATATGTGTTGGAACGATTGACTCATGGTTATTAACTAATTTAGTTGAAGGAAATCCACACCTAACAGAAATCTCAAATGCTTCTCGAACAGGGCTTTATAATACGGAAAAAGAAGAATGGGATGATGAAATATTAGAATTACTTAATATACCTAAATCTATTCTTCCAAAAGTAGTTCAATCAAATTACAATTTTGGATTTTTAAGTGAAGACATCTTAGGTAAAAAAATACCTATAAATAGCATATTGGGAGACCAGCAGGCTTCTTTATTTGGACACAAAAAAGACAAGTTCCAAGAAATAAAATGTACATATGGAACAGGAGGTTTTTTACTGATAGATACAGGAGAAGAAAGATATGATTTTAATGAAAATTTTCTTTCAACAATAGCAAGTAAAATAGATAATAAAACAATTCATGCTTTAGAGGGTAGTATTTTGTCTGCAGGGTCTTTAATTGAGTGGCTAAAAAATATAAATATTTTTGAAAATAATGATCAAATTGAAGAGTCATTGAATCAGAGCGAGTTCACAGAAACTTTGGTGATTCCTGCATTAAATGGCCTAGGTGCTCCTTTTTGGAATGCAAATATAAGAGCAAGCCTAGAAAATATAAATTCATCTACTAGTAAACACGATATATTAAGAGCTGGGTTCGAATCGGTTGCCTTTTCAACAAAATCAATAATTGAATCAATTGAAAGTACTATTGATTATAAAATCAGAAGTATAAAGGTTGATGGAGGTTTATCTCAAAGTAAATTTTTCAATCAATTTCTATCTAACGCGCTAGCAATTGAAGTAAAAGTAGCACAAAATAGCGAAATGACATCACTAGGAGTAGCCAAATTATCATTAATAAGTATTTCTAAAGGTTCTTTAGATTACGATAATTATAATAATTTTTTACCTCAAAAAGGTTCTTACAAAAAAATAAATAAAAAATATAATAATTGGAAAAATTTAATCAATACCAAAATAAATAAGGGGTAAATAATGTACATAGGAACTCAAGTAGCACCAAGGAACTTATCTGATCTAGAAGTGTGGTCTCAATTAGGAGTCAATAACATTTGTACCGACCCATTTAGAGAGAATGAAAAAGGAGAATTTTCATCTATTAATCCACATGAATGGACAAAGGAAATTTTAGAAAAGCATATTGAAATACTTGAAAAAAATGGGTTGAAATTAGATATGGTTCAGATTCCTCTTTCTTCCCGTCCACTTGAAGAATCCCAAAGCCCAAATATTATGCTTGGAAAATCACCAGAACGAGACAGGGAAATAGAATCAATACAAAAAATAATAGAACTATGTTCTAGTGTCGGAATACCTGCTGTTAAGTACAATATGAATATTATTGGAATACCTAGGTCTGAAAATGAAAAAGGTAGAGGAGGTTCAATTAATTCTACATTTCGTTGGTCAAAAATGAATCAAAATGAAAAAGCAGGAATAGCTGGTGTTCTAGATGTAGATACTAATTGGGAAAGAATTGAATATTTTTTAGAAAGAGTAGTCCCTGTTGCAGAAGAATTTAAAGTAAGGCTGGCTTGCCATCCGCATGATCCATACACACCAAATGGATATAAGGGGGTGACAAGAGTTTTAGGAACAGTAGATGGATTAAAAAAATTTATCGGAATGCATGAAAGTGATTATCACGGATTAAATTTTTGTCAGGGCACTGTAAGTGAAATGCTTGAAGATCCGGGTAAAGAAATTTTTGATGTAATAAGATATTTTGGAAAACGAAAAAAGATATTTAATGTTCATTTCAGAAACATTTTAGGGAAAAAATTAGATTTTATGGAGGTTTTTCCTGATGAAGGCTCAATAGATATGATTGAAGCCCTAAAGACGTATCAAGAAGTCGGGTATGAATATATGTTAATGCCAGATCATGTGCCAAGTATATCTGGCCCAAATAAGTCTGGTGTTGCTTTTGCATATTGTTATGGATACATAACTGCAGGCTTGCAGTCTATTAACGAGCCCAGAGATATACCCTGGACTCGAAAAAAATAGATTATTTATGGAGCTGGCTGAATTAATTCTATTCGAATACCACCTGGCGCAGCAATAAAACCAATTTTTCTTCCATCAGGTTGCTCCATCGGTCCTTCTTTGTGCACAGCACCAATAGATACTAGTCTTTCTATATCTTTTTCAATATCATCTGTATCAAAACCAAAATGTTCTAAGCCATAATGTGCATCATCATCAGCAGGTCCTAAAACCTCATTTGTTCTTTCGCTAGAAATATTAATTGCTAGCCCTCCTTCAGTTTGAGTAATTATGAATTGATCTCCAACTGGTCTGACTGTTTCAGATATTATTTTCACATTAAATGCTTTTACAAACCATTCAGCAGTTACTTTAGGATCTTTAGATTTTAAGTGAATATGATTAACGTTATAAGGCATAAGCTTCCTCCTTAATTTATTCTAGATAAATTTTCTTCTTTTACCGATCTTATAACATCTATAACAAAAGGACCTGATTTTTCAAGTGAAATTTCTAAAATATTTTTTTTGTATATTTCAAGCTCTCTTTCCCCATCAAGTGCGATTGTTCCAATTAAATTATCAATTCTAAATTTTTTGTCATAAGAAAAAAGTTCCCAATTTTTCACAATAATAGTAGATATAAGACCTGGGGCAATAGGGGCATAAATTTCTTTCCCTGGTTTACCAAATTCTAGTCTCAAGGCACTATCTCTAGGAATATCAGTTATTTTAGATCCTAAAGAAGATAAACCGATAGAAGTTGATTCAGATTGGGTGAGAAATAATTGAGAAATTACTTCAGGATCCCAAATGGCCTTAGAACCAACAAAATTTTGTTTACTTATAGCTAAATCAACTAATGCAATTTCCTCTACTTCTTTATCAATAATCACTTTTATGTAGGGATGTTGTATTAGTAAATCTTTATTATGCTTGTTTTGAATATAGTAGGCTGAAGCCAACCCCGCAACAGTCGGATCAATGACAATTGGAAATGCATTATTAGTTCCTGTTGAAATAGGAACAATTGGAACTTTACCTATTTTTTTTGCTACCAATCTATTCGTACCGTCTCCACCAAGAACTAAAACACAATCACATTCTAAATTATTTATTAGTTCTGCTGCAAGAAGCGTTTGCTCGGCTCCATCATAGTGTTTAGTGTCTAAAAAAAAGGGATTAATTTCATTTTTAAGTTCATCTACAGATGGTCTAAAAAGACCTGATTTATCTGGCATAAAATAAAAATCTTTTATCCCTTTAAAAGCAAGACCCTTAATAAATCTTGTAATTATATTGGCTTTTTCTTGGTTGGATATTACCCTGCCAGCCGCTACTAGCCTTCTTATATCTTTTCCTGCAGAGGGGTTCGCAATAATACCTACTTTAGACAAATTAAATGCTCTCAATATTCTTTACTAGATCATCTAAAAAGTTAGAGGCCGGAACTCCATCCAATGCTCTGTGATCAAATGTTAGTGATAAATGAATCACATTTTTCACTTTTATTTCTCCATTTTCATCTAAATCTATACGTTTTGAAATTTTACCTAATCCTAAAATAGAGACCTCAGGTGGATTAATTATTGGATTAAAATATTCAACATTATAGGACGATAGGTTGGAAATAGTGAATGTTGAGCCAGTAATTTCATCAGGTAGAAGCTGATTCTCTTTTATTTTTTTTGAAAAAGCTCTTATTTCTTTGCTTATATCGAGATAGTCCTTATTTTGAGAATCTACTATAACAGGAACGACTAATCCATCTTTTACAGCCATAGCTACTCCTAAATTAATATTTTCAATTATATTCAGTGTATCGTCTATATAATGAGCATTGAGCTTAGGGTGGGCAGCCAAAGTCTCTGACACAATTTTTACAAGCAAATCATTTATTTGCGGTCGAATTCTATCTTTTCTCCAGTCTGAAATTAGTTTTTTCTGTAATTTATCTAGGTTATCTACAGAAGCAACTGTATTTAAAGTTACCTGAGGGTTTTGAGCACTTTGATACATCCTATTAGCGATAATTTGTCGTATTCCAGTATTCTTTATTGATTCTTTTATTGCAAAATTATCATTTTCTATTTTTGAGCTTGAATCTTCTGAAAACGAACTTACGTCTTCCTCTGTAATTCTTCCTGAAGGTCCAGTACCTAAAATATTTGATAGATCTATATTTAATTTTTTAGCTAAATTTCTAGCCCTAGGGGAAGCTATTATTTTTTTATCAGATTTTGCAATTATACTTTGAGGCTCTTCTGTACTTTTGCTTGATTCATTTTCTTCAGGACTTTCTTTAACTGGAAAATCTTCAGATTTTTCTCCATCAAATAGAATTAATCCTAATACAGTTCCTACTGGAACAAGATTTCCCTCATCAACATCTATTCTACCTAAAACACCCGCATCTGGAGCTTCTATAGATGCATTTACTTTTGTAGATTCTATTTCTACCAACTCATCACCTTTATTAATTTGATCTCCAATATTTTTTAACCACTTAACAACAGTGCCGTCATTCATGGCCATTCCCCATTGAGGTAAATTAATTTCTCTTGGCATTTATTCCTCCCTTTAGTCCACTAAGTTATTAGCTAATTCAGTAAAATCTTTAACTACATAGTCTGGTTTCAACATTTCATGACATTCTTCATATGGAAGGTTATATCTATCCACGTAAGCTGCTTCCATACCACAGCTTTTTGCCCCTAAGGTATCAAATGTGTTTGCTGAAATCATCATAATTTCTGAAAGCTTGTATCCAGAAATCAAAGAAGCCTTTCTATAAACACCTGAATGAGGCTTGAATGATGAAACTTCCTCTACAGAAATTATTTTTTCAAAATTAAATTTAATTCTATTTTTGCATAAATGATTTAAAAATCTTTGCTCACCATTAGATAAAGCTATGAGTGCAAATCTTTTACTTAGGACACTTAATCCACTTAAGACCTCAGGAAAAGGTGAAAGATTTTGCCAATTCTCGTCCCATTTTTCAAGTTCAGAATCATTTGGCGTCATATTGAATTTTTTTGAAGTATATATAAAAGCATTCTTAACGGTATTCAAGTACCCGCTATGACCAAGATCTAAGATATTATCTTGATATTGTTCGATCCTTTGCCTATGCCTTAAATATGCCCAAAATTCCTCTGGCGAGACAGTAGATTTATTATTATTAATAATATTTTTTATTGAGCTGTTAGTACTTTTTTCTAAGTCTAAAACTGTGCCAAAAAGATCAAATGTTAATGCTTTAATCATTTTTACTCCAATGTCTTTTTTACTGCTTTACTTACTTTTTCTATATTAGGATATACAAGTTTTTCTAGGCTAGGTGCATAAGGTATGTGAACTTGCTCAGATGCAACTTTAATTATTGGAGATTGAAGATCCCAAAAGCCCTCCTCTGCAACAATAGACGAAATTTCTGATGCAGCTGAGCAGACTTTATGAGCAGGGTCAACAATAACAAGTCTACCTGTTTTTTCAACTGATTTTAATATAGTTTCTTTATCAAGAGGAACAAGGGTTCTTGGGTTTATAACTTCGCAAGAAATACCTTCTTTTTCTAAATTATTTGCTACTTCTAGAGACAGGTTTACTGATGCAGCTATTCCAATTATTGTACAATCTGTTCCTGATTTTACTATTTCAGCTTTACCAAATGGTATTTCATCTTCTGACATTTCACTTCTTGTACCATATAAATTTGCATCCTCAAATATAATTACAGGGTCATCATCTCTTACGGCGGTTTTTAATAGACCCTTAGCATCTGTAGAGTTAGCAGGAACGGCTATTTTTATACCAGGCATATTCATAAACATAGGATAAGGCCTATCTGAATGGTGCGCTGCTGAACCGCTTCCATACATCATTGAAGCTCTATAAACTACAGGAAGTGTAGCTTGACCTCCAAACATGTATCTCATTTTCGCGGCCTGTGAAATCAGCTGATCCATAGCAACCCACATGAAGCTGGTTACAGTTTCAACAATTGGCCTCATTCCAACCAAAGATGCTCCTATTGCTGCTCCAAAAAAACCATTTTCTGATAGCGGGGTGTCTAAAACTCGCTCTTCTCCAAATTCTTTATATAAATTTGCAGTTGCGCCATAAACAGATAGCCTTATATCTTCACCCATAATAAAAACATTTGAGTCTCTTCTCATTTCTTCGGCAATAGCTTCATTGATAGCTTCAGCAAAAATTTTTTCAGCCATAGTAATCTCCTTTAATTATGGTTTAGGTATAGGATTTGCCCACATGTCTTCATATAAATCACTTGGTTCAGGAAAGCTACTATTTCTAGCAAACTCCACAGCTTCTTCAGTTTGTGAATAAGAATTTGATTCTATTTCTTTACATTCTTCTTCAGAAAGAATTCCTCGATCTATTAATTTTTTTGAATGAATTAATATTGGGTCTCTATCTCTCCATTTATTAATTTCTTCTTCTGTTCTATATTCACCTCTTCTAACCCTTCCAAGTCCTAGCGAGTGTTCTTCAAATCTATAGGTGAGTCCCTCTATTAATGTTGGCCCCTCTCCATTTCTAGCCCTTTTTACAGCTTCTGTTGTTGCCTCATACATTGCTTCAACATTTTGGCCATCAACTAATATACCAGGCATGTTATACGCCTGAGCTCTATCTGATACATTATCTACAGCGACTGAATTTTGATAAGAAGTTGTTATTGCAAATTGGTTATTTTCACAAACAAATATGACAGGCAATTTCCAAATTGAAGCAAGATTCATTGATTCATGGCAAGCACCTTGATTTGAAGCTCCGTCTCCAAAAAAAACAACGGAAACGAAATCTTTTTTGCCTATTTTTGATGCTAGTCCCGCTCCAGTAGCAACAGGAACAGAAGATGCTACGATCCCTGATTCACCTAAAATTCCAACAGAAAAATCAGCCAAATGCATTGATCCGCCTTTTCCATTACAGTAACCGTCTACTCTTCCATATATTTCCGCCATTGCTTTTTTTATGCTTCCTCCCTTTGCTAAAGGGTGCCCATGGGAACGATGATTCCCTGCTATATAATCTGTATCTTTCAAGGCTAAGCATACCCCTACTGCAACACCTTCTTCTCCAATATAGGGATGAGCTGCACCAACAAACTCTCCAGCTTCATGAACCTCCATTACTTTTTCCTCAAATGTTCTTATCGTCCACATTCTTTCAAGCATGAGTTTTTGAATTTCTTTTGTAATTTCCATATCATTTATTCCTAATATAAATTTAATCTCTTGGGAAATATCTTCATCTTGGGAAATAATTAAGTCAAGTTGATAAACACTTTTTTTCCTAAAGATAAATTCTAGTTGAAAAATTGACTTTAATTTGAATTTAAACTGAGCTTACTATAAATTTTCATTTCTATACTATAGTATTTAGGAATATGACTTATATATATGTTTAACATATTAACGCGCGCGCGCGAGAAAAGATAAACCAATGGCTAAAAAAAGTGTAAATAACAACCACAAAGGCTCTGAAGATTACAGCGCTGAAGATATAACGGTGATGGAAGGCTTAGAAGCCGTTAGAAAAAGACCTGGTATGTATATTGGAACAACAGGTTTAGAAGGGGTCCAACATCTAATTCATGAAATTGTTGATAATGGAGTAGACGAAGCTATGGCAGGATTTGCTTCAAAAATTACAGTAATACTGAATAAAGATAAATCTGTTACTGTGGTTGATGATGGAAGAGGTATACCTGTGGATATACACAAAAAAACAGGAATTTCAGCGGTTGAAACTGTGATGACTACACTTCATGCCGGCGGAAAATTTGGAGGGAAGGGTTATCAAGTGTCTGGGGGGCTACATGGTGTAGGGGCTTCAGTAGTAAATGCTCTTTCTTCATGGTTAAAGGTTGAAGTCAGACGAGATAAAAAAGTATGGAACCAGTCTTATATTAAGGGTAAGCCCGAAGGTCCATTAGAAAGCAGGCCTCAAACTGATGAAGACTTAAAGGGAACCGGAACATCTGTAACTTGGTTACCAGATCAAGAGATTTTTCCTGACATTGATTACTCTTATGAAGCCATTACCACGAGATTCAGAGAAATGGCATATTTGAATCAAGGTTTGAATATCCAATTTATATCTGATTATCATGAAAGCTTGTGGCCGCACAATCAAGTCGCTTTTAAGTTTGAGGGAGGAGTTCAAAGCTTTGTAAGAAATCTAAATAAAAAAAGATCATCTATTCATGAAAATATTATGTACGCGAATGAAGTTATTGAAGATATTGTAGTAGAAACGGCAATTCAATATAATGAATCGTTTATTGACAACACTCTATCTTTTGCTAACTGTATAAGAACAGCAGATGGAGGAACGCATGTTACAGGATTTAGATCTGCGTTAACTAGAGTTATTAATGATTACGGTAAAAAACAAGGATTTTTTAAGGAAGAGATTCAGTCTCTATCAGGAGAAGATGTTAGAGAAGGATTAATGTGTGTAGTTTCTGTAAAAGTAAAAGATCCTCAGTTCGAAGGACAAACAAAAGGAAGGCTTGGAAATCCTGAGGTAAAAGGAGCTGTAGAACAAATAATCGGTAGACGATTAAGTGAGTTTGTAGAAGATAATCCTGAAGATGCAAAAAAAATATTAAATAAATCACTAACATCTGCAAGAGCAAGAGAGGCTGCTAAAAAAGCAAGAGATTTAATTATAAGAAAGAATGCTCTTGACGGAGGCTCTCTACCAGGAAAATTAGCAGATTGTTCGGAAAAAGATCCAAGCAAATCAGAACTATATATTGTTGAGGGAGATTCAGCTGGTGGTTCTGCAAAACAAGGTAGAGACAGAAACTTCCAAGCAATCTTACCTTTAAGGGGTAAAATTCTGAACGTAGAAAAAGCTAGGCCAGAAAAAATGTTGCTACATGAAGAAATTGTAGCCTTAATTACAGCTATCGGCACAGGTTTAGGAGAGGATTTTAACCACGAGAAGCTTAGATACCATAGAATCATAATTATGACGGATGCTGACGTTGATGGAGCACATATAAGAACATTACTGCTTACTTTCTTTTATAGAAATATGCCTGAATTAATAGGTGCTGGAAATCTATATATCGCTCAGCCTCCTTTATACAAAGTTTCTAGAGGAAGAAGCGGAAAATGGATTTATTCTGATAATGACTTAAATAAATGGATATCTGAAAAAATATATAACAATTTTTCAATATCTCATACTGAAGGAAAAAAAGATATAAAAGGAGCTTCAATAGGAAACTTTATATCTAATATAAAATCTTTTAGTGAATCAAATGATATAGCTAGAATTTTAAATTTGAGTGATGAGGAGTTTTTAAGTTTAGCATCTAAAAATATTGATAGCTTTGAAAATAAAGAAATAGAACAAGAAGATGAAAATATTCAGCCAGATTTATTTGATTCTGGACTAATTGAAAATGAAGAGGAAATAAAAAAAATCAATGAATCTATGACTATAAATAATCATCCTTCAATTATTAAGGCTCAGAAGATTTATCCTGAAATAAAAGAATTTTTAAAAGGTACATTTTCTATCAAAAAAAATGATGAAATTATCGAGGAAAACTTGAACTGGAATGAAGTAATTTCAGCATTAGAAAATAATGCTGATAAATCAGGATTTAATATTCAAAGGTATAAAGGTTTAGGAGAAATGAATCCAGAACAGCTATGGGATACCACTATGGACCCTGAAAACAGAGTAATGCTGAGGGTTTCGGCTGATGATGCAATTTCTGCTGATGATATATTTAGAACTCTAATGGGTGATGATGTTGAGCCAAGAAGAGATTTCATTAAAACAAATGCGCTAGAAGTAAAAAACTTAGATATTTAATTTCTTTACTTTCTTCTCTTTTTTATCAAAAAAATGTGTTTGTTTAGTTTTGTTATTATTTTTTTTTGATACTTGATACATGGCTTCTAGTCCTTCATTTCTTAATGCTAGAAGGTGCCCAACCGAAACATATAACACGTCAGCTGCTTCTCTAGATAGTAGCTTGATAGATTTATCCTCATCTATTTTGTTTATCTCATCATTTAATTCATTTACTTCTTCTAAAAGAAGTTCTTTTCGTTCCTCTATTGCTATATGAGCAGGCTTTTTTTCATCAAGCAAGTTCCATCTATCATGAAAATCAAAAACACTTTCAGCGATTGATTGAACCGCATCTAAAAAATTTTGCCTATGATCTTCTTTCAAACAATTTCTCCTTCTGAATTTATTTCAAATATTGATGAATATTTATAACCTGCCTCTAACAGTTTTTCAGATCCACCTAATTTTCTATCTAAAATGCTAAGAACTAATTTAATTTCACAATTATTTTCTTTCAAAGCATTCAGTGATTCTAGCAAAGAGCCTCCAGTTGAGACTGTGTCATCTATAACGATTGCAGAAGAGTTTTCGACAAGCTTTCCTTCTATCTGTTTTTGTAAACCATGATCTTTTTTATCTGATCTAATAAAAAATCCCGTAAGAGGATAATCTTTTGATAAAGAGTAAAAAACAGTAGATCCAATAAGAGGAACTGCCGCAACTGCGGGGCCTCCAATAAAATTAACTTTTTGCTCAATAGCATTAGAAAATATCCAATCGGTAATAATATTAGAGCATATAGGATCTAAAGATAGCAGTCTTCCATCGAAATAAAAATTTGATTTCATTCCGCTGGCCAAAGTAAAATCTCCGTATTCCAACGCTTTTAATTCAATCGCCCTGTCTAGTAATTTTTTTTTCGTTTTATTATTCATCATCTGTATAAATTATTTTCCTTTATATAATTATGTATTTCAATTGGGGTGTAGTGCAAAACAGATATATTTTCACTTATTTTTTCTCTGATATCAGAAGAGCTAATATCAGAAAGGCTTTCAATAATTTTGATATTACTCATAGGTTCTATATCAGAACTCAATCTTGAAATAATTATAAATTTATAATTTCTAAGAAGCTCAGATCCATTTTTCCATAACTTTATTTCATTAAAAGCATCTGATCCTAAAACTATATGAGTAATATCAAAGTCAGGATATTTAGTTTTTAGATATCTCAGTGTTTCAATAGTATAACTAGGAGAGGATCTTTTTACTTCATAATCGACTAAAGTTATAAAATCATCATGAAATGCCAATCTACACATTTCATATCTTTGTTCTGGGGTTGCAATAGGGGGCATGGACTTCATATATTGATTTCCAGCTGGAGATAAAAACATTTTATTAAAATTAAAATTATTTTTTATATAACTTACTATTTCTAAGTGACCATTATGAATAGGGTCAAAAGTGCCGCCAAAAAATACTGATTTAAGTAAATTATTCTTCCCAGGTAAATGCATATTGTCCTATTTTCAATAAATCACCCCGCTTGATGCCTATATTTATTAGTTCCTCTCCTATTTTTGAAGATTTTAATTTATATTGAAATTGAACTAATGTTTTCCAATTATTTAGATTTGATCCTTCGGCAAGCTGGACAAACTGTTTATCATTAATTACAAAGTGGTTGTCTTTAAACATTACCCTCTTTAATTCATTTTTATGTAAGTTAATTACAGGAAAATCAACATCGGTATCTTCATTGCCAATCTCCAAAATATACTCTTGAATCTTGTCAATAAATTTCATTATTTTATTATCTAAGGAACGATTTAGGGTAAAGATTTGGTTATTTAGATTTTTAAACTTTTGAGTAATTTCATTTATAAAATCATTTAGATCAACTGTATCCAATTCATCGCAGTGGGTTAAAATGAGAACTATTTTCTTTTCAAGCAAAGCTTTATTATATTTTTTTAATTGTTCATGTATAAAGTTTATTTCACTTAAGATATCACTATTAATATCTATAACCATTCCAATAATATTAGTTTTCATTAGATGCTTTAAATATTGATTTCCTGAGGCTAAATTATTTTCAGGATCCTTAACAAGCCCAGGTATCTCAATGACGGTAACATTTTGAAAGTTTCTTTGCACGGTTGCTATAACTGGTTCTTTAGTTGTAAAAGGATAATTGCCTATTTCTGGTTTTGCATTTGAAATATTTTTTATAAGCGTAGATTTTCCTGAATTAGGAGGCCCAATTAAACATAAATCTGAAGATAATGTAAAATCAAGTTCTATTTGCTCAATATCATTTTTTTCACCTGATTCTGCCAATAGGGGCTCTTTATTCTTAGATGTAACAAAAGCAACATTTCCTCTTCCACCCTTGCCACCTGTCAAGACTTCGAATGAATCTTCTGGTGAAGAAAGGTTTGCAAGAAGATTTCTTTTGCTCGATTTATCCCATATTAGTGTGCCCACAGGCACATTAATATAAACATCCTTTCCATTAAATCCCGTTTTATTTTGATCAGAACCTTTTCCACCATTTTCTGCTTTAAAGTTCTTTGAAAATCTGTATGAATTCAGGTTAGACATATTTTGATCACACCTGATCCACACGCTTCCACCTCTACCACCATTACCTCCGTCAGGTCCACCTCGTGAATTTTTAGAGTCTTGATTAAAGCTAATGGCTCCACTTCCACCATCACCCGATTTAATATTTATTATTACTTTATCTATAAACATATATATATATATATATTAATAATATTAATTAAGTCTGTTCAAATTGTTAACGAGTGTTCTTAGTTTATGAGTAAATTAAAATGTTAATAATTGTTCAATTTGATGTTAATGAAATTTATAAAACACACTTTTTTAGTTTTGAATTATTGTTTTCTCGATTTCTTGTTTTAATTCAACATCTTTCAACAATACTTTTTTTATTTTGTTCACAGAATAAATGATGGTTGAGTGATTTCTATCTCCTAGAATCTTTCCCGCTTGCCCTGTAGAGAAATTAGATTTTTCAGTTAATAAATATGCAGCAACTTGTCTGGCAAAGTTTGTTTTTTTATCATTTTTCCTGCCCCTGAGGTCCTGCTCATTAATCCCAAACATGTATTTTATAAGTGAAAATATTTTTTCTTTAGATACATTGATATCTTTTATATTTTCTAATTTATAATCACTAAGAATGTTGCTAACCATATTTATATTAATCTCTGAGTTTAGCAGCTCTGCATGAGCTATAAGAGATTTAATTATTCCTTCTATTTCTGAAAAGGAGTTGAATTTTTTACTTCCAATAAATTCTAACAACTCCTCGGATATCTTAATATTGTTCTTTTTAAATGACTTCTTTATATATTTTTTTGCAGTTTCTTTATCGGGTGTATGAAGCTTTACTATGAGCCCTGATTTGAGTATTGAGGTTAATCTGTTGGGCATATCCAGCTTACTAGGATGATTATAGCTTGTAATAACTATTTGTTTTCCTGAAACTGATAGCTGGTTAATAATATGGATAAAAACTTCAATAGTTTGTTTTTTTCCTGCAAAAAAATCTATGTCATCAAGAATAAATACATCACACTCTCTATACTTATTCATTATTTGAGGTGTTTTGTTTTTAATTGATTTTACGAAATCATTTACAAATGTTTCTCCTGCAACAGAAGTTACATTTAAGCCCTTGGCTTTTAGGGTTTTTGCTGTCGATTGTATTAAGTGTGTTTTTCCTAATCCCCATTCACTGTAAATGTATAAAGGATTATAAAGATTACCCGGAGTCTCACATATTTTTTTTGCAGCTGCATAAGCTAAAAAGTTAGAATTTCCAGTAATAAAAGAGTTAAAATCGAACTTAGGGTTTATCCAGCTCCCTTCTATTTTTCCTTTGGATGATATGGTTTCATTATTTCCTTTTTCTTCGCTTAAAACATATTCGATTTTATATTTATTGTTACTTGTTTGATATATAGCATCTTGAATAGTTGCATCTAGTCTTTGAGATAACATTTCAACTGCAAAAATACTTTCAGTTGAAACTACTAATAAGTTATCAGAGAGAGAAATTCCTTTAGTATTTTTCAACCAAGTTTGATATGTGCTTTCTGGTATTACCATTTCTAGGTAACCCAACGCAGCAGACCATATTTTGTTAGCTAATAGATTTTCCAGCACAAACTCCTTGTAAAAAATTAAATACAAATATTTTTGTAATAGCGACTATCTGCGACGAATTATTTTTTGAAAAAAAATTTATTAAAACTTAAATCAAGAAATTAAGATTAAAGTCCGCATTTAGAAATAATATTCATTTAAATAATTTAATAAAAGGCTCAATAATTCATAAAAAAGAAAACTTTTAAATTAAAAATATTAAATTTATTTATTATTTACAATTACCCAAGTTAGAAAAGAATTTTTGAGACGTTAACGCCCTTATAATATTAAGAGCACTTTTAAATTTATGCGAGATAAAATGAAAATTATTTTTTTTGGAACGCCCCCTTCATGTATAAATATTTTAAATTCATTACTTAAAAATCACAACATTGTAAGTATTGTTTCAAAGAAGCAACCGGAAGCTTCAAAAAGAAGAAAATTTAAGGTTTCTGAAATATCCTTGTTTGCTTCTCAAAACAATATTCCCTATATGGACCCTAGTATCCTTGATTCTAAATTGGAAAATCAGCTAAAAAAAATGAATCCGGATTTATTCCTTGTGTGTGCATATGGAAAGATTTTATCCAATGACTTTATAAATATTCCAACTTATGGAACTATTAATATCCACCCCTCTTTGTTACCAAAGTATAGGGGACCTTCTCCAATACAAAGCACAATAATTAATCTTGATGATAAGTCTGGATATACTATAATCAAGATGGATAAAGGTATTGATACAGGAGACATACTGTTTAAGAGCGATCCAATTTTATTGAGAAAAGATGAAAAATACTTAGATTTATTAAATTTTCTTCTATCCGAATCTTCCAAAGGAATTACTCAGGCAATTAATAATTTAATAAATAATAAAAATATTGATAAACAAGATAATGAAAGAGCATCTTATACTAAATTAATTAAAAAAAGCGATGGCTTAATTGAGTGGAACTCTTCAGCTGAAAAAATTGAAGCTCGGTTTAGAGCTTTTAGCACTTGGCCTCAATCATACTCATTTCACAATAATAAGAGATTTAAAATATTAGATATGGAAATAACAAATCTGGAATCTGAACTTTGTGGAAAAATAAGTAAATTTGAAAATAATATTCTTGTAGACACTAAAACTAAAAAATTAAGTATTAAAAACATTCAGTTTGATGGGAAAAAACCTGTTGATGCCTTAGCTTATTTTGGAAATTTTGATTTAGTAAAAACAAAACTTTGAAAAAATATTTATTAGTTTGATATCCTAAAAATATAAAGAATTTTAAATTATGACTTCTAAAAATATAAATAAACCTTCATCAAATGGTAGATTTGGAAAATTTGGTGGTAAATTTGTTCCTGAAACTCTAATGTCTTCTTTAAAAGAAATAGAAGAGGCATTTGAAAAATATTCTAAAGATGAATCTTTTTGGGAAGAATTAACTACTTTACAGAATGATTTTATAGGTAGGCCAACACCTTTATATTATGCAAAAAATTTATCTGAAAAGCTGAATCAAAGAATATGGATAAAAAGAGAAGATTTAGCTCATACTGGTGCACATAAAATTAATAATGCTATTGGGCAGGCTCTGTTGGCTAAAAGAATTGGTAAAAAAAGAATCATAGCTGAAACAGGTGCAGGCCAACATGGTGTAGCAACTGCAACTGCTTGTGCTATGTTAAATCTAGAATGTATTGTTTACATGGGTGAAGAAGATATAAAAAGGCAAGCTCCTAATATTTATAGAATGGAAATGCTTGGAGCTAAAGTAGTTCCAGTTACATCTGGTTCAAGAACATTAAAAGATGCTGTTAACGAAGCTATCAGAGATTGGGTCACTAATGTTGAAAATACTTATTATATAATTGGAAGTGCTGTTGGCCCTCACCCATATCCCTATATCGTTAGAGAATTTCAATCAATAATTGGGATTGAGTCAAGGAAACAAATATTAGACAAAACAGGAAGCTTGCCAAATTATGTACTTGCTTGTGTAGGTGGCGGTTCGAATGCTATCGGAATTTTTTCAGGATTTATCGATGATTTAGACGTTTCTCTAATAGGAATAGAAGCAAGTGGAGAAGGAATAGATACTGAAAAGCATGCAGCTACTTTAACAAAAGGAACCCCTGGGATATTACATGGGTCCCTTAGTTATGTTCTACAAGATAGTTTTGGGCAAATTCAAGAAGCACACTCAATATCTGCTGGCTTAGATTATCCGGGAGTTGGCCCAGAGCATTCAAATTTGAAAGATATTGAAAGAGCACAATATTACTCCGCAACAGATCTGAAGGCCTTAGAAGGCTTTAAGTTATTATCAGTTGAAGAAGGAATTATTCCTGCTCTTGAACCAGCTCATGCTTTAGGCTTTTTAATTGATTGGTCACAGGAAATTCCAAAAGATCAATCTATCCTGTTCTTGCTTTCTGGTCGTGGTGATAAAGATATGGAAACTGTATCAAAAAAAATGGCATCATTATAATTTTTTAGTATAATTCTAGAAAATTAATTATAGGAATTATAAAAATGATGTCTAATGGTCCACTTGAGGATATAACAGTATTAGAGTTTGGAAATTTTGTAGCTGGGCCCACAGCAGGTCAGCTCCTAACAGACTTAGGGGCGAATGTAATAAAAATAGAACCACCAATGGGAGAACCTTGGAGACACGCATCCCCATCAGTTCCTCCAGGTGAAAGCAGGCTTTTTATTGCATTAAATAGAGGTAAAAAAAGCGTTTGTATCGATTTAAAATCTGAAGAAGGGCAAAAGGTTTGTCATGATATAGTTTCTAAGGCAGATGCAGTGATTTCTAATAATAGAAAATCTACTTCAGAAAAACTAAAATATGACTATAAGTCTCTATCTAAAGTTAATCCTAAATTAGTATATGTTGAATCAACAGCATATGGCTCTGAAGGTGAAAAAGCTGCTGAACCAGGGTTTGATCTGATTATGCAAGCCTACACAGGAATTATGTCAACAGAAAACAAAATATACCATGGAGCTCCTAGTGCAGTTAGGTCATCTTCTTACATAGATTACTCTACAGGATATGCAATGGCTCTAGGCGTAGTATCTGGAGTTCATCAAGCTAGAATAACTGGTAAAGGTGTATTAATGCAAACAAGCTTGTTAGCACAAGCATTATCTATGCAAGCTATGCAAGTAGCAGAAATAGAGAAGGACTTAAGTCCTGGCCAGAAATGGATTAAGGCAAAGAAAGACAAAATGGTTGCCGATGAAACTCCTTTTGAAGATATTCAAGAAGACTATGTTTCTCAAGCTGGTGCACCTCAAATAGCTCAATACTACAGAGCATATAAGACTAAAAATGGAGCTTTGGCCTTAGGGTGTTTGGCAATGCATGCTAGAAAACGAATAAGTAGTTTATTTGAATTAGAAGATGTTAGGTTTGACACAACTAAGAAATTTACCCCTGAAGAGCTTCTAATAATTGGAAAAGAATTTGAAGCAGACATGGAATCAAAGTTCTTAGAAAGAAGCACTGAAGATTGGATTAAATTTCTTAGATCACATGATATTCCTTGTGAGCCAATGCAATTTACTGAAGAACTTATAAACAATAGACAGGCTATAGATAACGGATATGTAATAGAACTGGACCATAAAACAGGAGGCAAAGTAAGATCTAGCGGACCTGTATTTAATGTTTCTACAGGAAAGCCAAATTTGTCTAGCGCTCCTCTTTTGGGAGAAGATACTAAAGAAGTATTAAGTTCTGTAGGTTATGATGAAGCATTACTAGAAGATTTATTTTCAAAAAAAATTATTGGAAAAAACCTTTAGTAATTATTTAGTAATTTTTGAGAAAATATAGATAATCTTAATTTTGGCTTTATTTCTTCGCTCTTGAATCTTAAGCATTTTCTTTCTTCTACTTTATTTGGATAAACAGTTGTTATATGGCAAGCATAAAAATATCCACAATGTTCGGGTATGCATAAAATCTTTTTATTTATTTTTGGACCAGAATATTTTGCATTCGAAGCTAGTTTAATCTTCTTTGAAAAATCTTTCATATTTATATTCTAAATAATTTAAGATTTATATTTCTATGTCATTGTCTGTTTCTAAATGCTAAATATGAACCAGACAAGACAAAAAATGTAGCAAAAATTAGCTCTATGCCTGGCACTTCTCCTAATATTATCCAGGCTAGCATAACACCAAATAATGGCTGTGAAATATTTATTATTAGAATTCTTGAGGGTAAATATCTTTTCATTAACCATGTTTGACCTATAAATCCAAAACCAGCTATTATTACTCCTTGATAAAACAACGCAAGAATAAGGCTATAAGAAACTATAAAGGTAGATGTTTCAAATAGTAAAGAAAAGATAAGAAAAGTTAATGTTCCAACAAACGCTTGAGTGTATAGAATTTTTATTTCCGCCTGCTCTAAACCTTGTGAGATTTGAGATATATAAATTTGCCTTGCACCTAATAGCATGGCAGAAGTTAGCATTAATAAGTCCCCTATTAAGTAACTATTTGCTGAGTTAGAGATTGATTCCCAAAAAAGTACTATTACTCCGGTGTAGGCAATTATCATTCCAAATATCTTGAATTTTGTTAATTTGTCGTTTGGTATGAAAAGATGTGAAAAAATAGAAGCCCATAGAGGAAAAGTAGTAATCATTATCACTCCGTGTCCACCAGATGTATAATTTTGCCCAACATTCATAAAGCCTAGCTGTACTGAAAATAACAGCCCTGTACCTATTAATGGAATAAAATCCTTTTTTTTGAATCTGACAAATTCTTTGTTATATACAGCCCATAATATAGCAACTATTCCACCTAATATGAATCTCATCCAGCCTAATCTTAATGGAGGGGCATCCTCTAGCCCTACTTTAATTGATATTGGGTTTCCGGACCAAAGTATAGAAAGCAGGAATGCTAAGATGATACCTTTTTTATCAGGTTTTATTCTCTTTTCTGAATTAGTAGACAAAATGGTTATAAGAAAGAATATGTATTTTATTTTTCAAATCATAAATGTATATTTGAATAAATACAGAAATAAAAGGGGTATTTTTACTGAAATGAATAAAATAGTTACTTTTGGAGAAATTTTACTTAGACTTACAACTTTGAATAAAGAAAGGTTTTCTCAATCTAAAAACTTTGAAATTACATATGCTGGTTCAGAGTGTAATGTAGCAGTTTCTTTATCTCACTTTAATGAAGATACATATTTTATTACCTCTGTCCCTGATAACCCAATAGGACAAGCTTGCATTAATCATGTAAGGCAATTTGGGGTAAATACAGACTATATGATCAAATCAGGGGATCGATTGGCAGTATATTATTTAGAAAACGGAGCATCAATGAGAGCCTCCAATATTGTTTATGATAGAAAAGACTCTTCATTTTCAATCGTTTCGCCTAATCTTTTTGATTGGGATTCAATTTTTAAAGACTGTAACCTGTTTCATTTTTCTGGGATTACACCTTCGCTATCAAAGAGTGCTAAAAACTTGACCAAAGTAGCATTAAGTGAAGCCAGCAAAAGAAATATTATGATTTCTTGTGACTTAAATTATAGATCAAATCTTTGGACCCCTGAGGAAGCTCAGGAAACAATGATTCCTTTGATGGAGAAAGTGGATATTTTAATTGGAGGGAAAAAAGACCCAGAAATAATGCTAGGTGAGAAAACAATAAATGAAGAACAGTCTTCTTATGAGAAACTAATAGAAGACATGGCTAAGAAATATAATTTTAAGCAAGTTGCGATATCTCTTAGAGACAGTATTTCGGCTGATCACAATGATTGGTCGGGAATTTTTTACTCAAATGGAAAAGTTTTTAAGTCAAAAAAATATGAAATACAAATAGTTGATCGAGTAGGCGCAGGAGATGCTTTTTCTGCAGGCTTGATTTATGGAATATTTAATCAACTTTCAAACCAAGAAACTTTAGATTTTGCTATAGCTGCATCTGCTTTAGCACACACCTTCCATGGTGACTTTAATCTTGCAACAATTGAAGAAATCCAAGCTGTGGCTAGTGGAGATGTTTCTGGAAGAATAAGAAGATAATTTAAGTCTTTTTTTTTTCATAATGTTATTATTTAATTATGAAAAATAAATTTAAATTATTTTTACCCTTATTGTTTTTTTGTGCATATTTACTTCATCCTGTTGAATCAAAAATTTTGGCTCAAGGCGAAGGATACTCTCAATATTCAGAATTTCTTACTGAACAAACTGAGAACTATATAGTTAATATTTTTATATCTCCAGTAAGGCCTGTGGTGGGTCAGCAAATTTTTTCTATTGAAGTTTTAGAAAAAGATACAAATAATCCAGTAAAAGACTTAAAAATCGAAGTATACGCAACACCTTTATTTGATGATAAAAAACAATTTTCACCAGCCTTATCTAGCTCTCTGATGGAAGGAAACTATCAGTCAATTTTGAGGCTAGAAAAAAAAGGGTTTTGGTTAATGGATTTTGAGATAAATAATGACGACGAAAAGGTAACAATATCAGAACAAATTGAAATCTTTGAGAGGAATAGAACTATTGATAACAGTGATTTTTCATATGCATTCCTAATTATTCAATTCATTTTCTTTGGTGGACTTATCTATTTGTTTGTATCTTCAAGAAGAAGAAAAAAGAAGCTAAATATATAAGTGATAAGCTTCTCAAACTTAGGCTTGCGAGAAAAAAACTCTTTTTTATCAAATTAAGTTATTCTTCCCAAATTTTACCTTTTTTGATAATCATTTCTAAATTTAAGTTAGCTCCAATTCCGTTTCCTTTTGGAATATTAATATTTCCATTTTCTATATTTTCTGCAGGAAATATTAAATCTTTTCGCCAATTTACTTCTTCTACTGCATGTTCAAGTGGTATGTTTGATTCAATTGCAGATGTAATATGAGCTGAAGTTAGAAGTGATATTGGCCCTGATGGACAATGCATTGAAATAGATTTTTTGGGATTAGGGATAGATTTATAGAAATCAATTACTTCACTTGGGCCTCCGCAAAATTTCACATCTGGCATTACTATGTCTAAAACATCTTCATTAATTAATTTGGACATTGTTTTTGAACCATATGCCATTTCTGCGCCTGCTAAATCTATTTCTGAATATTTTTTAATTAATCTAGTTTCTTCTATAAATTTTTCTGGATCTATTGGTTCTTCAAACCAATTTACATTTCTTTCTTTTAGTTGATCGTGAACATGATAACTTGAATTTAGATCAAATCTTGAATGGCAATCTACAAACAATTTAGTTTTTTTTGAAATACTATCTGATATAGCTGAAATTCTTTCTAATCCATTTCTAGCTTCATTTGGCAGGCCTTTATTACTAAATGGTGACATGCATTCATCAAAAGGTGCACACTTTATAGTATTAAATCCTTTTTTCTCCATTTCTATTGCTCTCTTAGAAAAACTTTCTGGAGATCTGTCTACGGGGCCATTATCATTTGGTAATAATGATCTATTTATATTTGCATAAAGCTCTACCTTGTCGTTACTTTTTTGTGAATCTCTTAAACTTTTTGATAGGTACTCTACTAGGCTTATTTCCATTCTTTTAGAAAAAATATCTAGAAAGGCTGATCTAATTCCACTAATTGCTGTAGCTGATAAAATATCTGAATTTGCAATATCGTTTTCTTTTTTTAGATATTCCATCAGATTTTCTTCATTCAATAATTTTTCATCTCTGAATCTATTGGAAAATTGAGCAATCATTTTTGAAACAGGTGAATTAAGCTGAGTGTCTGTAATTTCAGATATTCCTGAAATGCCATCGTCAGTGATGTATTCCATAAATTTCCATTCTGTATTTGCTCGTACCTTGATTGAATAAAAATTAAGACTTTTTATTTTAATCCAATAATCTTCCAACTTATTTTTTCCAGGTTAGTACAGGATTTCTTGCGGCAAGAGCTTCATCTAATCTTTCAACTGGAAGATTTATAGGAGCATTAAGTATTTCATTAGGATTATTTTCTGACAACTCACTTATCTTTATCATGCATTCGATAAATTGATCTATCGTTTCTTTAGATTCACTTTCTGTTGGCTCAATCATTAGTGCCTCTTCAACGATTAGAGGGAAGTACATTGTTGGAGCATGAAACCCTTCATCAAGTAATTTTTTTGCTATATCTAAAGCTTTAATCCCATTTTCTTTTTGCTTTATAGCAGAAAGAACAGTTTCGTGCATACAATTTCTAGAAGAAGTTAAGGTATAGTGAGATTTTAGCTTTTCTTGAATATAATTTGCATTAATTATTGCATTTTCAGATATTTCTTTTAATCCTTGAGAGCCTAAGCTTCTGATGTATGCATAAGCCCTTAATACTATACCAAATGAACCTAAAAACCCATTAAGTCTTCCTATTGAATTTTTTGGTGTATATGTTTCATAATTGTTTTTTTCTTTTTTTACGTGAGGGTAAGGCAAGAAAGATTCAAGGTTTTTTGTTACCATTACTGGTCCTGCTCCAGGGCCGCCACCTCCGTGAGGAGTGGAGAAAGTTTTATGCAAGTTTGAATGACATATATCTATGCCTAATTCTCCAAATTTCGTTATACCTAAAAGAGCATTCAAATTTGCTCCGTCTGCGTAAACTAAACCACCGTTATCATGAATAATTTCTGTTATTTCTATAATATTTGGCTCAAAAAGTCCAAGCGTGGAAGGAAGTGTAAGCATCAATACGGCAGTGTCTTGATTAACTTTTGACTTTAGATCATCTATGTCTATATCACCCTCTGAAGTTGTTTTAATAGTAACAGCATCTAATCCTGCCATAGAAGCAGATGCTGGATTGGTTCCATGAGCAGAGTCTGGTATTAGGGCTATTTTTTTATGATCATTGCCATTATATTTATGAAACTCTCTAGCTATTAGAAGACCTGCATATTCTCCTTGTGCACCTGCCAAAGGAGCTAGAGAAACTCCAGGAAGTCCTGTTATTTCACCAAGTTCGTTTTGTAGATCATACATTACTTCCAAACAACCTTGAAGATTTTCATCTTTTTGGTTTGGATGAGCATTTGCGAAACCTTGAATTGATGATAATTGTTCATTAATTTTTGGATTATATTTCATTGTGCAAGATCCAAGGGGGTAGAAATTTGTATCTATAGAAAAATTCATTGATGATAAGTTAGTAAAATATCTAATTAGGTCTAACTGCCCAACCTCTGGCAAATCAATGTTATCCCTTAGGAATTTACTATTTGGTAAAGATGATTTTTCAACACCTATTTCTGGCAAAGATATTGCTTTTCTTCCTTTTTTTGATTGGTTCATCAATAAAGGTAAATTTTTATTATTCACTTAATCCTCCAAGCAAATTCAGCGTTTCTTCAATATTAGAAGGAGAATTTAATTCAGTAACTGCAAGCATAATTAAATTTTTACCATTAGCTGAAATATCTATACCTCCTTCAATGTCGTTTTCTAAAAGAAAGGAATTTATTTTACTCACAGAAATATCTGTTTGAATTACAAATTCATTAAAAAATTCTTTAGAGAGTAAATTGAATCCCTCAATTTGATCAATTTTCTTTGCCATATAGTGAGCTCTATGGAAGCATGTTTCTGCAATATGCTTAATGCCATGTGGTCCCATTGTTGACACATAAACAGCAACCATGAGTCCTATTAATTGTGTGCTTGTACAAATGTTTGATGTTGCACTTTCTCTTCTAATATGTTGCTCTCTTGTCTGAAGAGTGAGGGCAAAAGAAATCTTTCCATTCTTATCTACAGTTTGACCTATAATTCTTCCTGGTAGTTGCCTTATATATTCATTTTTGCACGTTAGAAGACCTATGTATGGCCCTCCAAATGAAAGAGGAACACCAAGGGATTGCCCTTCAGCTGTTGCAATATCTACATTAAGGCTACCGGGTGGTTTTAGCAAGCCTAAAGATGTGGGATAAGTATGTTGAATTAGCAATCCGTTTTTCTCATGGATTTGATCAGAAAAACTTTCCACATCTATTATTTCTCCATTTTTGTCAGGAGATTGAACTAACAAGCAAGCCAAGTCTTCTTCTTTTGAAATATTAATTTGATCTGCATGAATAATTTCAATATCTTGCCATTTTGAATATGACTTTAGAACATCTAAAAGCTTTTCGGAAACACTCTCATGAATAACTATTTTATTATTTCTTTTTATACGACAAGCCATTAATGCAGCTTCAGCAAGTGCAGTGGGGCCATCATACATACCAGCATTGCATACATCCATTTCAAATAATTGTGCAATCATACTTTGAAATTCAAATCCTACTTGCAAAGTTCCTTGTGAGGCTTCAGGCTGATAAGGCGTATATGCAGTTAAGAATTCACCTCTTTGAATCATTGCCTTCACAGTTGAAGGAATGTAGTGATTATACGAACCTCCTCCAAGGAAGCTTGTTTTTATTTTTGATGCTACATTTTTATTTCCTAGTTCAGTGAAATATTCTACAAGTTCTGGCTCTGAAAGTTTGTCTTGTAATTTTAATTCAGGGAATAAGAAGTTTTTAGGAATATCAGTTAAAAGACCTTCAAAATTTTTGACACCAATCGCTTCAATCATTTCTTTACGATCGTTATCAGTTGATGGTATGTATGGAGAGCTTGTCATTAAATTATTTTTTCATATTCTGTTGCATCTAAAAGATTTGAAAGCTCCTCAGAATCATTAACTTGGACTTTGATTATCCAGCCCTTATCATAACAATCGTCGTTTACAAACTCAGGATTAGATTCTAGGTTTTGGTTTGTTTCAACAACCTTACCTGAAATAGGTACATATAGATCGGATACAGCCTTAACAGATTCTATTTCACCAAATTTATCAAATTGCTTGAGTTCTTTATCAATGCTGTTTATGTCAACATAAACTATATCACCTAATGATTCAGCAGCATGTTGAGTTATTCCAATTGTGGCTATGTTGCCTTCTATATTTATCCACTCATGATCTTTAGAATATTTTAGTGATTTAGGAATTTCACTCATTTTCTTCTCCTTCTGTACATTGGAAGTTTTCTTATCTCTGCCTCTAAAAATTTATCTCTTACCTTAATTCTAACCTTATTGTTAACAATATTGAAGTCTCGTTTTATCAATCCAATTGCAATTGAACTTTTTAAGGTTGGAGAATGCGTACCTGATGTTATCTTTCCGATAACATTATTTTCATAAAAAACCTCATTTTCTTCTCTTGGAATTCCTCTATCTAAGACTAAAAAAGCAGCTATTGAAAAATTTCCATTTTCTATATCAGAATCATTTATATATTCATGATTAATGTAATTTTGGCTTTTTGTTTCAAGTAATCTTTTGAGACCTATATCAACAGGGTTAGAATATTCATTTATTTCATGACCATAAAGATGAAGCCCTGCTTCTATTCTGAGAAGATCCCTTGCTCCTAAACCACAAGGTGGAATTTCTAGTTTTTTCATAATTTCCCATATAATTTTTGAACAATTATTATCAAATATAATTTCGACTCCATCCTCCCCTGTATAACCTGTTCTTGCAACAAAAATCATATTATCTTCAATAGATATATTCTTAAATTTATATCTACCAACTTCATTAAATGAACTTGATAATGTCTGAAGCTTTTCTAATACATTTGGACCCTGAATCGCTAACATTCCTGTTTCAGAAGTAACATTTTTGATTTTAGTATCACCAGTTATTTGAGAGTTTATCCAGTCTAAGTCCTTTTTAGTATTTGAAGCATTGATAATAAGTAAAAAATGATCAGAATATTTATAAACAATTAGGTCATCAAGGATCTTTTGATTTTCATCAATCAAAAGAGTGTATTTTGCAGAACCAATATCCAATGATTCAAGGTTTATTGGTAATATTTTTTCTATAAATGATTCTCTGTCTTTTCCAAATATTTCGACTCTCCCCATATGAGAAACATCAAAAAACCCTGAATCCTGCCTAACAAAATTTGCTTCCTTAATGATCCCTGTAGGGTAATTAATTGGCATGTCCCAACCTGCAAAATCTACCATTTTTGCACTATTATCTACATGATTCTGATGAAAAATTGTTTTTAGCATTTATTTCCAACCTTCTCTTATAATATTATTTTTTTTATATACACCTGGCAATTCAAATCGCTGGGGATAATCTTCAATCAAGGGTATGTTATCAAGTAAATTTTCATTGAGTTTTATTTCTGAAAATTTGAAGTTAGTATCAAAGTTCGAATGCAGTGTAACAAAATAGCTACCCATTCCATTTGGTTTTATTAATTGATTAATAGCGTATCTGTTATAGTTTATTTCTTCAGGAGGCTTATCCATAGAACTTAACTTTCCAAGAATTTCCCCTATACCCAAATTAAATAAAAATTCTCTTTGGTTTCCTAGGTAACTTAATCCATAGTTTATTTTTTTAAAATTATCTAAAAGCTCATTTATATCTACTTGAAAAGTTATATCTGAAAAACCTGGCTTATGAAAATAATTTTCATAAAAATTATGATCATTGATCACGCTTACATTGGAATTCTTTTTACCGTTATAGAATAAATCTTTCTCATTTAATCCATAGTCTATAGTCAATATATACCCTTTGTTCAAGTAATCAATAAAGGAATCAAAAATTGTATTTTCGCTACAGTAAACCTCTCCTACAACGTTATCAAAAGATTTATCTATTTTTTTTATTCTTTTAGATATACAGCTGTCCGAAGGTTTGTCTAAAATTTCTTCATATTTATTGTTTTTGTATATTACATATTTTTCATATACTTCATTATTTTTTATTTCATATAAATGGTGAGGCAATGCATCAAAAAGTTCATTTGAAATTATAATTCCATTAGCTTTCTCAATTTTTTTTTCATTGTGAGTATATATTTTTTCAACAGAATTGGATGATAACTTATCGATAGGCTCGTAGCTAAAATTTTTGCAACCTAACGTATTTAATGACTTCTTTATATCATATGCTAGGGTACCATTTCCTGCGCCAAGCTCTATTATGTTTATATTCTCTTCAGAATGAAAAGAACCAATCAAATTATAAATTAAATTAGAAAGAAGGTATCCAAACACAGGATGAGTTAAAGGGGATGTAGCATAGTCTTTGAAATAAACGTTTTTATTTTTTCGAGAATATGTATAGTATCCTTCTTCGCCATAAAGACATAAATCTATGAAATCTTTAGAAGAAATTCTTCCTTTTTCTAGTATCTTTTCTTTAATAAAATTATCAGTTATGACTAACTAATCCCTTTTATCAATAGGTATGTATTCTTTGGATCTTTCACCTGTATATTGAAGCAATGGCCTTATCAGAATATTGTGCCTCATTTGTTCAAGTATTTGGATTGTCCATCCTGGAATCCTTCCTACAGCAAATATAGGGACAAAAAGATCAGAAGGAATGCCTAGTAAGTAGTAAACAGCTCCAGCAAAGAAATCTACATTTGCATGTATCCCTCTTCTAGCGTATGGTGTCATAGCCTCTTGAACGGCTAAAAGAATATCATACCATTCTGTTTCACCTTTTTCTTCACTAAGATTTTTGACCCCTTCTTTTAAATGCTTAGCCCTTGGATCTGCAGCTTTATAAACTCTGTGGCCAAATCCCATTACTCTTTCTCTATTTGCCAAAAGATTTTTTACATGATTAGCTGCGTTGTCGGCAGTTCCGACATCTTTAGCTAGCTCCATTACACCTTCAGCGGCTCCACCATGAGAAGGACCTGACAATGCAGCAATTCCAGCTGTTATTGCTCCGTAGAAATCAGCATTGGTTCCTGTAACAACTCTAGTTGTAAATGCAGAAGCATTACATCCATGATCAGCATGAACAACAAAATCAATATCCATTAACCTAGCTGTATCTTCACTTGGCTTCTCTCCTTCAAGCATATAAAGAAAGTTAGCTGCATGAGATAATTCGTTTGAAGATTCTATTGGATCTAGCCCTTTTCTCATCCTATTATGCGCCATAACTATAATGGGAACCTGGGATGTTAATCTTATTCCTTTTCTTATAATTGCTTCCTCTGAGAAATCTTCTCTATCTTCATCAAAAGATGATAAAGATGATATGGCAGTTCTTAAGACATCCATTGGATGAGAATCTTTGACAATATCAATAATATCGTATGTAGTTTGTGGTAAATTTCTATAAGATTTTAATGATTTATCAAATTCTAATAGTTGGCTTTTATTTGGAAGGCTTCCATACATTAGAAGATATGATGTTTCTTCAAAAGTTGAATTTTCTGCTAAATCATGAATGTTATAACCACTGTATTCTAGCACCCCTTCTTTTCCATCGATAAAAGTAGTGTTTGTGCGGTCAAGATATATTCCTTGAAGCCCTCTGTTTAGAGATATGTCACTATCAGCCATTCTAATCCTCTATTCGGTATTATAATTAATTTTGATTTTATAATTTATTTTGAACTTATAAAAGCAAAAAACTAATTACAAGTGAATTTTTAAAAAGATAAAAGCTTTTCTATAAGGTCTTTTTTATCTAAATTGCCTAAATCTCCAAATTTTCTTGTTCTTACCGAACCAGAATCAGTTTCCATTTCTTTGTCACCGACTATAATCATTACAGGAATTTTTTTCATCTCGCTATTTCTTATCTTTTGGCCTAATCTTTCATTTGATTCGTCAACAACTACCCTAAAATCTTTATCCAATAAATCATCTGATAATTTTTTTGCATAATCTATATGTTTTTCTGATATAGGTACTATATTTATTTGGTTAGGTGCTAACCAAAAAGGCAAATCTCCACTGGTATGTTCAAGTAAAATTCCAATAAATCTTTCTATAGAACCAAGCATAGCTCTATGTATAACAACTGGTCTTTCTTTTTCTCCTTTTGTATTTATAAATTCTAGATTAAATCTCTCTGGAAGAGAGAAGTCCATTTGAGCTGTTCCTAATTGCCACTCTCTTCCCATTACATCAGGAATAAAAATATCTATTTTAGGACCATAAAAAGCTCCTTCGCCTTCAATTTCCTCAAAATTTTCATCAAAATCTTTTAGAACATCTCTCAGCTGTTCTTCTGCTAGGTCCCACATTCTATCATCGCCAGCTCTTTTTTCTGGTCTCAAAGAAAGAGTTAGGCGGGGTTGCTCAAAACCAAATGCAGAATATGATTCACGAAGCATTTCAAGGAATTTTTTTACTTCACTTCCAGCATCTTTTTTATCACAAAAAATATGTGCATCATCCTGAGAAAAAGACCTTACCCTAGTAAGCCCATGAGTAACACCAGATCTTTCATATCTATGCAATCTTCCAAAATCAGCTAGTCTTAGTGGTAAATCTCGGTATGACCTTAGAGTTGATTGATAAATAATTGCATGTGCAGGGCAATTCATAGGTTTTACCCCTACTTCATTTTCATCGATTTCCATCATATACATGTTTTCTAAATAAAAATCATAATGTCCTGATTGCTTCCAAAGATCTGTAGAGAAAAGCTGAGGAGTTATTACTTCTTTATAATCATATTTTTCATATAGGTTTCTTACAAATTCAATTAATTTGTTATATACAAATGCTCCGTTAGGTAAGAAAAAGGGATTAGCTGGACTAATGGGGTCTAAAAAAAATAAATCTAGAGATGTCCCCAATTTTCTGTGATCACTTTCTATAGCTTTTTTTCTTTTATCTAGATAGTCTTGTTGTAATTCTTCTGACTCCCACGCTGTACCATATATTCTTTGGAGCATCTTATTCTTTTCATCTCCCCTCCAATAAGCACCTGCAGTTGAAAGTAGTTTTATTGCTTTTATCTCTCCTGTTTTTTCTATGTGACCACCTTCACATAAGTCAATAAAATTACCATCGGAATGGCTATATTCGGTGACAATTTCGTCTTCTGGCATTGAATTGATAATTTCAATTTTATATGGATTATCTTTATAAATTTCTAATGCTTCATTCTTTGATATCTCTTTACGTTCAAATTTAGTATTTCGTTTTATAGACCTTTTCATATCTCTTTCTAAGGTTGCTAAATCTTGAGGTGAAAATGTTATATCTATATCGAAATCATAAAAAAAACCATCTGTAATAGGAGGGCCTATTGTTAACTTGGCTTGAGGGTGTCTTTTTAAAACAGCTTCAGCTAATAAATGGGCTGCTGAATGACGAAGTTTATGTCTATATTCTTCAATATTTTCTGTGCTCATATCATTTACCATTTATATCTTTAGCTGTTTCGAGGGACCTTATATTTTAATAATAATTTATCCAGCTCTTTTATTAAGTTATCAGACGGCACTTTTGAAGGAGGTCTAGGTGGGCCAGCTTTCAATCCAACTAACTCCATTGCAACCTTAATAAATGGGCCCTCTCCACCAGTTTCTTGTACAACTTTTTTTACCCATTCCATCCATTCAGACTTAAATCCTAAAAGTAAATCTCTAGCTTTTTCATAATCCTTAGATTGAAGTGCATCCCAAATTGACCTTGGGTATTCAGGCCAAAAACTACTTAGATGAGTGATGAATCCTGATGCTCCATAAATATTACTTAGTATATGGTTTCCTGAATTATCTATCATCGCGACTTTTTTTGAATATCTAGTTAATCCTTCTCTAAATTTATCAATACTTCCGTGACTCCACTTAATTGAATTAACATTAGGGATTGCAATGAGTTGGTCTAGTAATTCAAAATCCATTACAAATCCATCCCACCAAGTGTGATATATCATCAAATTTACATTAGAGCTATCAGCTACTCTAGTAAAAAGATCTAAAACATCATGTTTAGTAGGCATGTAATAATAAGTTGGTCCTAATTGACAGCCAAAAATTCCTATATCTTCAGCCGATTTAGCCATCTTAATGATTTCTCTCCAATCGGTATGCTGAATTGAAGTTAGAACTGGAACTTTGTTTGCCGCAGCTTGAACAGCCACTTCCATTAGCTTTACTCTTTCTTCAACATTAAGAACAGGGTGTTCTCCTCCAGCTCCTCCTATCAATAGAGTCGAGTTGCCTTCAGTTAAACCTCGGTTAGTCATGAATTTAATGTTATCTTCAAAAGAGCTGTAATCTATGGAATAATCTTCATTAAAAGGAGTTGCTACCGCAACCATTGCTCCAACTATTTTTTTTTCAACCATTTTTCACCTTCATATGTATGTTTCGTTTGATTTTGTGCTAAGAACCTCTGTGCAATCACAGTTAATACAATTACACGGTTCACATTTACAGTAAACATTTTTGCATTTTTCATCTTCCATAAGATATTCCTAAAATAAAACTAGGTCTCTAAGAACTTTATCAAAAAGACACTTTAAAATGTTATTAGATCATATCTCGTTCAGTTTATAAGGTAACATTTCCCGTAAAAATTTAAGAAAAAATTTTTCTAAAATACACGATTTATGAAAACTGAAATAATTAAAATAATCATCAGAATTGAAAAAAATATTTTTACTTTTACTAATTTAAAAAAAATATTATCCTAAATTAATTTACAAATAGCTAATCCCATAAGAGCTCCTACTACGATGGCTCCAGTGTATGAAACAAGGCTATTTATGATGTTGTTGTTGATTTCTTTTTTTATCATTTTTTGTTGAGTGGTCCTTACTTAAATTTAGGGTTCTGTAATATAAACTTTATAAAAATTATATTATCTTTTTCTATTTTTTTTTCTAATTTTTTCAGAATAAATGGTTAATACGCCTGCTAATAGTCCAATTAGAATACCTACAAAACTTCCTAAGCCTAGCCATAATCCAAAAAAACTTCCTATCACAATTCCATATAAAACAGCAAGAAAATATACCTTCAAACTCATAATTATTTATTTTGCCTTGCTTCAATAAAACTTTTTATAAACATTGTTATAGAAAAAGAAGATGTTCCAAGCATAACCAAAAGTCTTAATAGCCCCCAACCACCTTCATCAATTGATTTAGGTAACCTTGTGCCTATAAGAGCCACAAGAATTAGTATGGTTAAAAGTACTGCTATATGTGAAAAAATTATGTTTAGTTTTTGATTTTTTCTAGATATCAAATAGCATATAAAAATAAGTATCCCAAATATTGAAGGTATAAATGCAGTAATTGAAGATACTTCAAAAAACCCCCATATTCCCATAATTATAAGTGAGGCTGAATTAATAATATTTGCATTTTTTGAATTCATAATAACTCTTACTTGTTTTTTTTATTTTCAATAAATATTTTTGCAATTTTGTTT
>RQOS01000032.1 GCA_008373205.1 SAR202 cluster bacterium
ATCCCCCTTAGAGAATGACATCATCATCATGTTGTTGTTCAAAAAATTATTCATAAAAATGATACTAACATAAAAATTCAATATGTAAAAACGTAATAATTATTTCCTTAAGAACATATTTGAATAATTAGCCTGATTGATTCATAATTTCTGTATGACTAATAATATAAGTCAATTTTTAAAAACTTAAGGAGTTTATAAATATGAGTACAAAAACTTTAGGATGGATTTTCACTATTTTTCCTATTCTTGGAATTCTTTCATGGTTAACAGCCGGTGTACCAAGTAGTCCCCCTGGTGAATTTGAAGGAGGATACGCAGCATTCGCAGCGGAGATTGGTAGTGTTTCAGACAGAATACATGTAAATTTGGGTGTTGCTGCAATTGTATATTCAGTACTAATGGGGGCTTTTTTAGGACTTAGAGGAAAAATCCTAGATGATGGAAAATCAAACTTTGCATTTTTAGCTGGAATTCTTATTGCCATAGGTTTTGCTGCAACAATAGCAGAAAATGGGGCTTTTTCAGCTGCTGCAAGTTTATCAAATGAAGGTTTAGTTCCTGAAGCTATTTCTATGCTAACTTTAGCTACAACTGCTGGTGGATATGGAACAGCAATATTAGCATTAGGTATTGGTCTTCTAGGTTATAGTCTTTATAAAAGTAAAACAATTCATCCAATCAGCTCATGTGCTTTCATATTAGTAGGTATATATGGACTAATTGGTAGCATTTTATTTTATGACGAAGGATTAATAGCTGCTTATTATTTTGGACTTACAATAACAAGCGTAGCTACTGGAATAGAACTAATTAGAACAGCTAAAGATTAAGTAAGTAATTCAAGGGCTGTTCTTTTTCAGCCCTTGAATTAATATCATACTTTCTGTATTCAAAATTTATTACTTCATATCTCTAGAGAGTTATAATTTATAGATGAGTGATTATCAAAAAGTAGTAATAAAGTTTAGAATCAAAACAAAATACTATTCAGAGCCTATGGAGCTAGATGTATCTAGTTTAAAACCAAATCCACAAAGCCTAAATATATTACTTAATACTATTTCTTTCATAGAAGATGAAAGTAAAAAAGATAAAGAGATTGTCTTACAAGCTCCTATAGAAACTTGGAGCGAGTTATTTACAAAACAAATAATAAGATTTATTGATGAAAGAGGATATCACTCTAATTTCGTAAAAAGAATTATGAAAGATGATTACAAAAAAGTTATTTCATTGATAAATAAAATAGGTGAAGAGGTTATCAAAAATAAAACTAATTGTGAGCCTGAAAAGAAACGTTTTAGCAATACAGTTAAGGGTAAATTCTTAAATAACATGATGTTTTTGGAGAGCGAAAAATTATTAGCAAGGTATGTAGCACAGTTATAGATTTGAGCCCTTTATTGAATAATTAGTCTGATTGATTCTTAATTTCTTGATGAAATTTAATTGAGATTCCCAGCATCTTTTTCAATTTGGTTCCAAAAATCATCATAATCCAGCTGTGAATATGGATGATAGGCTGGTTCACCGTTAGTAATAAATTCTTCTGCTGTAATAGTTATTTCTGTAGCATTATTAAGATAATATTCTAAAAAATCATATGTTAATTTATCTGCGACATCATGATTTACATATAAAACTCTTTGCCACATAAATGGTAACCCTGAATCAGGATTAGATGTATTTTTATAATTTGATTCTTTACAATCATTTGGGTTCCCATTCATATCCCAATTATGTGTAAGATCAATTGCCTTGACCATTGGATTTACTTTTGCACTATCTATAAATCCAAAACCTCCGAATAGTTGATTTACAGCAGATATTATTTCAGTATGATTTTGCTTTTCTACTATTCGTCTTAGATTTTTAGATTGCATATCTCCTGTATGCATATCTCTTACGAAATAATCAGAAATTATAGAATCTAAATTATGCCCAAAAAATTGAATTTGTGAAGATGATAATCTTTGCTCTATCTGATTCCAAGTATAAAAATTCGATCCTTCAATCCATATCTGAGATAATTTTTTTCGAGTTAAGCATTCTAGTTTGTTATTTCTATTTACTATAAATGCAATACCAAAATAACTTATAGGTATCTGAGTATAATTTATACCTTCTGCATCCAATTGATTAAATTCTCTATCATGCCACTTAGATGAGGCCATTGCTATTTGAATTTCACCATCTAAGAACTTTTCAAATGCTTCATCTTGACCTGTTTGAGTTATCTCAATGTCATTATCATTTAAGTTTTTATAAGTATAGTTTTTTAGGGCTTGATTTATATAAGGATAGACCGAATCAGATCCCTCGATTCTTAAGTTGTTTCTATTTAGAAAAGTATTATTTGGAAATTGATCTTTTGAATCTTTTATTTCTTTTTCTGGTGGAATAATTAATGTAGATGGTATTTTCTCAGAGCTTTTTTCAATATCTGGGGTTTCATATTGAGTTCTTAAGTTTCTTAAACTCATTTGTAAAAGCAAATTTTCTTCCTTTAGATTATTATTCTCTTCCATTAAGTTATTTAGCTGACTTTGAGTAGATAAAACATCATCACTTAAGTTTTTTACATTTTCATTAATGATAGAAATATTCTCAACAAATGAATCAATTGTATCTTCGTTTTCTAATAGTGATTTTTTGAGATCAGATATTTCATCTTTTGCAGATTCTAAGGATTCTTTAGAAGAAAGGTTGCTAATATCTACTTCAGAACTTTCTTCAGATGAACATCCTAATATAACCAAAGCTGTAAGTATAAATAAATATTTTTTCATAATACTAATTATTAAAATTAGAACCTAACAATGATTAATAATATTTGTGAGACTTATTGATAAGTATAATTATATATAAATGTCATATATTTATTACATCTAAAAATATATTCCAATTTCTAATAAATATCTAATTGATAATATAATTAAATTTATGACTAATGACAGATTACATTATCTTGATTCTCTGAGAGCATTTGCGATGTATTTAGGTATAATTTTGCATGTAACTCTCCCCTTTTTTCCTTGGCATGGAGACTATGAAATAAAAGAAGGATATGGGATTTTATTATTGATAATACACGGATTTAGAATGCCTCTTTTTATGATAATTAGCGGATTCTTCGCTGAAATGATGATTCGTAGGCATGGCGTGACAAAATTCATAGATAATAGATTAAGAAGAATTGGATTACCATACTTAGTTTTCGTACCAATAATAACTATTTTATTTATATCTACATATATTATTGGAAGTATTTTTGTAGATTGGGATTCACTAAACATCAGCAAGGAGACAAAAGAATCAAAAGATGACGATGAATTCAGCCATGCTCATCTTTGGTTTATGTATTTTTTGTTAATTTTTACCTTTATTTATTCAGGTATTATTTATTTTTCAAAAAAGATAAATATAAAAATAAATATAAATTACTGCTTATTAGCATTAGTACCGATGATTTTATTTTTTGTAATTTTTCAACCAGACGAAATTATATCTAGACCTGCAACTGATGTAACTTTTTTGCCTCATTGGTCAATATTAGGCTATTATTTTGCATTTTTTTTATTTGGAGCATTATTTTTTAGGCTTGAAAACAATGGTAGAAATTTTATTGAAAAAATATCAAAAAAACAAAAGTTTTTTTATTGGATTCCTATTATTTCTTTTTTTGCTTGTTTGATTATTGATGAAAATAAAACTTACTTATTAGGGGAGTTATTTAACTTTATTTATACTTGGAGTTCTGCAATCGTGTTAGTTCTTATTTTTTATAAATTTATAAATAAACCTAACTCAAAAATAAGATATTTATCAAATGCATCTTATTATATATACATAATTCATATTCCTTTTATAATTTTGTTTCAAGGAATATTCTCAAGTTTAGAAATTCATCATTCTGTAAAATTTATTATGATTATTATCCTTACAACAGGCATTTCATTAATTACTTATCATTATTTTGTTAGAAATACTTTCATAGGTATTCTTTTGAATGGTAAAAAATCAAAAGAGCAAATAGGCGTGTAGGATTTCCTTGAACTTAATGGGATCAATATAATACTCTAAACTCAAACTATTTTGAAAAGAGGGAAAATGATTTCAAAAAGATTAGCTGCTATTTTATTGATTTTAGGACCAATAATAACTGTAATTGCAGCATTTACAGGACCTTTAGGACCTGAGATTGATTGGGGTGACACACAAGCTGTACTTGGTGGATTAGCACAAGCCAATACAGATATGGCTAAAATAAGCTTCCTAATTCTTGACGTTGGATTACTTATGTCTGTTATTGGATTTAGATACTTTATTGTTGGAATGAATTCAAATGATAGCGTTTCTAATTATTCCAGTATTGGGGGAATGCTTCTAATAATCGGTATATCTGTCGTATTAGGAGAGCAATTCCTTTACGGTGCAGCCGCTGAAGCTGCTGCAATGCCAGGTGGAGCAGGAATGGGAACTGCAGCTGCTATGTGGGCAGGTGGACAAGCTCTAGGAGCTGGTGGAACCGCTGTATTATTTGCTGGTTATGCATTAATAGGTATCGCAGCATTTCTAAGTGGTGCTTTCAATAAAATCCTTGCAATACTTTTAGCTATCGCAGGTATAATTGGTATAGCTGGGCCTGTTAGTGGTAACTATACTGAAGTTGCTATTATGATTATTCCATACCTAGGTGGAGCGATAATAACTTTGTTAATAGGTATATTGACACTAAGATCTGAATAAAAAAATAATTAGCTAAAATACTTCAAAGGCTTATGAAAAAAAAATATAATCTGAGAAGTATTTTAGTTAAGGGTTTAGTTCTATTTTTATTCGCTATAATATCAATCATGATAAGAAGATATACTTAAGTGATTTAGAATAGCGAGGGAAAAATGAATAATAATGGTGTGCATTTTATGATGCCAACTATTTTTGACGATTCTGGAAAAATTGACCTAGACTCAATGATCAATATTACAAAATTTGCAAAAGAATCTGGGTGCGTCGGTCTTGTTCTCCTAGGAGTCATGGGGGAAGCGCATAGATTATCTGAAGATGAAAGAAACTTTCTAATAAAAGAAATTTCTAAGTCTGCAAAAGAACTTTCTTTAATACTTACAGTTGGAGTAAGCGCTGAAAGTGGATACTTGGTTTCAAGGTATTCCGAGACTGCATCAAATGCTGGGGCTGAACAGGTAATGGTAGCCCCTCCTATAATGAAAAAACCTAATGAAAAGGTTCTCTTTCGTTACTATGAAGAAGTAAATAATTCAATAAATGACAATACTAAAATTGTGATTCAAGATCTTCCAGATCAATCAGGGGTACATATGTCACCTGAGTTCATGGTTCATTTAGACAAGAGCTTAGAAAAAGTTAATTCTATAAAACTTGAAGACCCTCCTACTCCATCTAAAATTTCTAAAATTGTAAAAATAAAATCAAATGACTTGAAGATATTCGGAGGACTCGGAGGTTTATTCTTTCTAGAAGAACTACTGAGAGGAGCTTCAGGCACTATGACTGGATTTGCTTTTACAGAAATTCTTGTCCAAATATATGATCTATATAATTCAAAAAAAACAGATGAAGCAAAAAAATTATTTTATGAGTGGTTACCTCTAATAAGATATGAAAATACAGTCGGTATATCTTTATCGATAAGAAAAGAGATCCTAAAAAGACGAAATATAACTAAATATTCGAATGTAAGATACCCTTCACCAAGCATGGACGAGGACGATAAAAAAGAATTAGAATTCATTCTAAAAGATTATCTGTAGAGGAGAAATAGATGAGGCACTTAAGCTTTAGTGGAGTTTTTCCAATTTTAAAGACTCCCTTTAATGAAAAAGAGGAAATAGTTCATGATGATGTTCGAAAAGAAACAGAGTGGTTAATTGCAAATGGGGTAGATGGAATAGGCATTGCACTAAGTAGTGAAATATTTAAGCTAAGCGATATAGAGAAATTTGATCTTCTAAAGACAGTAATTGATGAAACTTCAGGTAGAGTGCCAATAATAATGAATACAAGCGAAGAAAGCACTCATTACACAATAGAAATGTCCAAAAGAGCTCAAGAAATGGGAGCTTCTGGATTAATGATTAAGCCACCAGGATTTGATGGAGCTCCCGCATCTTATATTGAGAAACATTTTGAAGATGTTTCCAATTCGGTCAATATACCAATATTTATGCAAGATCAAGGAAGCACACCCATTTCTGGAGATATGGCAATAAAATTATCAGACTCTAATGAAAACTTATCGTATATAAAACTAGAAAGCATACCTACAGTTCCAAGATTTGATTATTGTAATGAAAAATCCTCAAAAGATAAATTAATTCTATTTGGAGGAGTTGGTGGATCATTTTTTATTGAGGAATTAAGAAGAGGCTCGTCCGGGACAATGCCAAGTTCAGTTTTAGCTGATATTTTTGTAAAAGTTTGGAATCTTTGGCAAAACAATAAAAAAGAAGAAGCTCACAAATGCTTTAGCGACTTTGCTGAAATAATAAAGATTATGGGCCAAGGCCAAGGTTTGGCTAATTGGATAGATAAATATATTTTATTCAAAAGAGGTGTCATTAATAAAGAATCAACTTTTTCTAGAAGCCCTGGATTGAGGCCAACTGAACTTCACTTTAAAGAAATCGATAGAATTTTAGAGAAGAATTCACTAGTCTAATTAAATGAAGTTTGTAGATAGTCTTTGATTTCGTTTTGAAAACTAATGGTATTTTTTTCATAAGCTTGAGCATGTTCACAATTATCGAATATTACAAATTTACTATTATCTGGTAAGTATCTATTTATTCTTTCAGAATGACTTATAGGGATCCTATCATCTGCTTCACAATGAAACATTAACACTGGTGAATTAAAGTTTTCTATAGTGTGGATTCTGTCCAGTATTTTGTTTGTTTCTATTTGATAAAGAAATTTTATACTTTGAATAATTCCAAACTTCAATAAATTAGCAATAAAGGGAGGAATAAATGTTCTGTTTGAAACTTCTGACACTAATAGTTCAGGGAGGTCATAAAAAGGACTATCTAAAATCACTCCTTTTATAGAATCATCCATAAGGGCATTTGAAACTGCAATAGTCGCCCCATAGCTTGTCCCATAAATTACAATCTCTTCAATTTTGAGTTCAGATTTTGCAAACATTATAGAGCTATAAAGATCATCTCTTTCTACATATGTTAATCCTAAATTTTCTCCACCAGAATTACCATGAGCCCTTAAGTCGAAGCTCATAACTTTATAACCCATATCGTATATATCTTTAGCGATATCAAGCATTTTTCCATCAGATTTATTTGAATCTACTCCATGAATAAGAATAACTAATTCATTTTTTTTATTATCGACATACCATCCTTCCAAATTAATTCCATCACTAGTTTGAAAGTTTATGTCACGATATACCATTCCTAATTCACTTGGAGTATTTTCAGGTATTTTTCTTGTAGCTTTAATTGATAGAGTAGTTATATATACAGAAAATATTATATAGACTCCAACCAAAACAACTAGGGTTCCTAAAAATATATTTTTTTTTGATAATAGATTCAAGTTTAGAGATTAGGTATTATAATTACAGCCAATGCCTCTGAAACCTATCTCAACTGTACCGTCAGATTTTACTAAAACAGGAGTAATTCTATCTCCACCTGATAAATTTTCTATTTCTTTCCAATATTCAGGAAATTTAGAAACATCTATTTCTTCAAAATCATGTCCTTGTTCTTGAAGTTCTTCTCGCATCAAATCACAGTATCCGCATGTTGGATGACTGTACATTATTGATTTTTTTAGTGAAGCATTATCCAATTTTTTACTCAAAAGTGCTACTAATATGTATTGATTATTTCTGTTATAAATCATATCATACTAAGTGCACAAAAAATTTATATACCCGCTTTGCGAGCTGACCTAAATCGTGGAGAGGGTTTTTTACTTTAAAGATATCTGGAGAAATCAATGGTTATAGCTGATAGAAATTCCTTGTCAATTGATGACAAAAAATGGTTTAACAAAATAGAAAATGTAGTCGATGTACCAAATCTTTTAGAAATACAAACTGAATCTTTTAATTGGTTGAAGGGTCCAGGTATATTAGAACTAATTGAAGAAATATCTCCAATTGAAGATTTTTCTGGTGGAAGATTTGAAGTTAGACTAATAGACCATGAAATCAGAGAGCCTGAGTTCAATGAAGAGCAATGCAGAGAAAAAGAAATAACCTTTCAAGCTCCTTTATATATTACAGTTCAGCTAATCATTAAAGAAACTCAAGAGATAAAAGAACAAGTTCTATTTTTTGGTCATTTGCCTCAAATGACAAAAACAGGAACGTTTATTATCAATGGAGCAGAAAGAGTAATTGTTTCTCAGTTAGTAAGATCACCAGGAGCTTATTTTACAACGGAAACCGATCCTGCGACTGGTAGAGAGCTTTGTTCAGCTAAGTTGATCCCTTATAGAGGTGCATGGATTGAACTTGAGACATCAAACAAAGACATTATATCTGTCAAAGTAGACAGAAAAAGAAAAGCCAATATTACTACGTTACTCAGAGCGATAGGTTGGGATACTGATCAAAAAATCCTTAATGAATTCAAAAATGTAGATGTTGATAATCAACATAAATTTATTAAGTCTACTTTAGCTAGAGAAGGAAAAAATATTACTCAAGATGAAGCACTTATCGAATTTTACAAAAGACTTAGACCAGGAGAGCCACCAAGTGTGGAAAATGCTAAGAACCTAATTGATGGTATGTTTTTTGACCCTAAAAAATATGACTTAGGAAAAGTAGGAAGGCATAAATTAAGTTCTAAATTATTAAACGCTAAGTTTGATATTACAGCTCCAGCTGAAGAAAGAACTTTAACTAAAGAAGATATAGTTGAAATAATAAAAAGATTAATTCAGATAAATAATGGTGAAGCTAGAAAAGATGACATAGATCATCTTGGTAATAGAAGAGTTAGAGGTGTTGGTGAGCTTATTCAAAACCAAATTAGAGTTGGGTTAGTAAGAATGGAAAGAGTAGTTAAAGAAAGAATGTCTACCCAAATAGATCCAAGTACGACTACTCCGGCAGCACTTATAAACATAAGACCAATTGTTTCGGCACTAAGAGAATTTTTTGGTGCTTCGCAACTCTCACAGTTTATGGATCAAACAAATCCACTTGCAGAACTAACACATAAAAGAAGATTGTCTGCACTTGGACCAGGTGGGCTTTCAAGAGACAGGGCAGGCTTTGATGTTCGAGATGTTCATCATTCTCATTATGGTAGAATTTGTCCAATTGAAACTCCAGAAGGTCCAAATATTGGGCTTCTTGGATCTTTATCTACATTTGGAAGAATAAATCCATTTGGTTTTATAGAAACCCCATATAGAAAAGTTTTAAGCGAATGCCAAAGCAACTCTGAGGACATTATAGGAAGAATCCCACTTGAAGACATTGTAGATTCTAAAGGCAAAGTTTTATGTGAATCTGGAAAAGCTATTACTAAAAATATGTATGAAGAAATAGCTAAAATGCCTAAATCTAAAATTAAAGTGATACCATTTCCATCTTCTGACGGAAAAGATGTAGATTATATGACTGCAGATGTTGAAGAAGATCATAATATCGGCCAGGCTACAACTCAAGTTGACTCTAAGGGACAAATAATATCAACTCAAGTCGAAGTTAGAGAAGGAGAAGGATTTGCGCACGAACCTCCTGAAAATGTAGATTATATGGATGTTTCTCCAATGCAGATTGTATCTGTTTCTACAGCGCTTATTCCATTTTTAGAACATGATGATGCTAACAGAGCGCTTATGGGTTCAAATATGCAGAGACAAGCTGTCCCTTGCATAAACCCTCAAGCACCTCTTGTAGGAACTGGTATGGAAAGAAGAGTTGCTATTGACTCAGGACAGGTAATTGAATCAAGGGCTGAGGGATTAGTAACAAGCGTTACAGCAGAAAACATAGTGGTTACAGATAAAGATGGTAATGATTTCCACCACGAATTATATAAATATAGAAGATCAAATCAAGGAACTTGCATCAATCAAATTCCTGTAGTTAGAAAAGGTCAAAAAGTAGAGCTGAATCAACCATTAGCCGATTCTACTTCAACTGATGGAGCAGAGCTTGCTTTAGGTCAAAACTTAACTGTTGCGTTTATGAGCTGGGAAGGATTAAATTACGAAGACTCAATTGTTCTAAATGAAGATCTAGTCCGAAATGATAGGTTTACTTCAGTCCATATTGAAAAACATGAAATTGAAGCTAGAGATACAAAATTAGGGCCTGAGGAAATAACTCGAGATATCCCAAATGTTGGAGAGGAAGCACTTACTAATCTTGACCAAGATGGAATTATAAGAATAGGGGCAAGGGTAAATCAAGGAGATATTCTTGTAGGAAAAATAACTCCTAAGGGAGAAACTGAACTTACTGCTGAAGAAAAGCTTCTAAGAGCTATATTTGGTGAAAAAGCAAGAGACGTCAAGGATAGCTCTCTTAGAGTTCCTCACGGACAACACGGAAAGGTAACTGATGTAAAAATTCTTACTAAAGAAAACGGAGATCAATTACTACCTGGTGTTCAAAAAATTGTTAGAGTGTGGATTGCACATACAAGAAAAATAACTCAGGGCGACAAGATGGCTGGTAGGCATGGTAACAAAGGAGTTGTATCTAGAGTTCTTCCTCGAGAAGATATGCCTTACTTAGAAGATGGTACACCAATAGATATAATTCTTAATCCTATAGGAGTTCCAAGTAGAATGAACTTAGGACAAATTATGGAAACTCACCTTGGCTGGGCTGCTGAAATCTTAGGCTTTAAAGCAAGGACACCTGTTTTTGATGGTGCTACAGACGTCATCATTGAAGACCATTTGGCTAGAGCATGGTTTATTACTGCATCAAATGCCGTAGATAAGACTGATTTAGAAAATAATGATATTAACTGGGAAGTTGTTGATGATTGGTTAGAAGAGAGAGGATACCAAAGAGAAAAACTTTGGAGCGATGCCGCTTCTAATCAAGGAACAGCTAGAGATGCTTGTTTGTCCATTTGGCTTAAAGAGTATGCTAGCGAAAAAACTGATGATCTAAAACCAACTGGCTTGATGCAAAAAGCTTTAGATATTTCAAGAAATAAAAATTTATCAGCCCCTATTTTTGGTAAGCAAAAAGTATATGACGGAAAAACTGGTATACCTTTTGAAAGCCAAATTACTGTTGGTAGAGTTTATATGATGAAATTAATTCATTTAGTTGAAGATAAAATTCACGCTAGATCAACTGGTCCTTATTCTTTGATTACTCAGCAACCGTTGGGTGGAAAGGCTCAATTTGGAGGACAAAGATTTGGTGAAATGGAAGTTTGGGCTTTAGAAGCTTATTCTGCAGCATATACTCTTCAAGAAATGTTAACAATCAAATCTGATGATGTAGTAGGAAGAGTAAAAACATATGAAGCTATTGTAAAAGGTGAACAGGTAATTCAACCAGGAGTTCCTGAATCTTTCCATGTTTTGCTAAAAGAGCTTCAAGGATTAGGTCTTTCAATTGAACTACTTAATAAAAGTATGGCTGAAGAGCTACCACAGGGATCTGCAACACCAACAGGTGAAATTGACTGGAATGACATGTTAGATATTTCAGATTTTGATGATGAATCAAGCGAAGATATTGATCTTTTATCAGACTCAGATGATGAATCAGATGATTCAGAAGAAAATGTTGAAGATAGTGATGAAAGCGAACCAGAGAGTTCAGAGATTTCATTAGATATCGAAGTCGAACAAGAAATTGAAGAATCAGAAGATTCAGAAGAAGAAAAAAGCTAAATTATAAAAAATCTTACAGGAGAAAATAAATGACTACTAGATCATCATCAGACTTTAATTCAATAAGAATTTCACTTGCGTCGCCTGATCAAATTAAAGCTTGGTCATATGGAGAGGTAACTAAGCCTGAAACAATTAACTATAGAACTCTAAGGCCAGAAAAAGATGGTCTGTTTTGTGAAAAAATATTTGGACCAACAAAAGATTGGGAATGTTACTGTGGAAAATATAAAAAAATACGATACAAAGGCGTAATTTGTGATCGATGTGGAGTAGAGGTAACTAGAGCTAAAGTAAGAAGAGAAAGAATGGGGCATATAAAATTAGCTGCTCCTGTAGCTCATATCTGGTTCTCAAAGAGTACTCCTTCAAGACTTGGACTTCTTTTAGATGTTTCACCTAAAAATTTAGAAAGAGTTTTATATTTTGCCCAATACATAGTAACTGAGATTAATAATAACGAAAAATTAGATGCTATTAATTTTTTCAAACAAGATGCTGAACAAAAAATAGAAGAAATCAAAACTAGGTTAGAAGCAGTACTTGAATCTAAAGAATATCTTGAAGAACTAGAAAGACTTGAGATAAAAGTTAAGAAAACTGATGCCAAAAAACCTGAAAAGTTAGAAGAGATTGTAAAAACTATTTATGCAGAGTTCATAGATGAAGAACAAACAAATACAGAGGAAACAATTCAAGACCTTGAATCTTTAGAAGTAATGGATCTACTTACTGAAGCAAAATATCGAGAATTTAGAGATAAATTTGGTCCAGTTTTCGTAGCCGAAATGGGCGCTGAAGCAATCCTTAAAATATTACAGGAATTTGATCTTGAAAAAGCAACTGATGAACTAATAGATGAAATTAGACAAACATCAGGGCAGAGAAGAAAAAAAGCTATAAAAAGACTTAGAGTAATTGAAAGCTTTAAACAAAGCGGGAATAAACCTGAATGGATGATACTAACAATATTACCTGTTCTTCCTCCTGAATTACACCCTATGGTTCAATTAGATGGAGGTAGATTTGCAACTTCAGATCTTAATGATTTATACAGAAGGGTAATTAATAGAAATAACAGATTGAAACACCTGCTAGACCTTCAAGCTCCTGAAATAATTATCAGGAATGAAAAAAGAATGCTTCAAGAAGCTGTAGATGCTCTTGTGGATAATGGAAGACGAGGAAGACCTATTCTTGGTTCACATAACCATAAGTTGAAGTCTTTGACAGATTTATTGAGAGGTAAACAAGGAAGGTTTAGACAAAATCTTCTAGGTAAAAGAGTAGATTACTCAGGAAGATCGGTAATTATATCAGGGCCTCAATTGAAATTGAGTGAATGTGGTCTTCCAAAAAAAATGGCATTAGAACTTTTCAAACCTTTTGTGATGAATTCATTAGTAGTAAAAGGCTATGCACACAATATTAAATCTGCGAAAAGATTAGCTGAAAAATCTCAGCCTGAAATTTGGGACATTCTGGAAGAAGTAATTAAAGATCATCCAGTGCTTCTAAACAGAGCACCTACTTTACACAGGCTAGGCATTCAAGCTTTTCAACCTGTGCTAGTTGAAGGGTCTGCTATTCAACTTCATCCTTTGGTATGTACTGCTTTCAATGCAGATTTTGATGGAGACCAAATGGCTGTTCATGTTCCTCTTTCTAGAGAATCTGTACTTGAGGCAAAAAAAATCATGCTATCAACTAATAACATGCTAGCTCCAAGATCAGGAGAACCAATCGTAGCTCCTAACCTAGATATGGTTCTAGGAATTTATTATCTTACAGGAGTTGAGGATGAAGCTAAAGATAAAAAAATGAGCTTTAATTCTAAAGAATCTGCCATATTTGCTTATGAAACAGAAACATTAGGTCTTAGAGAGCTAATTACTGTTAAGTTAGATGGTGAGTTCATTGAAACAACTATTGGAAGAATACTTTGGAATGATATTATTCCTGAGGAATTAGGATTTAGAAATATGCAATTTACTAAATCTTCAATAGAAGACTTGGTGTCTGAATGCTATGGGTCATTTGGAAAAGATATAACAACAGTGGTACTTGATGATATAAAAGATATCGGATTTAAGTTTGCTACTCAATCTGGCACAACTATTGCTATCAAAGATATTGTTACACCTCCACAAAAACAATCTTTGCTTTCATCAGCAGACCAAAAGATTAGAAAGCTTGATGAACAATACATGGAAGGAATGATAACCGAAGTTGAAAGATATCAAAGCTCAATAAGTGTGTGGGAAGATGTTTCTAAAAAAATGGAAACTGCTGTTTCAGACTCTTTGCCAAATTATGCAGGTATTTATTCAATGGCTGACTCTGGAGCCAAAGGAAACTTAGCTCAGATTAAGCAAATGGCTGGAATGAGAGGCTTGATGTCAGATCCTAAAGGAAGAATTATTGAATTACCTATTAGATCGTCATTCGCAGAAGGCCTAAGTGTTATGGAATATTTCATATCAACTCACGGTGCAAGAAAAGGTTTGGCTGATACAGCGCTTAGAACTGCAGACTCCGGTTACCTAACTAGAAGGTTAGCGGATGTAGCTCAAGATCTTATTATAAATAAAGAAGAAGATGAAGGTGCAGTAGGAATAAAAATAGTAAAAGATACTGATGGTATGGGAAGTACCTTAGCTGACAGAATAGTTAGTAGATTCCCATCTATGCCAGTAACACATCCTGATACAGGAGAAGTGATGTGTGACACAGATACTATAATCAGTCCTAAAATAGCAAAGGAAATTGAAGAAGCAGGGATTGAAGAGGTATGGTGTTATTCACCGCTTTCATCAAATGCTAAAAAAGGAATTTCTCAAAAGAGCTATGGAGCTTCATTGGCTACAGGTAAAACTGCAATGATGGGAGAAGCTGTAGGGATTATTGCTGCTCAATCCATCGGAGAACCTGGAACACAGCTAACTATGAGAACGTTTCACACAGGTGGTATTGCTGGATCTGATATTACTTCTGGTCTTCCAAGAGTAATTGAACTTTTTGAAGCAAGAATACCTAAAGGAGTTTCTATTCTTTCTGAAATTTCAGGAATAGTAAAACTTGGAAATGTTGGTGAATTAAGAATTGTTAGAATTTCGAATACTGAAAAAAATTCTATTACCACAGAAATTCCAGAAACTCACAGAGCAATTGTAAAATCAGGCCAAAGAATTGGAGTTGGAGAAACAATAATTTCTATAAAGAAATCTCTAGTTTCAAAACTAAAGAATGAAGAAAATTATGAAGAAATTTCAAAGGATATAGTTGCTCCATACGAAGGGTTAGTAACTGTAACAAAAGGTGAAATAACAATAACTTGGGAAGATGAAAACGAAAGAGAGTACGCTATACCAGCAGCCTCAGAATTATTAGTTTCTGATGGTCAAAAAATCACTGCCGGTGACCCTATCACTTCTGGACCAAAAAATCCTCATGAGATTTTAAGAATCCAAGGAGTTGAAGAAGTGCAAGCTTATTTGGTATCTGAAGTTCAAACTGTTTATAGATCTCAAGGTGTTCATATTCATGATAAACACATTGAGGTAATTCTCAGACAAATGCTAAGAAAGATTAGAATTGAAAACGCAGGAGATACAGGCTTACTTCCAGGCGAGTTAATTGACAAATTTGACTTTGAAGAGCTCAATGCAAGAATGATTGAAGAAAATAAAGAACCTGCTGAAGCTACACCTGTATTGTTAGGTGTTACAAGAGCATCTTTAGTTACAGATTCATTCTTAGCTGCAGCAAGTTTCCAAGAAACAGCTCGAGTTTTAACTGAAGCAGCAGTAAATGGATCAGTTGATCAACTTTCAGGACTTAAAGAAAATGTGATAATAGGAAGGCTTATTCCGGCTAGAATGGATCAGTCTCCTGAGGGTCTTGAACTATTAGGTATAGACAAAGATAATGCTATGCTTGAAGGCAATAACCTTACAGGAATGACTGAGGCCCCTGCAACGTTTGAAGAGGCATTAGCTGCTATAGCAAATGATAATCCAGACAGCTCTTTAGAAAATTTACTTGCTGATACTGAAAATGAAGAATCTGATAAAAAAGAAAATGAGTTAGATTTAGATCTTTCAGAAGAACTTAATCTAGATGATATTGACTTGGGAGAGAATTTAGATAAGGAATAATATGCCTAATTGGGCGGTTAGCTCAGCTGGCTAGAGCGCGTCGTTGACATCGACGAGGTCACAGGTTCAAGTCCTGTATCGCCCACCAGTACAATTTAGACAATTATTAACTTATTTAATTGAAAATTTATTATGATTGATTGATAATTTCTATATGAAAAAAATTTCTTCACCTTGTGTTCAAAATTGTAATTATGATTATAGTCATACTTTTTGCACTGGATGTTTTAGAAGTGGAGAAGAAATATCAAACTGGATTTATCTAAGCGAAGAAGCAAGATTCAGTATAATGAAATTACTGCCAACAAGAAAAAAGAAACTTAATAATTTATGAGTTTTCTTAAAAAATTAAAAAATAATACTAGAGATAAATCAAGAGATATTTTTTATAAACATTTAATAACTTTAGGTATCGATGTGTCTTTAGCTGAAAGAGGCGCTAAAGAAGAAAAGCTTTTTAATCCTT
>RQOS01000033.1 GCA_008373205.1 SAR202 cluster bacterium
CACCTACCAAATTTATTGATCCTGTAAGCTTTTTAGTGTCAATTTCAATCTCAATAAGATCTGAATCTTTTAGCAAACCAATTGGCCCACCAGCTAGTGCCTCTGGGCCGATATGACCAATACAAGCGCCTGTAGAAACCCCTGAAAATCTAGCATCTGTTAATAGGGCAATATATTTTCCGTAAGATAAATGTTTCAAAGCGGCAGTAATTTGATAAGTCTCTTCCATCCCTGTTCCAATAGGCCCTCCGCATATAATAACTAAAATTTCTCCCTTTTTTAACTTGTCAGGACCTGTTGATTTTATTGCTCTCATTGCTTCTTTTTCAGAGTTGAATACTCTCGCAAGTCCTGTATTTCTGTATACACCATCTTTATCTATTACCTCAGGATCAATAGCAGTAGATTTTATTACAGATCCCTCTGGTGCAATGTTTCCTTTTGGGAAAGTAACTGTTGATGTTAGTCCTTTAAGAGTTGCGTTAGCTTTATTCATAATTACATTTTCTGGATCTACACCATCGTTTTCAAATAAATATTTTCTAACATATTTTCTTCTTTCAGATTCTTCCCACCACTCCAGATTTTCTCTTAATGTTTTTCCAGAAACTGTCAATTCATCTAAATTCAATAATCCAAGCCTTTTTAGATTAAGCATAACTTCAGGTACTCCTCCTGCTGCATAAAATTGTGATGTAGGATGCCCTACGGGACCATTAGGAAGTACGTCAACAAGTCGTGGAACATAACTATTAATTCTTGCCCAGTCATCTACACCCATTCTTTTTCTGCCTACTGAATGAGCTATAGCAGGAAGGTGTAGTAATAAGTTTGTTGAACCTCCACATGCTGCATGTACAACCATTGCGTTTTCAAATGCTTTATCAGTTAGTATTTTTTCAATATTTATTGAATCTTCTTCAAGATTCAGCAGTGCCTTTGCAGATCTTTTTGCGTTATGAAACCATGCTGGAGTGCCGCTCGGCGTACATGCAGTGTGTGTTAATGCTATGCCAAGAGACTCTGCTATAACTTGAGAAGTTCCTGCAGTTCCAAGAAACTGACATCCGCCTCCAGGAGAGGCACAAGCTTTGCACCCCATCTCTTGAGCGTAATCTAATGTTATTTCACCTTGAGAAAATCGTGCACCAATTGATTGTATTTTCCCTGCATCTTCTCCATTTTTTGGGGCAAGTGTTGAACCACCAGGTACAATTATCGATGGCTTGTCTTTCATTCCTGCAAGAGCCATCATCATTGCTGGTAAGCCTTTATCACATGAAGCTATTCCCATAACAGCTCTTGCTGTTGGTAAAGACCTTGCTAATCTACGTAAAACTTTTGCGGCATCATTTCTATATGGTAAAGAATCAAACATTCCTGTTGTACCTTGTGTTCTTCCATCACACGGGTCTGAACAAAATGCAGCAAAAGGAAGACCACCCAGCTCTTTTATAGTATTTGCTGATTCTTCTACTAGATTTGAAAGCTCCCAGTGTCCAGTATGAAATCCTAAAGCTATTGGTTCGCCATCACTATCTTTTATACCTCCGCATGTAGATAGAATTAAGAATTGTTTTCTGAGTAATTCTTGAGGGTTCCAACCCATCCCGGCATTTTGGGTTAATCCAAAGTGGTTTCCACTTGGTTCATTTATAAGAATTTCTGGTGTAAACGGAATTTTTCCCTTAGGTCCTTCAGCATGAGTTTGGATTCTGTAATTTGCTTCTGTTCCTCCCTCGATTATATCCATAAAAGAAGGTTTGATTTTTTTTTCTGATGTCACAGCTTCTCCTGATTTTTTGATAAATTTATAATTTAGATAATAACATATACATTCTTTAGTAAAAACAAACTAATTTATTAAAGAAATTGCTTGATCAAATTTTTCAGAAATTTCTTTTTCTAAGTTGATGAGCTTATTTATAAGAATTATTATTTCGTCAAGAATTTCATCAGGATTTTTTGGTGAAAAAATCATAGTTTTAGTTTTGATTTCTACATCTTGAGAAATTTCTTTTTCTAAAAAAGTTTTGATGCCTAGTATTGATTCATCAAATCTAATTATAATTTTATTTTCATCTCCTTTTATAGAAATAATATGTTTATATTTGTGGCATAAAATCTTTATTTTATTAACTAAAAATAATTTTTCTAATTCTTCAGGAATAACCCCAAATCTATCTTCAATTTCTAAACTTAATTTTTGTAAGTCTTCAATTTTTCTCAATTTAGATAATCTCATATATATATTTAATCTAACTTTTATATCGTCAATATAATCTTCTGGAATTCTTGCGCTTACTTTAATATCTACAGTATTCATAAGAAAGAAATTTAAATCACTTTCATCTCCATTTTTTAGTGACTCAACCGCTGATTTAAGCAAAGAATTATAAAGCTCAAATCCTATTGATGTTATATGTCCGCTTTGTTCCTTTCCTAATATATTTCCTGCTCCTCGAATTTCTAAATCTCTCATTGCTATATCATACCCAGAACCAAATTCTGATGATGATATGATGGCATTTAGTCTTTCCTCAGAAATTTCATTTATTCTTGATCCTGGCGGGGTCAAAAAGTATGCATAAGATGTTTTTTCACTTCTTCCAATCCTTCCTTTCATTTGATACAGCTGAGAAAGACCAAACTTGTGAGAATTATTTACTATAAGAGTATTTACATTTGGCATATCTATTCCAGATTCAATAATAGTTGTACAAACTAAAATATCAGTTTGTTTTGATGTGAAATCTTTAATGATATTTTCAAGATTATTTTTATCCATTTGGCCATGGGCTATAGAGACTTTTGCTTCAGGAACAATTCGTTTCAGTTGGTCTGCAATAATTTCTATGTTAAAAACCTCATTATTTACAAAAAATATCTGACCTTTTCTGTCTAACTCTCTAAGTATTACTTCTCTTATTAAGTCCTCAGAAAATTCTGAAAGATAAGTGTTAACAGGGATTCTATTTTCAGGTGCTGTATTTATCATGCTTAAGTCTCTAACTCCATTTAGAGCTAGGCTTAAAGTTCTTGGAATAGGAGTTGCACTTAGACTAAGTACATCAATATCAATTTCTTTTTGTTTAATGTTTTCTTTCTGATTGACCCCAAATTTATGCTCTTCATCTATTATCAACATTCCTAATTTATTAAAATCTACATTTTTTTGAATAAGTTTATGAGTACCTATAATTATGTCTACTTTTCCATCTTGTAATTTCTCTAAAATATTTTTTTGTTGAGAATTTGAAATAAATCTAGATATATATTCTATTTCTATGGGGAATGGTTTTAATCTTTCCAAAAATGTTTCATAATGTTGAAGAGCTAAAACTGTTGTAGGGACCAAAATTGCAACTTGATATCCATTTTCTACAACTTTAAATGCTGCTCTAATGGCAACTTCAGTTTTACCAAATCCTACATCACCGCAAAGAAGTCTATCCATTGGTTTATTAGACATTAAGTCTATATTGATTTCATTGATTGCTTTTATTTGATCTGCAGTTTCTATGAATTCAAAAGATTCTTCCAGTACTTTATACCAATCTGAACTCTTTTTATAACTGTTACCTTTGATTTTTTCTCTCGCTGCATAAATTTGTAATAATTCAACTGCTAGTATTTCAATTGATTTTTTTACTCTATTTTTAGATTTAATCCATCTCTGTGACCCTAATGTGTCTAGAGAAGGATCTTCTTTCTGAAATGATTTATAAAGTTGAATCCTATCAATTTGATCTGAGGGAACATACAATTTATCGTTATTTTTATAATTTAGAACAATAAATTCTCTATCTGTTGAATCAATTTGAGTTGTCCCAATAAATTTACCTATCCCGTGATCTATGTGAACAACAAAGTCATCAATTTTAAAGGGTTCAGATGATATTGTAGAAGGAATATTATTGGAGAAAGACTTAATAATTCTCTTTTTCTTCATTCCAAATAATTCTTTATCTGTCAAAATAGTGAAAAAATTAACTCCATCATTTATTTTAAATCCCTGACCAATATTCTTAGATACAATGTTGAATTTATTATTAGAAATTTCTTGAATATCATCAAAAATTTCTACATTATTTAGACCTAAAATTTCCTTTACTCGACTAGGATAATCAGTTGAAATTATAACTTTTTCATTTTTTTCATTTTCATTTAAGTATCTTTTGATTTTATCCTGATTAAATTTATGTATTTTAGGGGTACTAAAATTTAATTTATAATGATTTTTATTTTTATAAGACCTTTGATTGATTTCTAAGCTTACGCGACTTTCATTCAAATCATCTAACTTATTATATGGAGTTGGAAAAAAAGAGTTTATTATATTGTTCTCTATCTTTGATTTGTTGACCTCATTTCTTCTATTATTTATTCTTTCAAATTCAAGATCTAAATTATATTTTTCAAGTTTTATTACTAGGTAATCATCTTCTAAGAAATCTAAAACTGAACTCTTATCAAAAAATCCTGAATAATAATTTATTAATTCTTCTGATTCTCCAGAGATGAGTTTTGTAAGATCAGAAATTGTCGATTTGACTTCCTCTTCATTAGAGTTTTTAAAGTATTCTTGATTTATTGATTTGATATCCCCAATGGTTCTGAAAAAAGTATTAGTTTCTGAAACTGGAGAAATAAATATATTATCTAAATTTTCGTAAGAAATTTGAGAAGAAGATTGGAAAACTTTGATTGATTCAATTGAGTCATATAAAAAATCTATTCTAATAGGATCTTTTTTATTTAAAGTAAAAATATCTAGAATGTCTCCTCGAATAGCAAATTCACCAACAGACTCCACTATAGATGAGTTTTTATAACCTAAAAATATTAGTTTTTCTACTAATTCTTTTTGTGAAATCTTATAACCCACACTCAAGTTTACGCTTAAGTCTTTATATAATTTTTTAGAGATGGTATTTGTTGTTATTGACTGTATTGAAGTACAAATTATTGGTAACTTGTTACCGTATTGACCCATAAAAAGAGCTTCTAAGCATCTCATTCTTTCAATGTTATTTTTATTATCCGGTTTATATTTTTCTAGAAAAATTTCATTTCTTTCGTTAAAATTTAAGTTAGTAGTTTTAGTGCTCCAAAAGTTAAGATTATCAACTAATTCTCTTGACTCTTCAGGGTTGGAACTTATTACTAGTATTGGCTTTTTAAATAATTGGATAATTGAAGAAATAATAAAAGCATGAGCTTCTTTTGGAGACAGTATTTTGGGGTTATTATTTGAGCGTACCTCACTAACCACATCCTTAAATGTGGGGTCATTATGAAGCAAACCGTTTAAACTTACCAAATTATTCAAATTCATAATCGGATACACTATATTTTATATGAGAAAAAATAATTTTTATTACAAAAAGTATGGCAACAAAAAATAAATTAAGAATAGTAATTAAAATTGGAAGCAATTTAATCACAGAAAATGAAAACATTTTGAATTATGAAGTAATCAAAAACTTATGTAATCAGATTGCTACTATTCAAAAAGATCATAATCAAGTAATTATTGTTTCTTCAGGTGCAGTAGCTGCCGGTTCTCAATACCTTTCTAAATTTGAAAAAGAAATAAAAATAAATAATAATTCTATTGTCCAAAAGCAATTACTTGCTTCAATCGGTCAACCAATACTAATGAATGCTTATGAAAAATATTTTTCTCAAAGCTCAATCATGATTTCTCAGGCACTGTTATCACGAGAAGATTTTGAGAATAGATTAGGTTACTTAAATATAAGAAATACTCTTAGCGAATTACTATCTCTTAATGTTATTCCTATAATTAATGAGAACGATGTAGTGTCAACTGAAGAGTTAATAGATAGAGCTTATGGTGATAACGATAGATTATCAGCGATGGTTTCAAATGCAATAGATGCTGATTTATTGATTTTACTAGGCACCATTGATGGTCTATATACTTCTGACCCTAATATAGACAAAAAAGCAACAAAAATTGGTATTGTTGAAAATATTACCGATGAAATCATAAATTATGCTCAAGGTTCAATTGATGGAATTGGATCTGGTGGAATGGCTTCAAAAATTCAAGCTGCAAATATTTCCATTAATTCTGGCACAGAAATGTATATAGCTTCAGGGCTAGAAAATGATGTAATAAAAAGAATCATTTCCGGTGAAATTATAGGAACTAAATTTTTATCCAAACAGTCTTTGAATGAATCAAGAAAAAGATGGCTAATGACTGGCTATTCTTCATCTAAAGGTGATATCAGTTTAGATGATGGGGCAATAAGAGCAATAAAAAACAGGAGTAGTATTTTGCCACCAGGAATAATAAATACTACAGGTGATTTTGATAGAGGAGATATTATAGGAATAAGAAACTCAAATGATAAAATAATTGGTTGGGGTATTTCAAATTATTCATCTAAAGAAATTAGTAAAATAAAAGGAATAAACAGCTCAAAAATTATTGAAGTAGTTGAAAAAAATTATGGTTCAGAGGTTATTCATAGGAATAATTTAGTACTTACCCTTTAGAAAGTTAGTTATGTTTCAAGATTTAGAAAAAAATGTATCCAAAGTTAAACAAAGTTCCTTAGATCTAAGTTTAGTTATGCCCAATCAAAGAAAGAATTGTCTAAGTCTTTTGTCTGAGAAGTTAAATTCTAATAAGGGTGAAATCATAGAAATCAATAAGAAAGAAATAACCGAAGCACTGAATAATGGTTTAGATAATCATGTTTTGGACAGAATGAGATTATCAAATGAGTCTATCGATAGAATGATTGATTCTCTTATAACTGTTAGAGATATGCCTGATACTGTATCTGAAATTATTGAAACTAACAAAAGAAATAATGGGTTAATAGTAAATAAAGTAAGAGTCCCCTTAGGAGTTTTAGGAGTTATTTTTGAGAGTCGTCCAAATGTAGTCATTGAAATTGCTTCATTGGCTATTAAATCTGGGAATGGTCTAGTTATGCGGGGTGGAAAAGATTGTATAAAAACTAATTTATATCTTTTTAATCTTGTAAAACAATCTTTATCTGAGTCAGGAATTCCTGATGATAGTATGTATTTTCTAGACTTTATTGATAGAAAGGCAGTTGACGTTATTTTGTCTATGGATAAATATATTGACTTGTTGATTCCTAGAGGCTCTTCTGAATTGGTAAATCTAGTAAATCAAAATGCTAAAATGCCTTCAATTACCGGTGGAGTTGGAGTTTGTCATACATATGTAGATAGAGATGTGGATATCGAACAAGCTATATCAATTATAGATAATGCAAAAACTCAAAATCCTTCTGTTTGCAATGCTTTAGATACAGTAATTATTCATAAGGAAATTTTGAATAGCCTTTTAGAGCCATTAGTGAAGAATCTATCTGATCGTAATGTAGAAATTAAGGTTGATGAAGACGCTTATAAAATTATTGGTTCAAATAAGAGTGTTTCATTAGCGGAAAAAGAAGATTTTGGACAAGAATTTTTAGATTTAGTTGTTAGTATAAAAACTGTTGAAAATCTTGATATGGCTATTTCTCATATTACTAAATATGGATCTAAGCATTCGGAAGCTATTATTACAAAAAATCAAGATAGTGCAAAATATTTTATCGATAAAGTTGATGCATCTGCTGTTTTTCATAATACTTCTACTAGATTCAATGATGGATTTGAGTTAGGATTAGGAGCTGAAGTAGCAGTTTCAACTGATAAGCTTCATGCAAGAGGCCCAATGGGTATAAATGATTTAATGACTTACAAGTGGGTAGTTTTAGGCGAAGGACAAATTAGAACTTAATCAAATGACTAAATTATTTAAATTGAGAGTTCCTGCTTCATCTGCAAATTTAGGATCAGGATTTGATTCTATTGGAGCGTGCTTAGATATATGGAATGAAATTAAGTTTTGCGAAGGTGATTTTTCTATTTCTAATAAAGGTTATGGCGCGAAATCATTTTCAACTGATAAAAAAAACTTGATTTATAAATCTTATCTTCAAGCCAATCAAATTTTAGGTAAATCTGAAAAAGAAATATCAATCAATTGCATTAATAATATTCCTATTTCTGGAGGTTTAGGCAGTAGCTCTGCAGCAATAATTTCTGGAATAATGATCGCTTACGCTATACATAATATTGATATTAATAAAGATGATATTTTTCAGATATCTGCTTCAATGGAAGGGCATCCTGATAATGTTGGCCCAGCCATTTTTGGTGGAATAACTATTGGATATAATGACGATAATGATTGGTATCTTAGCCCAGTCAAATATTCAAAAAATTTAAAAATAATTTCTTTTGTTTCAGATCAAAAAATATTAACAAAAGAATCCCGAAAAGGATTACCAGATAGTATATCTAGAGAAGATTCTGTGTATAACATTTCTAGATCTGCCTTACTTATAAACTCTATAAGTAATAACAATTTTGATGATTTTAAGTATGCCTTTCAAGATAAAGTTCACGAACAATATCGTACCCCTAAAATAAAAGGTTTCAAAACTATTTCGAATGCAGCAATTTCTGCTGGAGCATTAGCAACCTATCTTTCTGGCTCAGGACCTACTATTTCAGCTATAGCCGAATCTAAAGAATTAACCATAAACTATGAAATGCTTGATGCTGCAAATAAACTTGGGATTAATGGAGAAGGAATTATATGTAAAATATCAGAATCAGGAGTACAGTTGATCGATGAATAAGATTGTTGTTCAAAAGTACGGAGGTACTTCAATAGGAGATGTTGAAAAACTTAAGTCTATAGCGAAAAAGGTTTCAGATAAAAAAGAAGCAGGGTTCTTTCCAATTGTTGTAGTTTCAGCAATGGGAAAGTCAACAGATGAACTTGTAAGGATGTCTGAGGAAGTTACCTTTAATAAGAAGTCTCCTGACCTAAGAGAAAAAGATACTTTATTGTCTACAGGAGAATTAGTATCATCTACTCTTTTGGCAATATCAATAAAGTCTCTTGATAAAAAAGTAATAAGCTTATCAGGATCACAAGCAGGAATCACAACTGATGATATCCACGGTTCCGCTAGAATATCTGATATAAATACTTCTAGAATTCTTCAGGAAATTAAAGAGGATAAAATTATAATAATTGCCGGCTTTCAGGGTGTTAATATAGATGGCGATATTACAACATTGGGAAGAGGAGGTTCAGATACCACTGCGGTTGCATTGGCTGCCGCCCTTAATGCTGATGTTTGTGAAATCTATACTGATGTTGAAGGTATTTATACAACTGATCCAAGAATTGTATCAAATGCGAAAAAATTAGATAAAATAAATTATGAAGATATGCTTGAAATGGCAGTATTAGGTGCAAAAATGCATCCAAGATCCATTGAATTAGCATCTATTTATGATGTTCCTGTATATGTGGCAGGTACTTTTTCAAAAGAAACAGGGACACTTATTACGAAGGGAGTAAATATGGAAAAAACAAAAACTGTTACAGGCATTGCAATTGATAAAAATGTTTCTAAAATTACGATCAAAAAAATTAAAAATCTTCCAGGAACGGCCGCATCTATATTGAAGCCCTTATCAGATAACTCTATAAGTATTGATGTTATAGTTCAAAATACTCCTTCTGATGGATTCATAGATTTTTCATTTTCACTGTCTCAGGAAGATTTAGAGAAAGCATATGAAATTTTGAATAATAATAATACCTTAGATTTTGAAGAAGTCGTCAAGGGTGAAGATTTTGCTAAGGTTAGCTTAGTTGGAACAGGTATGCAAAATGCTCCAGGTTATGCGACAGAAATGTTCAATGCCTTAGGTGAAAAAAATATTAGCATTGATATGATAACTACTTCTGAAATAAGAATTACTTGCCTTATTAATCAAAATGACTTAGATATTGCTGTAAATTCTCTTCATGAAACTTTTGAACTTGATAAATAAATCAATCTTGATTGATTGATCCGTTATTTATAGAGAAAAATCTAGCATTTTGAACTACTTTTTTATCGATCAATGCTAAATCTGCAGTCGATAATAAGACTTGATCAAAATCTTGAATTTCTGAAATAACTTTTTCTCTCATATTCTCATCTAATTCAGAAAAAATATCATCTAAAATTAATATCGGTTTAGCGTCAACTATATTTTTTATTTCTTCCGCTTCAGATAATTTTAGAGAAAGTGATATTATTCTAGATTGGCCTCTAGATGCAGTAATTGAGGCTGGAGAGCCATTAAAGTATATTCCAAAATCATCTCTATGTGGGCCAAGAGTTGTGTTTCTTTGATCTATATCTCTAGCTCTATTTTTTCCTAAAGAGTTTGCAAAAAAAAGTTTTATTTTTTCTGGAGAATTATTTTCTTCAAAAAAATTATCATTTTCTGATCTTCCAATTTTAGGTAAATACTTAATATCTAAGTTTATTTCTTTGTTAAACCCTAAGGCAAAGTTTTTTGAGTTATCTCTAATTTTTAGCAATATTTTATTTCTTTCATAAAATATACTTGAAGATTCTTCTGCCAATCGATCATCCCAAAAATCTAATTCAATTTCTTTACTCTTTCCATCTTTTATATTTTTTAAGAGACTATTTCTTTGATATAAAACTTTTTGAAATCTTTGTAAGTTTTTTACATGATCATTATTGATTTGACTTAGCAATATATTGATATATTTTCTTCTAACTAAAGGAGGTCCTGATATTATTGCAATATCATCTGTGTCAAAGAAAACCGAATTAATGTTTCCTACAAATTCCTGAGTAGAAACTATTACTCCATTTATTCTAAAAGTTTTATCTAAGTCTTTATTTGAAGAAATATCGTAATCTACTTGAGCTTTTATATTATGGTTTTTTTCTTCAGCTATTCCTAGAATTTGTGCATGCCCGCCCGTTTCAATCAGATCATTGTTTATCAGAAATTTATCATTAGATACTCTAGATGATTTTGCTATAGATAAAATATATATTCCCTCAAATAAATTACTTTTTCCTTGACCATTATGGCCATAGAAAACATTGAAACCTTCTTCTAAATCCATGCTAGAATTTATATGATTTCTATAGTTAGATAGTGTTAAAGTCTTAATTTTTATGCTTTAGTCCGATCAAGTCTTTTTATATATGATAGGTTCTTATCTTTAGTAAGTATCTTTTTTTTGAGGTCATTTATGAATAAATTAGTCACAATAGATCTTTGGCAAACCATTATGGGGGAATCAGATTTTTCTGCATTCTCTCCTAATAGAAGAAAATTAAAGTGTGAAGCTATATATGATTACTTAAAAAAATTTCATAATGATCTAGTTTATGAAGATGTTGAAAGTTCACATGACTATGTAGTTTCATTAATTGCTAAATATTCTAGATTTCATTCTGATCTTTTATTCAAAGAATGGCTAATATTACTTATCAAAAAAATAGATATAAATAATAAAATCAATCTAAATTCCCAACAGATTAAAAATTTAGGAAATATTATTGATGAAATATTTATAAGTTATCCACCAGATATTTTTGAAGGAACTTCTGATTTTTTAGATTATCTAAGGGGAAATGATTATAAAGTTGGAATAATTTCAAATACAGGATTATTAAAAAAAAATAATATTTTTTTTGATGTTTTATCATTATCTAACGAACTTGGAATAGCTAAGCCAAATTCTAAAATTTTTACACAAACTTTGGGAAAGGTAAACATTGAGCCTGCACATTCCATACATATAGGTGATAATCCTGTAGCAGATGTCTTAGGAGCTATAAATATTGGTATGGATGCAATCCTTATTTCAAAAGCCGGTAGAACTAAACCTGTAAATAATAAAGTACACCAAGTAATTGATAATATAGGATTAGCTAAAGAATCAATTTTATCTTGGAGTGAAAAATTTCCTAAAAGAAAATATTGAAAAGAAAATTATTAAGTTTATAAGAAGAAATAAAATAATAATTGCTGCGCTAATTTCAAGAAAAAATCTTTGAGGAAAAATCATAATCAAGAAATCTGTATTAGGGTCAAGGATCCATAAATCATTTGTAAACATTATTTTATGAAACAACGTGAAGGTGTAGTTAAAATCTATTATCATCCCAAAGATGATCAAAAATAAAAGAATACTCCAAATTAAAAATGATCCTAAAATTACTCTTATAAAATTATCATAAAATTTTTGATACCCTTCTTTGAATAAAAAAAATATAAAGAAAATAAGTAATAATACTAATCCTATCCTTTCAAACAAAAGAGTAGCTTTTATTAAATTTTTTACATCAACCATATGGTCTATTTCTTTTTGATTAAATAAACTAAAAACTTGTCTTCCTGGCTGTTGTAGTAAGATTTCCAATTTTTCTTGGTCATCTTTAAAATAACTCTTTATTTGATCAGAAACTTCATTAAGTTGATCTATCTTTATATCAGTAGTTTGGGTTATTTGGTTTCTTGTCCAATTATATTCATAAACCCAATCAGAGAATGTAATTATTTCTAAACTAATACATAATGTAACTGGAACCCATAAAATAGATGAGAAAATCTTAAACGATGTGGAGATTTTTTTATTCATACAACATTATAACTTTTTAAAATTATGAAAATAAATAAAATAATTAATCTAGTAAATACAATTTCAAAATTAAGATCTAAAGATGGATGCCCCTGGGATAATGAATTAGACCTAAAATCCCTTTCAAAACTTACATTAGAAGAATGTTATGAATTGTTAGACTCAATAGAAAGTGGCGATCCTACCAAAATAGTAGATGAATTGTCTGATTTGTTAACCCATATATTGTTCTACGCAAGTATTGGGGAATCGAACAAAATTTTTGATATTGAAGATGTGATAGAAAATGCTAATAAAAAATTAATATCTAGACATCCTCATGTTTTTGATAAAGAAAATTTTGGCACCTTAGAATCTTCTGAAGATGTAAAAAATAACTGGGATTTACTTAAAAACAAGGATCAAAAAAAATCTTTTTTGGATAATTTTAATTTTTTAGGACCATCGTCTATACTTGCCACTAGAATTATAAAAAAATTCTTAAGTAAAAATATAAGAATTGATGAAAAAGGATCAAATTATAAAGATGTTGATATTTTTAAGCTATATTATTGCTTCTTACAAAATGATGAAGATCCTGAATTTAAACTAAGAGAAGAAATTCTTAGGATTAAAGAAAATATAAGAATTGAGGAAAAAAAATCAGGTAAAAATTTTGAAACCTTTCAAAAAAACAAGATTATAAAAATTTTATTTGAAAGTTAGATTTCTTAATAGTTCTGCCTATTTTTTTAACAAATAAATTTTCGTTTTTAGATAATTCGGCAATAAATTTATTTGAAATCTCTTTATCACAACAAAATATTAATCCACCTGATGTTTGAGGATCAAACATTATCATCTTCTTTTCATCAGGAATTTTTTGAGTATGTCCCCAAATAATCTCATTATCTAATTTTTCTAAATTATTTCTAAGTCCTGTACACCAATTTTCTTCCTTAGATAACTCAGAGACACCATCTAAGATAGGTATTTCTTCAATTATTATTTCAGCCGAAACATTACTCGCATTTAGTATATTTTTTAGATGACCAATTAATCCATAACCAGTTATGTCTGTACAAGTTTTTATATTAAATTTTTGAGCGCTCTCACTTGCAGATTTATTTAATTCAAGCATATATTTTGTAGCTTTATTAGAATATTTTTCATCAACTAAATTATTTTTTAGTGCAGTAGAGATAATTCCGTTTCCAATTGGTTTTGTAACAATGATATCTTGATCTTCCTCTGCTTTTGAAACAGTCATAATTTTATCAGGATGTACTTCACCAATTACAGCCAATCCATACTTGGGTTCATCATCGATTATAGTATGCCCACCTGCTATGATCACGTTTGCTTCATTAGCTTTATTTATACCTCCTTCTAAAATCTTTTCAATGAAACCATTTGGAAGAATTTCTGAAAAACAAGATATATTTAACGCTAAAAAAGGCTTTCCTCCCATAGCATAAATATCTGAAATGGCATTAACAGATGCTATTTGTCCAAATATATAAGGATCATCAACCATCGGTGAAAAAAAATCAGTTGTAAATATCAATGCTTTGTCATCTGAAAATTTATAAACAGCAGCATCATCTCTATATTTGTGGTCAATCAAAATTTTTTCTGAAGATTTTATATTATTTATCTGGCCCAGAACCCTGTCCAGTACTTCAATAGAAGCTTTACCAGCTCAACCACCACTTGAAGAGAAACTTGTAAGTCTTAATTCTTTATCCATAAAATGTTTTTTTATTTTTTAAAAGTATAGAATTTAAATATGAATTTTATAGTATTCAAATATATATAATTTAATTTTTCAGGAGATATATGAATAATAAAACTTTTGATGGATCAGATATATTCCCAAATAATTCTTTTGTTAATGAAAAAAATAATATTTCCATAAATGATGTTGATCTTAAAGACCTAGCTGAAGAATTTGGAACACCATTATATGTTTATGACGAAGAAACTATAATTAATACAATAAAAGATTTTCAAAATTCGTTTAATTCTGAAATTGAAAATAGTGTTATTTCCTACTCAACTAAAGCTTTTTCTAACCCCTACATTCTAAATTTATTAAATGAGAATGCCATGAGCATAGATGTTGTAACTGGAGGTGAACTGGCAGTAGCAAAATACGTAGATTTTTCTGCAGAAAGAATTAATTTCC
>RQOS01000034.1 GCA_008373205.1 SAR202 cluster bacterium
GCTATGCTTTACCAAAAGGAACATATTTAGTTTATCCTACTGAAACTGAAGGATGCTCTAAGGAACAATATGAAGTATTTGATATTAATTCGAATGATATTTTTGAATGATATTCTTAAAAAGAAAATGGAGGCAAAATGATTTACGAACTTAGAATATATGAATGTTTTTCTGGAAGGCTTGAAAATCTTAACTCTAGATTTAGAGATCATACTTTAAAATTATTTGAAAAACACGGGATAAAAAATATTGGTTACTGGACATCTGATGTTGGACCAAGCAATAATACCCTAACTTATCTTTTAGCCTATGAAAGTCATGATTCTAGAGTTGAATCATGGAATAATTTTAGAAATGATCCAGAATGGGCTAAGGTAGTAGCAGATTCTCATAAAGATGGCCTTATTGTAAAAAATGTAGAGAACCAATTATTAAATCCTACAGATTACTCTCCTCTAAAGTAGAAAAAATCATTTAAATTGCTATCATTTACTCAAGAATATTAACTAACTTAATTTTTAGTAGAAGGGCAAAAAAATGAAAGCACTAAGAAAATCCTTATCTGGTAAGGCTGCCATAGTTGGAGTTGCTGAATCAGATAAAATAGGTAAAGTCCCAGAGATATCACCTCTAGGCCATCATGCTCAAGCTGCACATAATGCCTTAGAAGATGCTGGCTTGAATATTTCAGATGTTGACGGTTTATTTACAGCTGGTTACTCAACATATGATTTGGGAGAATATTTGGGAATAGAGCCTAACTTTACTGATTCTACTATAGTTGGCGGTTCTTCATTTGTTATTCATCTTGCTCATGCTCTAGCTGCAATTAATGCAGGATATTGTGAAGTCGCACTAATAACACACGGTCAAAGTGGAAGAAGTGATAGAGCTAGAAACAGAAGCGGCGGAGGAATGCCAGCTGATCAATATACTTCTCCTTATGGAATAATGGGGCCTCCAATAAATTATGCCATGGCTGCAAGAAAATATATGGAAATGTATGGCGAAGATAGAACCAGACAAGCATTGGCAGAAATTGCAGTTTCAACAAGAAAATGGGCAAACATGAACGAGAAAGCCTATTTCTATGACAAACCTATGACATTTGATGATTATCACGATTCAAGATGGGTTTCTTGGCCATTCCATTTATTAGATTGTTGTTTGGTTACAGACGCAGGAGCAGCAATAGTAGTAACTTCAATGGAAAAAGCAAAAGATACCAAAAAAGGTCCTATAAAAATCTTAGGAGTTGGAGAAGGGCATGATCATGGTAGTATGTTATCTCAAATGCCTGACCTAACTAGAACTTATGGAAGAAAAACTGGACCAAGAGCTTTAGAAATGGCTGGTTTAGACTATAGCGACATAGATTTGGCCATGATTTATGATTCTTTTACTTACACAGTACTAGCAACCCTAGAAAGTTTAGGATTTTGTGGACCAGGAGAAGGCCCAGATTTTGTAGCTAATCAAGTAACAGCTCCGGGAGGATCATTTCCTTTGAACACTTCTGGTGGTGGGCTTTCATATACTCATCCTGGAATGTATGGAATATTTACAGTTCTTGAAGCAGTTAGACAACTTAGAGGAGAGACTGGAGAAAGACAACTTGATAAATGTGATATAGCACTTGCCCATGGTACAGGGGGTTTACTCTCTAGTACAGGTACAGTTCTACTTACATCAAATAATTAAGAAAAGGAGCAATAAATGAGTGACAAGATAAAACCAATCCCTCAGCCTGAATCTGATAGATATTGGGAAGGTGCAAATGAAAAAAAATTATTAATTCAAAAATTTGGAGATCATATCCAATTTTATCCTAGAGCAGTATCAACAAAAGATGGAAGCAGAGATGTTGAATGGATAGAAGCTAGTGGTAAAGCAAAACTTTATACTTTCACTATCGTTCACCAAGCTCCACATCCAAGTTTTGTGGAGGACCTACCATACGTAGCAGCTATTGTAACCTTAGAAGAAGGCATTAATATGCCTACAAGAATTATAGGAGTTGATCCAGAGCCGGAGAATTTTACTATTGGAATGGATTTAGTTGTAGATTTTATCGATGCAGACGGTCAAAATTTGCCTGTATTTAGACCAGCATAATGATTAAGGATCTGATTAAAATCAGTGATTGCAGTTATGATGACTTAATTAATATTATCGAATTAAGTATTAGCTTTAAGAATGGTAAAAGCTCATCTTCCTTACAAGATAAAACTGCAGTTTTGCTGTTTGATAAACCTTCACTAAGAACAAAATTGTCTTTTATGATTGGCGTTCAAAAGCTTGGAGGAAATGCTATATATTTTTCTCCAGAAGAAGTCGGTATGGGTACTAGAGAGCCTATAGCTGATGTATCAAGTGTAGTTAGCAGGATGGCTGATTTAGCAATAATTAGAACTTTTGAACAAGATAAGATTGAATTATTCTCTGATTATTCTGAAATACCTGTAATTAATGCTCTGACAGACGAAGAACACCCTTGTCAAGCTTTAGCTGATGTTATGACTATATACGAAAATCTTGGGACATTAAAAGATAAAAAGATAACTTATATAGGAGACAGCAACAATGTTGCAAAAAGTTTAGGGTATGCAGTGCTTACTCTTGGTGGATTGTTTTCTATATGTTCTCCACCTGGTTATAATTTTAATAACGAAACGTTGGAAACCTTTTCTAACTTAGGTATAAATAAATTTCAACAATCGAATGATTTAGATATCGTTATTTCCAATTCTGATGTTGTCTATACTGATGTATGGACGAGCATGGGGCAAGAAGAAGAGAAAA
>RQOS01000035.1 GCA_008373205.1 SAR202 cluster bacterium
CAAAACCTGCATTTTTTAAGCCTGATATTGCTGTCGCTGGAGGTATAACTGGAGTTAAAAAAATAGCTACAATTGCTGAGGCTCATCATATCAAAATATGTCCTCATAATTTTCAAGGACCTATTGCTACAGCTGCGTGTATAGCATTAGGAATTTCATCACCATCTTGGGATGTTCAAGAATCTGTACAAGAAAACATACCACCAAGAAGAGATATGACAGATGAAATTATTAGACTAGAAAATGGATGGTATGCACCATCCGAGAAGCCTGGGTTGGGATTAAATTTTAATAATGAAGCTCCAAATAAACATCCCTTTGATCCAGCTAAAGTTCCGCCTCCAATTAGGGATGATGGTAGCGTTGCTTTGCAATAATTAGAAAGTTTTTTATGAAATGGTGCAGATTTAAATATCAAAATGAAATAGGTCATGGAATCATCGAAAATAATATGATTTTTCCTATTTCTGGAAATCCTTTTAGTAAATATAAAAAAAAAGAAATACCTCTATCTTTTGAAGAAATAGAATTATTAATTCCAGTTTATCCAAAAACTTTTTATGCTGTGGGGGTAAACTACATGAATCATGTTATAAAGATGTCTGAGCTCACTGGAAGGGCTGGCACTCCACCTCCAGCTCCGGATGTAGGATATAGAGCGAACAACGCATTAATTGCTCATAATAAACCAATTATTATTCCCGAAGATGCAACTGAAAAAGTCCAATATGAAGGTGAACTTGTTGTAGTAATTGGGAAAAAAGCAAAAAACTTAAATAAAGAAAATGTATTTGAACATATATTTGGATACACAATTGGGAATGATGTTAGTGAAAGATCGTGGCAGTCTAATGACAGAACACTATGGAGAGCAAAAAATAGTGATACTTTCAAGCCGATGGGACCATGGATAGAAACAAATGTTGATCTTGAAAATATGATTACAACAATTAGGGTTAATAATGAAATTAAAGATCAATTCAAAACCAATGATATGATATTCGGTATTAGTGAATACATTATAAATATCACAAAATATATAACACTTTATCCTGGTGATGTAATTTGGATGGGAACTGATGAAGTCCCAAGTAATATTAAGAATGGAGATATAGTTGATATTGAAATTAGTGGAATTGGAATTCTTTCAAATCCAGTTATAAAGCAATAATCTAAACGGAAAAACTTTTAAGCTTTTCAAATGAAAAATGATCACCAATATCTTTTGCATATTTTACGTCAACAACTACACCTTTTTCATCAATTAGTATATCTAGGGGAAGTGTGTTGAAATGGCCTTTGATAGGAAAAGGAATGTATCCCTTTAGAAATAAGGCTTTATTAAATCTCGTGAATCTTGTGAAAGAAGCTTTAATTACACCCCACCATGAAGTTTTCACTTCATATTTTTCAAAATACTTAAAATTTTCATCTGCTAATATAGCGAAAGGAATATCATGTCTGCTCATAGCTTGTTTTAAATTATTTATTTTTGAATCAAAAATACCAACCATTGTGAAGTTTTTTCCTAATTCATCATATCTTTTCAAAATTTCATTTATGCGAAGATTACACATTGGACATCTTGCAAATCTATAAAAAGTTAACAGTACTTTTTTACCTTTAAGACTTGATAGTGAAAAATTTGAACCATTGATTGATGGTAGTGTTATTTCTTCTAAAATGTCACCTATTTTAATTTCCATACACTAAATGTACATTAATTTTTTTACGAAAAAATTACAGTAATGTTAAATGTCTATTATCTACAGCAGTTTATAAAATTATGAAATTTGAGTTCTCATATATCTTTCCTATATTTTTAGCATTGATATATGTACATGTTGATCTCAAAGCACCTAAAATTTCGTTAACTGTATTCTTTACTGGTCCCCTGTCCTCAACAAGAATTGATTTACCCTCAGATGTTCTATAATCAGCAACTCCTCCGTAATGTTTAGTCATAGCTTTTGTAGAACTCATTCCATATAGTTCTCTATAATTTTTATTATCTTTTCTTATTATTGGAGCCATACTTTCTTTATGAGCTGCTAGAAGTGAACCAAGCATCACAAAACCTGCACCTGCTGCAAATGCCTTAGAGATATCGCCTGTTATTTTTACTCCACCATCAGACACAACAAATCCATTGTATTTTTTTACTTCTTCACTACATTCAATAACCGCAGATAATTGAGGATAACCAATACCAGTCGTTTCTGTTGTGTCACAAACTCCACCTGATCCAATACCAACTTTAACTCCGTCAGCACCTGAATCCATTAATAATTTAACTCCCTCTGGAGTAACAACATTTCCAGCTATAATTCCTAAGTTAGGAAAATGCTTTCTGGTGTCACTTATAGTTTTGGAAAATTTATCTATGTATCCATTTGGAATATCAAAAACTACAGTCTTAATAGCTTTATTAGTTTTTTGATAAATAAAAGAAATAATTTCATCAATTTCAGAAACTTTTTCTAACCCAAATGTTATGTAATTATACTCAGGATCTAACCCTTTATTTATATATTTAACCCATGCTTTTTTATCATAAAATTTACTAACAGCATTTGTAATATGAAATTTTTGAAGGGCTAATCCCATTTCAAAAGTTCCCACATTATCCATATTAGAAGCCATTATAGGAACTCCAAACCACTCAACGCTAGAATTAGGAAAAGAAATATTAGTATCTAAAATTACATCTTTTCTAGAGTTCAATTGTGAAGATTTAGGGATAATTAATACATCATTAAAATTTAATTTTTTTTCTTTGGAGTAAAACATTTTTTTCTTAATTATTTATTTTTCCAAATTCAATTATACTTTACTGAAGTAATTTATTTTTCAAAAATAAAAATTTACACTATTTGATAGAAGCTTTTTCGCCAGCTTTTTTCCCAAATACCGCACCTGCCATCATTCCACCCCCAGAAGGATAATTTTTGTACCAAAGTCCTCCTAACATTTCACCCACTGCATATAGACCATTAATGATATCTCCATTTTTATCAAGAACCTCTCCATCTTTTGAAGTTTTTAATCCTCCATAACAAAATGTCATACCTGCAATAACTGGAAAGGCTTCAAATGGTGGTTCATTCAACTCAAGTGCCCAATTTGATTTTGAAGGAGTTATATTGGAAATTGACTTCCCATCTAAAATATTAGGGTTATAAAAATTTGATGAAATGTTTTTATTGAAATTATCTATATTAAATAAAAATTTATTAATATTTTCAATTTTAATTTTATTTGCTAAATCATTAAGATTATTTGAAATAATTACTGTTGGATTTTTATAATTATCTAACACCCCTGCCCTTCTATGTTTAGAATCAAAAAGTTGATAAGCTACCTGATTCTTTTGCTCTAAAATTGCCTTTCCTGTTTTTGCATATGTTAAGCCTCGCCAAGTCTCTCCCTCATCAACAAATCTGCTACCTTCTTGATTAACTAAAATACTAAAAGGATAAGCATATCTACTCCAATAATCACCTGATTTATTTTCGCCAGGTAAATCAAAATTTGGTCTATTATAATCTTGAGGAGAAGCATGGCAAGTAGACCAATCATCATATGGAACAGCACCATGATTTATAGCCATTTCTAAGCCTTCTCCTGTATTATGAGGTACTCCTCTAAGTTTAATATTTCTCCAATTTTCTCCTAAATATTTTGCTCTCATTTCTGAGTTAGATTCAAAGCTACCACAAGCAAGAATTATTGATTTTGCAAAGAGTTTTATATTTTGATTTTTATAATTTACTACAACTCCTGATATTTGATTATTTTGTTCTATAAGATCTATAACTGGACATTCATAAATTATTTTTACACCTTTTTGTATAGCTATCTTTTTCCATCGATTTATTAGGCCATATCCTTTTCCATCAAATGAAACAACATTTGCAGAGGTAGGATTCTCAAATGTAGGTGTCCAAAAATGTCCAAGTTTATTCATCCAATTTATTGTGCTTAAAGAATTTGATACTAATTCTTTAGAGAGATTTTTGTCAGATTTATTTTCAGTTACCTTGTTAATATCATTCAAGTAATCAAGTTCTGAATAAGATGTAACGATATCTTTTAGTAAACTGATTTTTTTTTCAAAACTACTCAGATCGTTTGGCTTTTCAGGAAATTTAATTAACGGTAATAGATCATCAAACGAATTATAAGCAAATCTCATATGAATAGTTAAAGCACTATTTCCACCCATATATTTCTCTTCAGTTTTTTCAAGCATTAAAACTTTTGATCCATGCTCTGCTGCAGAGACTGCCGCTGAAAAAGCTGCATTTCCTGCCCCAACAATTATTACATCTGAATTGTGATTTTCTATACTATTCATTTAAATTTCATGATTTTTTTCTTATCTAACATGATAAAATTATAACGAGCCGACTACTAGAAATTATTTTCTAGTACAGGATATTTGACCCTCTTTATAAAATATTTTCTCTAATCCACTTTAGATTATATTTTTGAGGGTCATTTAATTTAAATATTCATGATGAAAATATATGCGATATAAATAGATCCTGCAACAATAGATATACCTATAACCATAGGCAGAATTTTCTTGATAATAAAACTAAATACATTCATAAACATATTTTATCTAAAGTATGATGACAATCAAAAGAACCTAGTAGATATAAAAATTAAGGACGTGCTATCACTTACAAGTTCCGTATATAAATAATAGCACCATAACAGTATATATTTTTAATAAAAAAAATGCCCTCATTCAAATCATCAAAGTGAGGACATTTTCTATATGTAGCTACTATTTGATAGCACTCATATAACAGCTACTTTAAGTAGTATATCAAGAAAAATTAATCTAGATAATTAAGTTAGTAAATAAATATTTTAGGGTAAAGAATAGATTTTTTTTTTACAATTTTTTCTATAATTACATATCATTATCTTGTTAGTAATACGTTCATCTGTATTCTTTTTAAGATTTAAAAAAGTGTAAGGAAAGATATAAATTGTCTAATAAATTAGAAAAAAACAAAATTGGTAATACTGACCTAAAAGTCACTAAAATTGGTATGGGTGGAGCACCCTTAGGAAGTTTGGATGAAAAGACTGCTAGAAAAACTTTAGATCAAGCATTTGAATCAGGTATAAACTATTTTGATACAGCTCCACTATATGGAGCAGGTAACAGCGAAAAACTTTATGGAAATTTTCTACCTACTATAGATAGAGATAGTTTTATATTATCTAGTAAAGTTGGTCGCCTAATACTTCCAGAAATAGAAGCTAAAAAGTATAAATCTAACGAACAAATGACACCTGCATTAGAAACTAACGTAAAAGCATCAAGTTATAAAAATAACGTAGTCTTTAATTTTTCTAGAGACGGTGTTTTGAGATCTATAGAAGAAAGCTTACAAAGACTCAAAATTGATTGTATAGATATAATTTTTATCCATGATCCAGACGACAATTATGAAATCGCCTTAAATGAGACATTGCCAACTTTATTAGAATTAAAAAACCAAGGAGTTATTAAGGCAATTGGAGCAGGAATGAATGAATGGGAGATGCTTTTAGAATTCGCTAAAAATGGAGAATTTGATTGCTTTTTATTAGCTGGAAGATATACATTATTAGATTATTCTGCTTTAGATAAATTACTCCCAATATGTTTAAAAAAAGAAATTAGTATTATTATTGGGGGCCCATATAATAGTGGAATCCTAGCTTCTGATTTAGATAAAAAGTCTACTTATTTCTATGAACCTTCACCCTCTGAAATAATAATAAAAGCAAAAAAAATAAAAAAAATATGTGATGAATTTAATGTCCCTTTAAAAGCTGCAGCACTACAGTTTGGACTTAATCACCCTTCTGTTGCTTCTACTATTCCTGGTCCAAGAAACCCAGAAGAAATTGTTGAGAATTTAGAAATGCTATCTTTTAAAATAGACCCTAAATTATGGGTAGATTTGCAAGAAAATAAACTTATTCCATAATCTCAAAAAAGTATCTTAGATATAAAAAATCAAAAGAAATATTATGAAAAAGAAAAAATTATTAGTCCTTATAAATGAACTGAAAAATGAAAAAGAAAAAATTATAGAATATATTGATTATCATAGTAATCCTTTTCCCGAAATCGTCAAAGATTTACAAAATAAACCTATCGGAAGAATGAGAATTTATATAAATCAAAATAAACTCGTTATGCTTTTAGAAGTTGAAGAGGATTTTAATATTAAAGATGGCATCCATATAGAACCTAAGAGTAATAAGGTGGAAGAATGGGAAAATATTATGGGAAAATTATTTCAAGAACTTGAATCTGGAAACCCAAGATCTTGGGAATTAACTGAAAATATTTTTGACACACAAACTTATTTCTAATAATAAATAAGTATATTAATGAACCAATCCTACCTTTTGACCCTTAAAATCAAAATTGATAACATTATTGTCACAAGTTTCACACCATACTTGTAATCCTAGTTCTGTCCATCCTACAGAAAAACCAGAAAGTCCAGAATTAGAACTTTCTATAACTTTTGATAGAACGTCAACTTTTTTTCCTTCTTTTTCTGAAATATCACCACACTTTTTACAAGTAAAGTATTGAAGAATAAACAAACCTTTTTGAGCATTTTGCTTCATTAATTCGTCTGCTCTTTTTGAATGGTGATCAGATTCATTCTTTTCAGCTAGATTATCTAATTCATCTTGATTCATTTTCAGCTCCCAATAATGTATATATGGATACAAATTTATATAGATGTTATTGAATAGAAAGAAACAATACAAGTCTAAAAACTTACTAGAAAAAATTGGCTTATATAAATATATTCATTTGAATAAAAATAATAATTTATAGTTGCCCTTTAGCTATTCTTTTGTTTCTAGGTGAATTAATGGTGGGTATACTTTTTATATAATCTTTAGAAACAGACTCTATATTTTCAATCCTAGGTATAAGTACAACTTCGCTTTCATTTTTGTGGTTTAAGGAAAAAAGAACATCATTTTTAGAAACATTTAATTTTAAGAAATTGTTAAATTTAGTTTGTTTGTTTTTTAAGTTTTTATTATAAAACCATTTTGCTACTGAACCTTCTGTGGTCCATGATAAACCTTCTTTTGTACCCGCTCTATATACATCAAAATTATCTTCTGGCAAATCATCATTATAAAAAGAAATTTTTGAAAAAATATACTTCCACTCATTGAGATTTTTATAATGAGATTCAACATTTCCCCATTCATATTTTATAATCTCTTCTAAAAGTTTTTCAGAAAATTTTGTAGATATTAATCTATCAAATTCAAGTATAGGTTCCTTACTTTGTTCTAACTGATTTATTCTATTTTGAAATACGGCACGGGCAAGTTGTCTATCTGAATTTTTTACTTTAAGCTTTAGTGCACTAATTATGTTATTTTTTGCAGAAATAGCAAAGTCTGGATCTAAATTATTAATTGAATTGATGTTTACAATTAATTTATCTTTATCTGTGGATGTTAATGTTGCGTAATCTCTAGATAAAAAAATCACTTCTAAAAATTGAGGAATATTAGATTTTGGAACTCTTAATAAAGCTTTTTCAAGATCAGTTATTTTGTAAGGATTTGTGTTCATAAATTTACTCAATAAAACATTATCATTATTTTAATAAAATTGCTTAGAACAAAACTTAATCAAAAGAGTTATAGTAAATACAAAATAAGTTTGATTATAATTTGAATATGAATAATTTAAGTAGTTTTATATTAGTATTTTTATCTTTTGCTCTAATAAATTGTGGCTCAAGTTCATCTGAAAAAATCGAAGTTAAAAATAATCCGTCAGAAATTACAAACATAGCTTCAAAAAAGCAATTGGATTCTTCTTTAGAAAGCAAAAAAAATGATTTTGAAAGAAAAGTAATACCAACATTAGCTAGAGATTCTAATGATAATACAAAAAATCCTATAATTTACCCAACTATAATTCCTACATTGTCTCCTACTCCTTCACCGACTTCTAATCCTAATGCTGTAGTTTTTGAGAATGTAGAATTTGAAAATTATATAAAAGAAAAATTAGGGAAATCTCTTATTGATTCTTATATTACTTTTGAAGATATCTCTAATATCAAGGAGATAAAAATAGGGGGGCAAATTGGTCAAACGAATTTAAATAATAAAATTAGTATGGAAAACATAAGAGACCTAAAATATTTTAAAAACCTTGAGAAATTAACTATTAGAGAAGCAGGAATAAATGATATAGATGGAATAGAGGAACTGCAAAATTTAGAATATTTAGATCTTACAGGAAATAATATTGAAAATATAGAAAGAATTTCTCTTTTATATAATCTAGAACATCTCTATATGTATGATAATAAAATTTCTGATATTTGGGCTTTTACACCACAAAAAAATCCCTACTTAGAACATTTATGGTTAGATGGAAATAATATTTCTTCGATTTCTCAATTTGTCCCATCAATAAATGAATTCGCAAAACAATTAACTCATGTTGGTTTAGGTAGAAATCCAATAGTATCAGAAAATTGGCATTGGAATAAGGCGTTTAGTGAAAATTCATTTACTCTTCAAATTCCAGATCTAGGAATTGACGATGAGATACTTTATGAATTATTTTCTCAAGATCATGGGTTTCAAAATTTACAATATATAAACCTTGGAGGAAATAAAAAAATCAAGGATTTAGAACCTCTATTAGAACTCAAAGCATTAAAACAAATAACTTTAGATGAAAAATTACATGGAAATGCATTAGACAGACTAATGAGAGATGATGGGATAGATAAATTATCAGAAATTGGAGTTGATGTCAGATTTGTAAACAGATAATAATCTCTAGCTCAAAAAGCTTTAGTAAGCCAGTATGAGCAACATGACAAGTAAAATTATGGTCATTAAAGGAATATCAATAAATGACCTTTGACTCATGATAGGTTTAGACATATCTTTTATTCTTCTTAAAATAATAGTAAATGAGGGTGTAGCTATAGACCAGAACCATATTCTACTTAACCACCCTGTTGGTTTGTTTAGTTCGAGTAATTGACTGTAAGTATTTGAATCAAAAATAATAATATCAAGCAAGTTAAAAAACATAAGTGATATTAATGCGAATATAAACCAATAATATAATTGAGATCTTGTTGCTATAGCTTTAGTATTTGCATAATTTTTAAATCCATCTTTGACTGCAGATATCAACTCCATATTAAATCTCCTTTGATAAATATTCAGTTTCTATTATCAAGTTTATAATATTGAGAAAAAATTATAAATTTATCATTACCATTGCACAAACATCGGCATAATTATGTGCAAATATCCAGAATTTGCTGCTGATCGAAAGACTCCTGGCGATGAAGGGCTCATTGTTTCAATTTCTATTTCATCACCATCTAACACTCCTAGAATTTCTCCTAGAAATTTAGAGTTGAAAGCAATTCTAGTTTCTTCACCTTCTATATCTGCCTTAATTCTAGCCTCATTAGAACCTAGTTCTTCAGCCTGAGACATTATTCTGACTGATCCTTCATTGTCTACATTTTCAGAGACCATTCTAATAATTCCACTTCCATCTCTTGCAAAAACAGATGCAGCATTTGTAGCTTGTAATATTTCTTGTCGATTAACTCTACAAATTGTTCCTTTTTCTGATGGTATTAATCTTTCATAATCAGGAAAGTTTCCTTGGATAAGCTGGGTTACGACTTCTATATCACCAAATTTGAATAAAGCTTGGCTCTTCTGATCAGTAACTGTCATGTCCAACATTCCACTATCAGATCCTAGCAAAGAAAAAATTTCATTCATAGTTCTCCCTGGAACGATAACAGAAACATCTTCTTCGACTGAGGAATCACAACTACCCGTTTCAACAGCTAATCTAAATCCATCAGCAGAAGCTAGTGTAAATTGATTATCTTTAATATCTACTTTAACTCCTGTAAGAGCAGGTCTTGATTCATCACTTGCAACTGCGAATCTCACTCTTGAAAGAGAACTCTTAAAATCAGAAGAAGATATAGATACTTTTGGTCCATCAGTGATATTAGGTATTGGTGGATAACTTTCTGGATCTATTCCATTCATCTGTGCATCAAAATTTGCACAGTGTATTTTTAATCCAATAGGATTAGGAACCATCTCAATGTCTACTTTTTTGTCAGGTAGAGAGTTTATAAAATCTGAAAGCATTCTAGCAGGTATAGTTACTGAACCTTCTTCTTCTATTTGAGCTCCAATCCAAGTTGTTATAGCAATTTCTAAATTTGTAGCAGTTAATTTTAATCTGCCATTATCTGTTGCTATAAGAACATTTTGTGTTTCAGGGATAGTTGATCTTGTTGCAACTGCCCTACTAACTATTGCCAAACCTTTTCTAAGATTTGATTGAATACAACTGAGCTTCATATAGATGCCTTCCAAAAATTATTTTCTAAGTAATATTATGTAAATTATAAAATCTAGAAGCAAATTTACAAGGATTTATAATAATTTGTTTATTATTTTATTGATGTAAAATAATAAAATGACTAACGAAGACAACACAACTGAATTTGCAGAGATAGATTACGACAGAGAAAAAAGAACTGGTTTTCCAGAAGTAATATTTGGAGAAACAAAAACTCCAGAGCAATCATCCAAAATAGCAAAAAGAATATATGATAATTCAGGTCTTTTTCTAATTACGAGAACTAATAAAGAAACATATGACAAGGTAATAAAGCTTATTCCTGAAGCAAATTTTGATTCAGAAGCAAAAATGATCTGGTTATCAAAAAACAAAAAAAAGTCTAATGGTTTTGTATGTGTAGTAAGTGCCGGAACTTCAGATATACCGATAGCAAAAGAAGTTGAAATAACTGCTTCATTGATGGGCAATAAAACAGAAATAATTAATGATGTTGGGGTTACAGGTATACATAGAATTCTAGGAAAAGTAGAAAAAATAAAAAAAGCTGATTGCGTAGTTGTTGTTGCAGGTATGGAAGGAGCTCTTCCAACTGTAGTAGCAGGATTAGTTGATAAACCAGTTATTGCTGTACCTACATCGGTTGGCTTTGGCACTGGTGAAAAAGGTTATTCAGCTTTACTAACAATGCTAAACTCATGTGCCCCTGGTATATCAGTGGTAAATATTGATGCAGGATTTTCCGCAGGGTATCAAGCAGGGCTTATTGCAAAGAGATGATTTTTTGTGAATTAAATTAGCATGTAACTAAATTATTGAAGTGTTTTAAGGTATTCAATAATGTCTGCGATTTCCTGATTTTCAGCCTCTTCCCAAGATGCAGGCATAAGATTTGAGTATCCTTCAACAAGGTATTCACCCGGGTATCTTATAGAAGCTTCAAGATAATCATCTGCTGAACTGTAACCAGCTCTAGTAGCAGCTCTAGCATATACTCCAGCCTGACCAGGACCTACTAATTTCTCAGCACCAGTTGAATGACAGGCATTACACCCTTGGTTTTGGAACCATTCCTCACCTGAAGCTGCATTTCCTACAATTACAACCTCAACTACAGGAGCTGCACCAGCCATAACCATTTCCGTAGTAGCAGGAGTAGGTTCAAATACAACTGGAGGAGCAGGTTGGTCTGTCACTTCCCTACAGGAAGTAAATATAAGCGCAAATATCGTGAAAACAAACAGTAAAATAAATTTTTTATTCATTTTTTGAGTATAAATTAGTTTCTTGTTAATAACTAATGTTAAGAATAATCTAGGAAATAAGAAAAATAAATATAAAAAACCAATAATTAATCAGATAATCTCTTAATTTCAATATTTTCTCCAGGTGCTAGAGCAACTTTTCTAAACTGAATGCCCAATTTAAGCATCCAATATGAAAGAGTAGCTTTACCAACACCTAACTGATTAGCAGCACCAGTAAGACCCAATTCATTTACTAGCTCAGGTATTATCTTTTCTAGTTCACGTTTGAACTTCTTTTCAACACCAAGCATCTTTGCAGTTTTCTTAGATTCTATAGCCATATTTTGATTATAACACAGTAATGAAAAAGTATAATACTTTTACAATATAAGTTTTGAATTTGTTCAAAACTTGTTTTGTATTATGTGCATTTTGAACTCAAATTAGCCTATTTTATTTAACAATTTTTTTATGATTTTATTATATATTATGAATTTTTTTTTATAAAAGTAGAAAAAATACCTTTTAATTAATTCTCAAAAGAAAATTTATATAAAATTTACGAGATTTAAACTTTTTTGATTTTAGAGGCCTCAATTAAGTTTTGTATACTTTTTATAGATTCTGAAAAAAATAAAGCTTATATGGGCAACACAAGTTTAGAAAATTCAATAATTGAGTGGATAACTAAAGTTTTAGAGACAATAGATTATTTTGGTGTGTTTATATTAATGATTCTAGACCCCACTGCCCTGCCGATACCTGCAGAAATCATTCTTCCTCTGTCTGGATGGATTCTTGTTGATAATTTTGGAGAAGTATTATTTCTTTCTCTAATAGCAACAGTAGGATCTACGATTGGATGTATCATTGAATTTTATTTAGCTAGAGCTCTTGGAAGAAAATTCATAATAAAATATGGAAAATATATATTCATTACTGAAGAAGATTTACAAAAACAAGAAAGGGTTTTAAGACAAAACCAATTTTATTTCATATTCTTTACACGCTTAATTCCATTAATTCCTAAATCTATAACTTCAATTATTGCCGGAATATATAATCTTAATTTATATAAATTTACAATTTTTACGTTCATCGCAACATTTCCAACCCTTTTTACTTATGTATATATTGGTAATAATCTAGGAGAGAACTATTCAGAGATAAGAAATTATGTGGGTGGTTATGGGATACCTATACTTATATTCTTATTATTATGTATGTTGTTTTATTTTCTATTCAAATTTTATAAAATGAAACAAAGTAAAAGATTATGATTGAAACTAAGTTTATAACCCTAAAGGTAAACGATGAATTTATTACCGTAAGCGACGGTGATAGAATTTTGGCAGCAATTAATAAATCTAATAAATCTGTACCTACCCTCTGCTACGACGAAAGAATAGGACCTCAAGGAACATGTCGAATGTGTCTAGTAGAAATAAAAAAAGGAGAAAAATTAGAATATGTCGCGTCGTGTACTTATCTTGCTGAAGAAGGGTTAGAAGTATTTACTCATTCTGATTCATTGATTGAATATAGAAAAACAATGTTAGAGCTTTCTTTATCAGAAATACGTTGGGATGAAGATAGTATGAAGCAAACAGAACTTACAAATAATGAATTTGCTGAAGCAGTTAAAGAATATAAACCTACAGATTTCTTCCCCAAATTACTTAAAAGAGAAGTTGCTAACGACCCTAATCCATTTATCCAGAGAGATTATGAAAAATGTATAGCATGTTATAGATGTACTAATATTTGTAATGATTGGGAACAAGCATCAGCAATTACTGTAGATGGAAGAGGACAAGAATCAAAGATATTCTCTTTTTTTGATAATAAATTAATGGAATCTAATTGTACTTTTTGTGGCCAATGTATCAACACATGTCCTACTGGAGCATTATCTAATAAAAAAATAGAAAAGAGTGTAAGCAAACCAGAAACTAAAACTAAAACTATTTGCCCATATTGTGGAGTCGGTTGTGGTATTGAGTTAATAAGTAATGGAGAAAAAATCCTTGGATCAACTCCTGACTTTGATGCTCCTAGTCTGGGTTCACTATGTGTAAAAGGACAGTTTGCATCATGGGATTTTGTTAACTCTAAGGAAAGGCTTACTGATCCTCTTTTAAAAAATAATAAAGGCGAGTTTGAAAAAGTTTCATGGGAAAAAGCTTATGAAGTTTTTAGTCAAAAACTAAATAATTCGATAGATAATCATGGTCCAGACTCAACCGTATGGTGGGCTTCAGCTAGAGTTGTAACGGAAGCAAATTATTTATTACAAAAATTTGCTAGAACAGTTGTAGGTACTAATAATATTGATAATTGCTCACGTACCTGACACGCTCCTACGGTCGCTGGGATGGCGGTCATGGTTGGCAGAGGTGCTATGACTAATTCGATTGAAGAATTAGCAGGATCTAAACTATTATTAGTTACAGGTTCTAATACTACTGAAACTCATCCAGTTATTTCTTTAAGAATGAAAAAGGCCGTTAAGAATGGGGCTAAACTTATAGTTGTTGACCCAAGAAAAATTGAACTTACAAAATGGGCTGACAAATATATACAGATCAGAATAGGTACTGATATTCCATTCTATAATGCTGTTGCAAATTATATTATTCAAAATGATTTATACGACAAAGACTATGTTGCAACTAGAACTAGAAATTTTGAAGAAATTAAAGATCATCTGACAATGTATACTCCCGAGTATTCTGCAAAGATTTGTGGAATAGATCCTGAAGACATAATTTATACAGCCAAAGAATATGCTAAAGCTTCTCCAAAATCAGCAATCTGTTACACAGTTGGTATAACTGAACATTCTTGTGGATCATATAATGTTCAAAGTTTAGCTAATTTAGCGATGATTTGTGGAAATTTTGGAAGAGAAAATGCAGGAGTAAATCCTCTAAGAGGACAAAATAATGTGCAGGGAGTAAGTGACTCCGGTTCCCTTCCAACAGATTTCCCCGGATATCAAAAAGTTGAAGCACCAGGGATGGTAGAAAAATTTGAAAAAATTTGGGATGCTGAATTACCTAGAAAAAGAGGTATGACTAAAATTACAGCTATGGATAAAATGAATTCAGGAGATGTAAAATTTCTTTTTGTAATGGGGGAAAATACTATTGTTTCTGATCCTAATGCAAACCATGCAATTCATGCTTTAGAAAATTTAGATTTTTTCGTCGTTCAAGATATTTTTATGACACAAACAGCTAAAATGGCTGATCTTGTGCTACCAGCATCATCATTTGCTGAAGCAAATGGCACATTTGTAAATACTGAAAGAAGAGTACAGAGAGTTAGGCCTGCAGTGAGCACTCCTGGAAATGCAAAGACAGATGTTGATATTATATTAGGTTTCTATGAAGCAATGGGAAAGAAACATAAAATAACTGAACCTTCAGAAATATGGAAAGAAATGGCCAGTACTAGTCCCCTATTCAGTGGAATAAACTATGACAGAATAGAGGCTTTAGGTGGAATACAATGGCCTTGCCCTGATGAAGATCATCCAGGAACTAGATATTTACATAAAAATCAGATGGAATCAGGAGAAACTGGTATTTTTAGTCCAGTTGACCATATTGAACCAGCGGAACCAACAAATGAAGAATTTCCTTTTGTTTTATCTACAGGGCGAAGAAGATCAACTTATCATACTGGAACTCAAACTGGCAAAGCAAAGGGATTTGATGAAATTATTTCTGAAGAGTTAGTTGAAATAAATCCATTCGATGCTAAAAATCTTTCTATTAAAGAAAAGGATATTATAAAAGTTGAATCTAGAAGAGGTTCAGTAACTGCCAAGGCTAAGATTACAGATAAATCACCAGAAGGTGCCATTTTTATGAGCTTTGCTTTTCCAGACAAAACCAGAACTAACGATTTAACTTCAGATGCAGTAGATTTTATTACTGAAACTCCAGAGTATAAAGCATGTGCCGTCAAAATAAGCATTGCCAATAAGTAAAAATCAACTTTATAATAGTATATGTATTTGTGTGCCCGTAGCTCAGCTGGATAGAGCAATTGGTTTCTACCCAATAGGTCGGGGGTTCGAATCCTCCCGGGCATGCCAAAAAATAACTTATTAATAGAACTATTCAATTTGTACTGAAATAGGTTCTGTAAAAACTAACTATTAAGAATTTCTGGTAATTTTGAAATTCTTTTAGCTAATTTTGATACTGATCTTTCAAAAAACCAAGCTAAGCCGGTATGAATATCATCATTAAATGGTGTAATCCAACTTTCATCAAGAAACCCTGGACCAAAGTATGCACCAAGTAATGATCCCGAACTAGCCCCAAAGCTATCGGTATCAGCACCTTGACTCACCTGAATACAGATCCCATGACCAACATTTTCAGCAAATTTTAATGTATTAATTAACATTCCTATTTCTTGATAAATTCTACAATGACCATATTCTCCATATTTATCGCTTATTTTATCGTATGCTTCTTCCCAGGTTTTAGAATTCTTAACATCTTCAAAACAAACTGAAACTCTTTCATAGAATCTACTTTTTTGAGGTACAAACTTAAGTGCAGTTTCAATTATTTCATCCCTATCTTCCATAATTTGAGCGCATGAAATAGCAGCTGCTATGAACATAGTTCCATAAACTCCCGTTCGGCTATGTGTAAAACTAGCATCTCTCCATGCAAGTTCTGAAGCAATTGCAGGATTGCCAGGATAAGCATATCCATAAGCATCAGCTCGTATTGCAGCACCACATAGTTCGTCTCCAGGGTTTAATATGTCGTTGAAAACATCTATAAAATCCTCAGTATTATCATCTGAAGGTAAAATATTTCTTGGGCCATTACCTCCTTTTTCAAGAAAAGTAGATCTATCCATTCCGTCAATTTTTAGATCCATTCCTGACTTTAATAATTTCGTATTTTCAGGGCCAAATGTTGTACTAATTGGTAAATGATGAATCCATAGTTCTTTCATGTTTTCATGAGTAAAATCTGAACCAAATTTTTCTAAAATCAACATTCCCATTATTGTGTAATTAATATCATCATCAGGAGCTACATACTTGATATATTCTCTAGCTGTCTCAGGAAAAGATCTATGAACTCTTGGAAGTACGTTTTCAATATCCTTAGATATATATTCAGACATTGGCCATTCACCAATTTCTTCAAGAGCTTTTCTTATTTCATGACCAGTAAACATAGCTTCAAGTGGCTTACCTAACATACAGCCACATAAAGATGCAAGAAAAGCTGCTTCTACTCTTTTTGAACTATCTTCTAGATCGATTTCTTTAATTTGACCTTTTGGCCTGGATGGATCCATTTCATTCAAAATATCATTAATAGAATTTGGTTCTACATAATTCCAATCTGATCTAATTTTTAAGTTAGATAATTTTTTAGAAAAATTTACAAACTCATCATAGCTATCGGATAAACTATCAAGCTCCTCCTGTAATCCTTCAATATTGTGTCCTTGTTCACCTTTATTTAAAACTACTCCATGAAGTCGTTCTCTTAATGTATCCAATTTGATTAGCATTTTTTCTCCTTTTATTTAGCTGTATATCCACCATCAACTGGCAATAATGCTCCTGTAATAAAGGAAGATTCATCACTAGCTAGGAATAATGCTGCATGAGCAACATCTTCTCCAGTAGCTAATCTTCCTAGTGGATGAAGGTCTATTAATTTTTTTTCCATTGCCTTGTCTTCAGTTAAGGCTGTCGTAAGATTTGTATATGCATAACCAGGACATATCGCATTTACTCTAATATTAAATTTAGCAAGATTTACACCCATATCTCTAGATAATTGAACTACTCCACCTTTTGAATGTGGGTAAGGATTAAATCCATCAGATAATCCCAAAACATCATTATATCCAACCATTCCAATTATTGATGCTAAATTGATAATTGATCCTGCTTTATTTTCTTTCATGTAAATTACACTTTCATAAGACATCATCATTGATCCTTTAAGATTGATATCCATCACAAAATCCCATTTTTTCTCATAATCCCAACTCTGATCAGGAGCTTGTCTTTGGCTAACCCCTGCACTGTTTACCAAAATGTCTATTTTTCCAAAATTATCAACGACAAATTTTGCAGTATCCTTACATTCTGATTTTTTGGAAACATCTGTCTTAAGAGTTAGAAAATCACCTTTATAGTTTGATAAATCATCGTTTATTTTCTCTAAAGATTTTTCATTGTTATCTGAACAAACAACTTTACATCCATTTTCAAGAAAAATCTTAGTTGTTGCTAAACCTATACCTGAACCTGCACCTGTGACTATTGCTACTTTATTATTTAATCTAGACAATTTTTCCCTCCGATACGCAAATAATTAAGTAAATAATATATTCGAAATTTCAAAATTTATATACCATAAAAAGACTAGAAGAATTTTAGAAATGAAAAAAGAACTTATTATTGCAGGAGTGGGAAGAAGATTTATGGCTTTTGTTGTAGATCTATTTTATGTTCTGCTTTTATATTTTGGATTCAATATTATAGGAAGAAATATTTTTTCTGTGGGCACAGGAATTTTTGATTACATAATAATAATTGTATGTTTCTCTTATCTAGTAATACCAACAGGTTTGTATGGTAAAACTATTGGGAAATGGGCGCTTAGAATATCAGTTGTTAATCCAGAAGGAAATAAGATAGGAATTGGAGCAGCATTTGCAAGAGAAATTGGAGGAAAAATTTTCTCCTCTATTCCTCTACTAATTGGTATTCTATGGATAATTAAAGATGAAAAAAATAGAGCATGGTATGATATATTTTTTGAAACTTTAGTTATAAAAGACAAACCAGTGGAAAGAAAAAAATGAGTATATCTAAAGCAATTCTTGATGTGCTAGAACAATCTAGCTGGATAAGAAAAATGTTTGAGGAAGGAATCCAATTAAAGAAGGAATTTGGTGAAAAAAATATCTTTGATTTATCTCTAGGGAATCCACTACTAGAGCCTCCTGAAAAATTCAAGAAAAAATTAATTGAACTGTCCAATTCTGATGAAAAAGGTCTTCATAGATATATGCCAAATCAGGGATTTCAATCTACAAGAGAAAAAGTTGCTAATTCCTTAGCAAAAGAATCTAATTTTCCTATAACTGCTGAAGAGCTTATCATAACTACAGGTGCAGCAGGTGGAGTAAATGCAATTCTAAAATCTATACTAAATCCTAATGATGAAATTATAGTTTTTAGTCCTTTCTTCGTTGAATATTTATTCTATATAAAAAATCATAATGGAATTCCAGTTATTGCAAAAACTGATGAAAACTTCTTTCCTGACTTAAGTGACTTAAGTAAAAAAATTACAAAGAATACTAAAGGGATAATAATAAATTCACCAAATAATCCAACTGGTGTTTTGTATCCAATAGAAATTATCGAGAAAATTGGTGAAATTTTATCTTCAAAAGAAAAAGAGCTAGGTACTGAAATCTATCTTATATCTGATGAACCATACAGAAAAATCATATTTGATAATAAAAAATATCCTTTTATTTTTCCACATCACGATAGATCTATTGTAGTTACATCTCATTCTAAAGATTTAGGATTAGCAGGAGAAAGAATTGGTTACATAGCCTTATCTCCAAAAGATAAAGATAAACAAGTACTTTATGATGCATTGGTATTTTCATTGAGGACATTAGGGCATGTAAATGCAACAGCTATTATGCAAAAATCTATAGAAGATATTCAGGAAGAATCAGTAGACATAAATATTTATAAGCAAAAAAGAGATTATATATATGATGAGCTAATTCAAATAGGATATGAATGTGTGAAACCTGATGGAGCTTTTTATCTTTTCCCTAAATCTCCAATAGAAGATGATGCTAAGTTTGTAAGAATATTGCAAAATTCTAAAGTCCTTACAGTACCCGGAAGAGGTTTTGGGCTTGCCGGATATTTTAGAATATCTTATAGCGTAGACGATTGGGTTCTTGAAGGATCTATAGAAGGTTTCAAGAAGGCTTTTGAATCTATAAAATAGGTTCTTTTAATCCAGATCCTGTGATAGGTAAAAGAACTGTGTCATCTTTTTTTATTTTTTTATCTTTTATTAGCTTCTTTAGAGCTGGAAATACAAAAGCACATGTTATTTCACTAAAAATACCCTCTTCTTTTGCCAAAATATCATGCCAAATAATAGCTTCTTCGTCAGTACATGACACTCCTTCACCTTTAGTAGATTCTACTGCCTGAATTATCTCATCAATTCTAGGAGGATTAGAAACAGATATTCCAGATGCAAGAGTTTTTTTATCTACATCAAACTCCCATTTTTTGTTATTTAATTTAGCTACTATTGGTTCAATATTCTTAGATTGAGCTACGTGTAATTTAGGTAGATTAGTTTTATTAGATTTCATAATATCTTTGTAGCCTCTCCAAGTTCCTAAAAGTAGGGACCCATTTCCTGTTGGAAAAATTATATGATCTATTGCTTTAAGCTCATTATAAATTTCATAAGCAAAGCTTTTCATACCTTCAGAAAAATATGGTGATAGGTTATGAGAAATATATGGAATATCATTTTCTTTAGAGAATTTCTTAGCTTCTATAGTAGAATTTTCTCTAGGCCCTGATATTTTATGTAATTCCGCCCCAAAAATAGATATTTGGTCAAGTTTACCTTTACCTGCAGTGTCTGGGACAAAAATATGAGCTTTTATATTTGCTGCTGCTGCGTAAGCAGAAAGAGATGCTCCGGCATTTCCCGAAGAATCTTCCACGAATTCTTTAACTTTTTCTTTTTTTGCAATATTCATTACTAAAGCACTGCCTCTATCCTTAAATGAACCTGTTGGAGACATAAATTCAAGCTTAGCAAATAATTTATCTAGACCTAATTTTTCACCAATTTTTTCTAACTTAACTAATGGCGTATTTCCTTCTCCAAGTGAGATTGAATTTTTAGAATTCTTTATAGATTCAATAGGATTTATATTATTAATTGAAATATCTTCACAATAAAGTAAAGCTTTACGGTTGCAGTCACAAAAAATATTAGAAATGGAATTATTAGATTGTGTGATGTCACAAATGGAACAATTTAGAGAATATTTTTTCATTATAAATCCTTATTAAAATTATGTAGGAAATGAAAGATTTAAGCAAAGAAAAAGATGATGACTTTAAATAAAGAATGTAGAATCAATTATTAGTGTAAAAAAATAAAATATCTATTATGAAACTTAAACATTGTAATAACTTCCATGACTTTAGAAAGTTAGCTAAAAAAAATCTTCCATCTCCAATATTTCACTATATTGATGGAGCTGCTGAAGATGAAACAACATACAGAAGAAATACTAGCTCATATGAAGACGTAGATCTTGTTCCAAATGTTCTTCGTGGAGTTGAAGATATAGACTTATCGACAACTATTTTTGGTAAAAAGTTAGATTTACCTTTTTATTGTTCCCCTACTGCTCTTCAAAGGCTATTTCATCATCAAGGCGAAAGGGCTGTAGCAAAAGCAGCTGAAAAATATGGAACAATGTTTGGTCTTTCAACAATTGGTACAGTGCCTATCGAGGAATTAAGTAAAGTAAACACTCCAAAAATGTTTCAATTTTACTATCATAAAGATCATGGTATAAACGATGCTGTACTAGATAGAGTTAAAGAATCTTCATTTGATGTTATAGCTCTTACAGTAGACACAATAACTTCAGGAAATAGAGAACGAGACCTAAAAACTGGTTTTACATCTCCCCCAAAATTAACATTAGGAAGTTTGTACAGCTTTATGTCAAAACCTAAGTGGGGATTGAATTATGTACTAAGAGAAAAATTTGAATTGCCACTTCTAAAAGATAGTGTAAGTGAATTATCTAATGTATCCACTTCTATTGGACAATATTTTTCAACGATGTTAGATCAATCAATGGATTGGAATGATGCAGAAAAACTTGCTTCCGATTGGGGTGGCCATTTTGCTCTTAAAGGTGTTATGTCAGTAGAAGATGCAAAAAGAGCCATCGATATAGGATGTACTGGAATAATTATATCTAATCATGGAGGAAGACAACTTGATGGTCAGAGATCTAACTTCGATCAACTTGCAGAAATAATGGATGCTGTCGGAGATAAAATTGATGTAATTTGTGAGGGTGGAATACAAAGATCAACTCATATGCTCAAAGCATTATCTATGGGTGCAAAAGCAGTTGCTGGTGGTAGATTATATCTTTATGCACTTGCAGCAGCTGGTCAAGCCGGTGTTGAGAAAGCTTTAGGATTATATAAAACTGCTTTAGAGAGAGATATGAAACTTATGGGTTGTACGAATATAAGTGAGCTTAGCAAAGATAATCTAAGATTTAGATAAAATTAGATTTCTTTTTGAAAAACTTCCAAAATTTGATCAACATACTCTGATTTACAGGACTCACCCATTAGACCAATTCGGAATACTTTACCAGCAAAGTCTCCAAGTCCTCTACCTATTTCAATGTTGTAGTCATAAATAAGTTTGTTTCTAAACTCAACATCATCAATATGGTCAGGTTTGGTAACTACGGTTAATTGATCCAACCTATCATTTGGAGATATAGGTAAATTAAGTTCAATTGCAGTCAAACCTTTCCGTAGTTTTTCAGCATTAACTTTGTGTCTATTCCATCTGTTTTCTAGACCTTCTTCCTCAAGAAGTCTTAGCGATTCATAAAGTGCATAAATTGAGCTTACTGCAACAGTATATTGAGGAATATGGTCTTTATCCCAATAATCATTGACTAAAGATAAATCAAGATACCACGAAGATGGTTTTGTCTTTCTATTCTTAATGTATTGGTAAGCCTTTTCAGACATAGCGCAAGGTGATAAACCAGGAGGAGAAGCAAGACATTTTTGCGAACCAGCATAGCTAAAATCTATATTCCAATCATCAAAAAGTATTTCTGTACCAGCTATAGAAGTAACACAATCAATCATAAATAAAGCATTAGTTTTAGAAACTATATTTCCTAACTCTTCTATATTTTGCAAAACTCCTGTGCTTGTTTCAGCATGTGTAGCTACGACAAGTTTAGTATCAGGATTTTCTTTTAGAGTGTCTTCTAAAAGTGAAGGGTCCATCTGCTTACCCCATTCGGTTCTTATAGGAATTATTTCTAAACCAAGTCTTTCAGCCATTAGAATTTGTCTCTCGCAAAAATATCCATAAGCACAAATGATGACTTTGTCTCCTCTTTCTGCTAAACAAGTTAGACCTGCTTCCATTCCTGAAGATCCTGACCCACTTAAAGCAAATGCATGATCTTTAGTTCTATAGAGATCCTTAAGACCTGTTCTCACATCATCTAGTATCTTAAAAAAATCTGGATCTAAATATCCAAGTATCGGATTAGACATAGAATTTAAAACATCTGGGTTTGCAGATGATGGACCTGGTCCAAGAATAATTCTTTTATTTACTTTTAGAGGCTTCAAAGAAAATTCCTATTAATATATATTCTTAAGAATTAACTAATTATAACTGAAAGGACAAAAATATGGACCTTGGATTAAATGGCAAAAATGCAATAATTACGGGTGGAAGTGACGGTATTGGTTTAGCTGCTGCAATCTCATTATCTAAAGAAGGGGCCAATGTAGCAATTCTTGCAAGAACTCAAGAAAAACTTGATAACGCTGTTACAGAGATCAAAAGAGATGCTAAGGGTAAAGTATTAGCAATATCTACAGACGTAAGAGAAGAATCTTCAGTTATAAGCTCAATAAATAAAGTAAAAGATGAATTTGGAAAAATTGATATTCTAGTTAATAACGCAGGGACGTCATCTGCTTCTCCGCTTGAGGAAATGACAAATGAACAATTAACTGAAGATCTTAACTTAAAAGTTTATGGAGCAATTTTTTGTGCTAGAGCTGTAATAGATGACATGAAATCAAATGGATCTGGAAGTATTATAAATATAACTACTCCTGGAGGAAAAGCAACTGCAGGTGGAAGCCAACCAACTTCTCTTTCCAGAGCTGCAGGAATTTCTCTGACTAAAGCATGGTCTAAAGAATATGCTTCTCAAAATATAAGAGTTAATACTGTTTGTGTAGGATTACTAAAATCTGGCCAACATAGAACAAGAGTTGAAAATATTCAAAAAGAAAAACCAGACTATACTCTAGAAGATCATTGGGAAGTGATGGGAAAAAATGTTCCAATGGGAAGAGTTGGCGAAGCTATAGAAGTTGGAAATGTTATTTGTTTCCTATCATCATCTAAAGCAAGTTACGTTACAGGTACTGCTGTAAATGTTGATGGAGGAACTTCACCAGTAGTTTAATTATTTAGGAAATCTAGGGTGCAAGATAGGAACACTTTAACTCCGTTTATCATAGCTTTTTCGTCAAAATCGAACCTAGTATTATGATGAGGATATTTATTTCCGACGCTTGCGCCCAAAAGAAAATATACTCCTGGTATTCTCTGTAGAAATTCTGCCATATCATCTCCAACACTTACAGGTTCCGTAGGCCCTACTAAAGAAGGATCTAGAACCTCTCTAGCTTTATCTCTAACCCATGATGCTACTTCTTGTTCATTAACTACAGGACCTGCACCATACATAATTTCAGTAGTTGCTGTTGATCTCATAGATTCTGCACCTAGTTTACTAATTCTTTCAAGTGAGGAGTAAATTCTCTCTCTTACTTCCTGAGAATAGGCTCTAATTGTTCCTTCAATGCTTACTGAATCTGGAATAATATTTGGGGCAAATCCTGATTCAATTTTTCCAAAAGTTAATACTCCAGGATCTTGAGGAGAAATTTCTCTACTCACAATTGTTTGAGCATTAGATATTATATTAGATGCAGCTACAATCGGATCGACATTTAGATGAGGAAGTGCTCCATGCCCTCCTCTACCTTTTATTTCTAAAGAAAATGCGTCCGCAGATGCAAAAACTGCAGAATCATTAACTCCAACAAATCCAGAAGGAAGTTGATTCCAAATATGAAGTCCTAGTACTCTTTCAGGATGATAATCTTCAAATAAGCCATCATCAATCATAGCTAATGCACCTTGAACAATTTCTTCTGCCGGTTGAAAGCACAAAATTATTTCACCTTTAATTGAATCTTTTAAAGATTGTAATATTCTCGCGGTTTCTAAAAGTATAGATATATGTCCGTCATGTCCGCATGCATGCATTGCACCATTTTTAGAAGCAAAATCTAATCCTGTTTCTTCTGTTAGAGGAAGTCCGTCTATATCTGCTCTGATCATTATAGATCTTCCTTCACCTAAGCCACCTTTTATAAGACCAACAACTCCTGTTTTTCCATAATTAGTCTTAAAAGGGATTCCTAATTTATTAAGCTCATCTTGTATATATTTAGAAGTTTTATGTTCTTCGAATCCTAACTCTGGGATTGAGTGAAGTATTCTTCTGTGATTGACTAAGTTATTTTCTGCATTATTTAATAATTTCTTAAAATCCATAATCAATAAATTCCTTGCCTGGCTTTGGAAGCAGCTATACCTCTTTTTTCAAATTCATCTTGAGCCATAACCACATTTTCTTTTTTACCATCCCATATTTTTAAAGGAGATGCTTGAAGCCCTCTTCCATAAGAGTAAGTGAGCTCCCATGGAGATTTTTTTAATTTAGCAACCAAATTAATTGAATTCAAATTATCAATTGATTCTTGATCTTCTTGACCACCTGAAAGAAAAGCTATTCCTGGAACTTCAGCAGGAACATTATTTGAAAGAACTTCAATTGTATAATCAGCAACTTTTCCAGTATCAGCTCTGTTAGATGCATCAGCACCCGATAAAACCATATTTGGCTTTAGTACAATACCTGGTAAGAATACATTACTTTCATCTAGATGCTCAAAAACTTTATTCAAAGTTATATCAGTAACTTCAGAACATCTATCTATAGAATGATCTCCATCCATTAATACCTCTGGCTCTACAATTGGAACTAATCCTACTTCTTGACTTAAAGATGCATATAATGCCAAAAGATAAGAATTAACATTTATTGCATATTGTGTAGGAAGATTATCCCCAATATTAATAACTGCTCTCCACTTAGTAAATCTTGCTCCAATTTCATAATATTCTTCTAGTCTTTCACGTAATCCATCTAATCCTTCAGTGATAACTTCATTTGGAAACATAGCTAAAGGATGAGTTGATTTATCCACTTTAATACCTGGAATAATATCATTATCGGAAAGCAATTCAACTATCGGCTGATTTTCAGATGTTTTTTGCTTAAGGGTCTCATCATAAAGTATGACACCACTTATATATTCAGAAATTGATTTAGTTTGAAAAAGTAGTTGTCTCCAGTCTCTTCTATTTTCTTCAGAAGATTCAAGATTTATAGAGTCAAATCTTTTTTTTATGGTTCCGGTACTTTCATCAGCTGCTAATATACCTTTTTTAGGTGAAACCATTAATTTTGCAACTTTTTGTAATTCATTCTTATTCATAAATCTCTCCATATTCATTGAATAAAAAAAGTTATTATAACGATATATGATTACATTAGAATCTATAGCATCTTATTACAAATTGAAACTGGTAATTTAAGTTCTAAATGGTTAATTTATTAAAAAATGAGTATTTTGATAGTTTTAGGATGATTTTTCAGATGTTTAAGTTGAGTAACTTATTCGTAATTTTCTTAATCTTACCCAACATCTTGATCTTATTTTTGACATTTAGATGAGCCTATATCCTCTCTTGCTCTGCACCATTATTCCTGGATGACCAAATTGTTTTAATTTTTTTCTTATCCTTGATACATACGTATCAACTACCCTTGACTTAGGTAATTTATTAGGCCAAACAAGTTCTATAAGTTCAGATTTACTAAGTACTTTATGAGATTGATTTATAAAAATTTTTAGTAACTCATATTCTTTTGGAGTCAAATCAAGAGCTAAATCATTATATGAAATTTGAAATTTTTCTTCTGAAATCTTAAGCATTTTTCTATAAACCTCTTTACTTTTATTACCGGCTCCCCAGAGGGATTAGGGAGCCAGTATAAAAGGTATAAACTATTTTTCTACAACGTTTGTGAAGTCTGGGTATCCTGATGCACTATGTTCAGTTACATCTAGTCCAATTTTTTGCTCTTCATCACTTGCTCTCATACCAATAGTTAAATCTATCAATTTGAATACAACTAATGAAGTTCCAAAAACGAATACAAAAGCAGCTATAACTCCTACAAATTGAGCTCCTAGTTGCCCTGCTCCACCTCCAAAAAGTAATCCATTAATTCCACCGAATTCTTCTTGGGCAAATAATCCAACAGCAATAGTTCCCCAAGCACCTGTAAATCCATGTGCAGCTATCGCTCCAACTGGATCATCAATTTTTAAGACATTTTCCAATAATATGGATGAACCAACAACAACAAATCCACCAATTAATCCAGTTAGAAGTGCCATTCCAGGTCCCATGTTTGCACAACCTGCAGTAATAGCAACTAATCCTGCAATTACTCCATTTAGTGTCATATAAACATCAAATCTTTTCCATATTGCATATGATAAAACCATTGCTCCTACAGCTCCTGCTGCGGCTGCTAAGTTAGTTGTAATGAATATAACTGCTATAGATCCATCATTTCCAGATACTGTTGATCCTGCGTTAAATCCAAACCATCCAAACCAAAGAATAAAGACTCCCAGAGCCATAAGGACTACTGAGTGTCCTGGTAATCTTTGAGGTTTACCATCAATATATTTTCCAAGCCTTGGTCCAACAACTATTGCACCAGCTAATGCTGCCCATCCTCCAACACTATGAACGACAGTTGATCCAGCAAAATCAACAAAACCAGGTCCTATATCATTTAGCCAACCTCCACCCCATACCCATGAACCAAAAATTGGATATATGAAACCTGTTACTGCTACTGCATAAATTAAGTAAGCAGTAAATTTAGTTCTTTCAGCTACTGCTCCAGAAATTATAGTTGCTGCAGTGGCTGCAAAAACTGTTTGAAATATGAAGAATGCAAAATCAAAATATCCTGTTTCCGATGCAGGATCTATATTTGATAGCAAAAAATTATCAGTTCCTATCCAACCAGAACTATTTGTTCCAAACATAAAACCAAAACCTACTAGCCAAAATACCAAAGAACCCAAAGACATATCCATTATATTTTTCATAATGATATTTATTGAGTTTTTTGCTCTTGTTGCTCCAGCTTCAAGTAGGGAAAAGCCAGCTTGCATAAGAAAAACAAGCACTGTGGCCAGAAGTGTCCATACTATATCAAGAGCTACTGGATTGAAATCCATAACATTACTCCTTACTAATTTAAAACTATGTTAGAAATTTTATTGTTCTAATATTTCAAAAGAGTTAATGAAATGTTTCTAATTTTTTTCATTAATGTGAATATAAATTAATTAAACATTAACGTAACAAATTGATAATATTGCTGAAATATTTTTTGAAGAAAATAAAGAAGTATTCTAATAAAAATTGAGTGAATATTAAATGAGAAAATCAGAAATAAATAACCCAGTAATTATAAAAGATTCAAAAAGATCTGCAATTATAATGTCATTTTATATAGTGATTATCGTAACTGGAGTTTTAATATCAGTAGTTTAGTAAAAAACTACTGAAAATTATAATTCTTAAAAAAAATCACACTGTGCCTTTGTATTTCATTGAAAAAATATAACCTTAATAATATGTTGTTATAGATAGATTTAAACTGTTTATAAAGAACTAAATTATGGTTAATAGAAATCAAAACTTAAGTGAATATCTTAACAATTTAGATATAGAATCAGACTTAAAAAAAATCATCTCTGTCATTTCTTCAACTTGCTATAAAATTTCTGAAGCAATTAGATTATCAAATATTAATAATTTATTAGGTAAGACAGGCGAAATAAACATTCAAGGAGAGCAAGTCGAAAAGCTAGATGAGCTAGCTAATAATCTTCTTATAAAAAACTTATCTGAAACAGGTAAGGTTTTTCTTATGGGATCTGAAGAAATAGAATCGGTTATTATTCCAAACCCAAATAATAAAAATGCAGAATTCATCGTTGTTTTTGATCCACTAGATGGTTCTTCAAATATTGATGTGTCTGTAACTATTGGTACAATCTTTGCTATTTATAAACGAGTAAATTCAGATCAAAATGATGAGTCAAATCTTTTACAAGAAGGTAACAAAGCTATAGCAGCAGGATATACAGTTTATGGCTCTTCAACAGTAATGTGTATTTCAACCAAAGAAGATACTTCAATGTTTTCATTTGATAAAAAGGGTTGCCCTATCATCACTAACTCAAAAATTATTCATGGTAACTCTAAAGTATACTCAGTCAATGAATCAAACTGGAATAAATTTACAGAAAAAGATAAAAGATGGATTACATCACTTAAATCAGGTGTAAATGGTAAATATACCGCTAGATATGTAGGTTCATTAGTAGCTGACTTTCACAGAAACCTTCTAAAGGGAGGGATTTTTTCATATCCTGCAGACCCAAAAACCGGAATTGGAAGGCTAAGATTAATTTATGAATGCAATCCACTATCTTTCATAGCTAAAAATACTAATGGTTATGCATCTGATGGAGAAAAAAGTATCCTAGAAATTAAACCTGAAAATCTACATCAAAGAGTAGGCTTTTATATTGGGAACAATATAGAAATGTCTATATATAAAAATTCTTAGATTACTTTTAGATCCTTAAGAATAGAAGCTAATTCTTTTATTCCTTCATAATTTTTTTCTACAGGTTCAAATGAAAAGCAAAGTCTAGCCATATTTTGACCATCACCATTTGGAGCAAACATATCTCCAGCAATGTATCCAACACCTCTGCTAAAAACTTCATCTCTGACTTCAGTTAAATTAGCCCCATCTGTCATTTCAATCCATGTGTAACAGCCACCTTTGGGTGAAGACCATTTTGCACTTGTATTAGAGAAAAAATCTACTAATCCTTTTTCCATAGATTCTTTCTTATCTTTCAAAATCTTATCATAGGTAGATTTTTGGTTTTCAAGATTATTTCTCAAGAATCCATCAATTGCATAAGCTGTAAATTGATTAGGACCTGAGCCAACTTTTACTGATAAAGCTCTGTCAATTACTTCATCACTTGCAGTGAAAAATCCCATTCTTAGACCTGGCGCAATAAGCTTAGAGAAAGAACCAACATAAATCACCATTCCTGAATCATCAAGAGTAGCAAAGGCTGGTTCTGGATCTCCTTCAAATCTATTGTCGACATAACAATCGTCCTCTAAAATAGGAATTCCATATTTGTGGCAAATATCAAGAATTTCAAGTTTTCTTGATTTTGGTAAAGTGGATCCAGTAGGATTTTGGTGCTCAGGAATTGTGTAAAGCATTTTTGGCATAACACCATGCTGACTTTTTATATTAAGAATAGTTTCTTCTAATTTTTCTGGAATTAATCCTTGATCATCTATAGGTGAACCTACTGTGTTAGCTTCATAAAATGTAAGTTGCTTTGTAGTACCCATATATACAAACTGTTCAGTTATCACATAATCACCTGGATCTATTAAAGCTTGAATAACTAATCCATTAGCTTCACCAGAACCATTACATAATACTATTGATTCTTTATTTGCCCTAATTCCTCTATCATTTTTAATTTTATTTGCAGTAAATTCTCTTAATGATTCATCCCCTTGAACATGTGGATAATATGCCATTTCTATAGAAACTTTTTCTAAATCAGCATCAACTTTTGATTTCAATCCATCAATTAATCCATACATTGGAACTGCTTCGAATGGAGGATAAGCTACTGCAAAATCATACTTAGCATGTTGTGTTAGAAGTCTGTCAGCATCAGTTGATTTTTCAGACCATAAATTATCAAAATTAAATTTACTTGAAATACTCATTTTTTAACCCTCTTCTTCGAAAAAATATATTTTTATCTAGATTACAGACATTATTTCGAAGTAGCAAGTGTGAAACCTGTATTAAATTTATGTTCTTTTTTTGGACAAAATGAAATAAAATATAATTTCAGGGGTAAATAAAAGGAGAGATAATAATTGGTTCGAAAATCTAATGATGACGGCAATGTAATTGAAGAAGGTTTTGAAAATGAGGATGACGATAATATACGTCGTTCCAGCAAAACAAGTATAGAAGATGAGGCTAATGAAGAAGAACAGGACCTTAAATCTTTCACTAGTTCTGAATTAACTAGTTGGGAACAAAGAAGAGAGTCTAATAACGATACATCAAAAAAGAATAAGGATGATTCCGAACTAAGTAACGATACAGTAAGAATGTACTTAAAAGAAATAGGTAAAGTAAATCTATTATCAGCTCAAGATGAGGTTATTTTAGCTAGATCTATAGAAAGTTCAATTTTCTTGAAAAAGATACTCATAATGCCATCAGATTTTTCTGAAGAGGACATAGATTATGGCACTAACTTTTTTGAAAACAATGATCTTAATAGCTTCATAATTGAAAAATTACTTGAAAAAATTTCAGATTTATCAAAGATAACTAAAGCACTAAAGAAGTTTTTAAATATTAAAGAAGAAATAACTCTTTCAGAACTTTCTACAAATGAAAGAATTAAAGAAATTATCGATGGGCAGAAAGTAGATGAGTTTTTCCTCGAAGCTTCAAAATATATTTCTGATAGTACTGGTATTCCCTTGGAAGAAACACAGGAAAAAATTATTGAGCTTTCTATTTTAAGAAGAATTTTCCCTGAAAATTATCTTATAAAATCTAAAGTTAATATAGAAAAGCCAATCAAAAACCCTAATCCTGTCATTAAAGATCTTACTGATGGGAATAAGTTTAAAAATCATATCCAAATACTAAAAGAAGAGGGCGAAAAGGCTAGAAAACATTTAGGTGAAGCAAACTTAAGACTTGTTGTTTCGGTTGCTAAAAAACACTTGAATAGAGGGCTTTCAATGTTAGATCTAATTCAAGAAGGAAATATTGGATTAATGAGAGCAATTGAAAAATTTGATTTCAGAAAGGGTTTTAAGTTTTCTACTTATGCGACTTGGTGGATAAGGCAAGGAATTACAAGAGCTATAGCTGATCAAGCCAGAACTATAAGAATTCCTGTTCATGTGGTAGAAACATTAAACAAAATAATGAGGTCAAGAAGAGAATTGGCTCAAGAATTCAACCGAGAACCTTCAATTCAAGAACTTTCAGAAAGACTAGAAATGCAACCTAATAAAGTTGCTGAGATTCTAAAAATGGCTCAAGAACCAGTTTCGCTTGAAACACCCATAGGTGAAGAAGGAGAAAATGAACTTGGAGACTTAATTGAAGATGATTCTACCCCTACTCCTCCCGAAGTCGCCGCTCAATCATCTATGAGAAGTCACATTGATTCAGTACTTAGTCAGTTAAATGATAGAGAAAGAAAAGTATTAGAGCTCAGATTTGGTATTACTGACGGGAAACCAAGAACTTTGGAAGAAATTGGCAGAGACTTAAGCCTTACAAGAGAAAGAATTAGGCAGATAGAAAGAAAAGCACTGGGAAGATTAAGATCTGATAGAGACGTGTCTGATTTGAAAGAACTTATTTCCTAGTTTTCACTTCTAGATTTAACTCAAATAAATAGTATAATTTTGATAATAAATTATATTAGGAGTTACTTACTTTGAGCGACAGATTATCTTTCAACTCACAAATTGAATGTGATGACATATTTACACCTGAATTTCAAACACTGCTTGTTAATCTTCATGACAAATTTAACGATGAAGTCAAACAAATTCGAAAAGAACGAATCGAAAATCAAGAAAAAGCAAGAAATGGGATAATGCCATCTCCATTAGAAAAATCTGAAGCTAATGGTGAATGGAAAATAGGAGAATTACCTGACGATCTAAGAAAACCTGGAATAGAAATTTCTGGGCCTGCAGGTATAGCTTCTATGCTTATTAATGCATTAAATCCTGGACCTGGTGGAGTAAGAGCTGAGGGAGATTTAGACGATGATGAAGATGCAGCAGGTCATACTCTAGAGGATTCTATTCATGCAACTAGAAATAGAATGAACGCAACCTTAGGAACGTTAACTTTTGATAATAAAATAACTGGTAAGCATTATGAATTACAACCTGGCAAAATTCCTTTTTTTATGCATAGAGAAAGAGGATTGCACTTGGATGAACCTTCTGTAACTATAGATAATGAACCTATCTCAGCAACAATTCTTGGGACCGCACTAACTCTATTTTTTGGAGGCAGAGCTCAACATAAAAGTGGTGATGGAGTATATTTCTATATTCCAAAAACAGAATCTGCAAGAGAAACAAAATTTTATAATAGTTTATTTACTGAAATTAAGAATTCTGTTTCAGAAATAAATGACATAAATATTAAGGCAATAATACTTATCGAGTCACTTCCTGCTGTGTTTCAAATGGAAGAAATGTTATATGCTCTTGGAGAATATGCTGCTGGATTGAATGCAGCTAGATGGGACCTTAAAGCAAGTATTCTTGAGTATGTCATGCACGACAAAGATTTTGTATGGCCTGATAGATTCGATGTTACTATTCAAAATACTGAGTTTATGTCTAATATTTTTAGAAGATTAGTTGCAATTTGCTTAAAACATGACGCTGTTCCAATAGGAGGAATGGCCACTGCATTGCCTTCTAGAGATGAAGAGGTAAACATAGAAGCAGCAAAATCTATAAAATCAGATAAAGAGTGGGAAGCAAAACAAGGGTTTATCAGAGCTTGGGTTGCTCATATTTATCATATGGATCCAGCTGCTGAGCCATTCAAGAAACTAAGAGACTCAGGATGGGAACCTTCAGAGGATATGAAAAATCCTGATAATTATCCCGTTAAGATAGATAATCCTAATGGAACGCTCACTAAAGAAGGAACAAGACAAAATGTTAGAACTTTACTTGAGTATATTGAAGGCTGGTTAAACGGTCGAGGAGCTAAAGGTATTGATAGATTAGCAGGAAAACCAGGTAAAAGACCTGCATTAATGGAAGATTTAGCAACAGCTAGGATTTCTACTGGACAAATTGCTCAAAGAATCATACATAAATCTTTCTCAGAAGACACTGAAGAAGAACATACTTTCAATCTTGTTAAAGAAATTATAAATGATGAAACAAAAGATATAATAAATTTACTTGGAGATGATGCTACAGATGACCAAAAATCAAAGTATGAAAAATCTTCAAAAATTGCAATGCAATGGATTAAAAACTATACAGATTATGAATTCAGATCATTAGGTTCTTACACAAGAGATGATCTAGAAAAAATTGCTAGTAGCCCTGATGCTTTCTAAACTTTATTAAGTTTTCTAATCCTCTGGCCAACATCACCCATTCCTATTTCAGCAATGAATATATTTCCTTTGGAATCAACTGCACAGCCATGCACTGCTTCACAAACCTCAGGCACTCCCCTCCATCTAGTTATAAGATCTCCTGAAAGGTTCCAAATTGAGATCCCACTACCCTGGCTTTGTTCAACTACATAAACAATATCATCTTGAAAATATATATCTCCAGGGCCAGCTAATCCATTAGTCCAAATGTCAATAAGTTCTCCATCAGGAGAAAAAATTTGAATCCTATCATTCTCTCTGTCACAAACAAAAACTCTATTATCTTTTGAAACAGCTAATTTATGAACTATGGCAAATTGACCATTTCCAGTTCCGTGCTCTCCCCAAGATAATTCATGGTGACCGTCGCTTGAAAATCTATGCACTCTTCTATTTCCATATCCGTCACTCACAAATATTTTTCCATCAGGAGCTATTGAGGATCCAGTAGGCATATTAAAAGGACCTCCTTGTGTACCATCAGTGGTAAGTGTAAAATTAGCAAAACCAAATTCACCTAATTCCATTACACATTCACCATTTTGTTTATGTTTAGTAACTTGATGTGTTTGATGATCAGTAAGCCATATATATCCTTCAGAATCAATATTTAAGCCATGAGGTACTCTAAATTCTCCTCTTTGGTCACCTTGGTCTCCCCAAGATCCTAAAAATTCTCCTTCATTAGACCATTTAGTTACAGGATGTTTTTCTCTAGAAAATACCCATGCGTTATCATCGTTATCAATATCTATATCTGCACATTGCCCTAAAACCCAGTAATCGGGTATTTTTTTAGGCCAATTTTCATCTAATTCGTATCTAAAATCTCCTTCTCCAACAATCATACTTAACTCCTCTTCCATTTTCTTAATGAAACAACTTCTCTCTGAGGATCTTGATTCGATCCATAAGCAGTGAATGAAACTTCTGCTATATAAACAGAACCTTCATTATCAACAGCTATACCATGTGGTCCTATAAGTTGGTCAGGTTGTTCACCTAAAGTTCCTTTACCGAATGATGAAATCATTTCTCCTTTTTCATTTACTATAGCTACCCTTAAACCAAGATTAGGAACTCCAGCTTGAACTTCTGGGGCTCCTGCTTCAGCAACATATATTTCTTTGGAGTATTGATCAGAATATATTGCAATAGGTCTATGAAAATGCCATTGATCAAGATAATTCCCATCAAAATCAAAAATCTGTACTCTAAAATTTTCTCGGTCGCAAAGGGCTATTTTATCTTTATCAAAAATACTTATATTATGAGGAAGAGAAAATTCTCCTTCTTCTGATCCAGGTTTACCCCAACTCAAAATATGCTTACCTGTACTGTCAAATTTATGAATCCTTGAATTTCCATATCCATCTGAAACAAATATGTCACTGGTTTCTCTATCAATAGCTACATCTGTTGGTCTATTGAAATAATCTCCACCCTGCCATTCAGCTGCCTTACCTCTTTCCCCAATAGTGAAAATAATCTCTCCTTCTTTAGATCTTTTTTGAACTATATGACCAATATCATCTATAAGAAAAAGATCATCATTATCATCTACTCTTATTCCATGCGGTCTATCGAATTCTCCTTCACCCCAATGATTTAAGTAGTTTCCATTTTTATCAAATATAATGAGAGGAAATAATCCCCTATTATAAACATAAACATTATCATCTGAATCTGTCGCTACACTAGTAGCCTCATGAAATCTCATTGGATGAGGCAGTTTCGCCCAAAATGGAACTGGATCAAATTTTGTTTTATTATCTATCATTTTGTCCTCTATTTCTTTATCCATTTTCTTAAAGATATTAATTCTCCCAAAGGTTGTGGTTCTTGCTTAGAACCCCACCATGTCCACGCAACTTCTCCAACATAAACATTACCTTTCGAATCTGTTGTTACTCCGTGTGGAGCTACAAACTGATCAGCATTTTGACCTGGTAATCCTTCTCCTAGATCTGCTATTTTTTCGCCTTCAGGGGTTAAAACTACTATCCTATTCCCTAATCCAGGGACTCCTTTTTGAACATCTGGAGGCCCCATTTCTCCTATGTATAAATTTTTGTCACCGTTTTTCCCTTCTGTTACTGACATAGGGTGATGAAGATGCCATTGATCAAGATAATTCCCTTCTAGATCAAAAATTTGTACTCTAAAATTTTCTCTATCAGCAACAATAACTTTATCATCACCAATCATTGAAATATTATGAGGTAAAGAGAATTCTCCATTTCCAGTTCCTGGAACTCCCCAACTTTTTATATGTTTACCGTCGGGCGTAAGTTTATGAACTCTAGAATTCCCATATCCATCTGAAACAAAGAGTTCTCCTGTTTTTGGATGAATTGCAATATCAGTTGGTCTATTAAACATTTCTCCACCTTGCCAAGGAGCTTCTTTGCCTCTTTCTCCTACAGTAAATATAATATCGCCGTTATTATTCCTCTTTTGAATAAAATTTCCAGGTCCATCATCGACTAAATAAATATTGTCATCTAAATCTATTTCAATACCATGTGGTCGATCAAAGTCACCATGTCCAAAAGATCTCAAGAAGTTTCCAGATTCATCAAATACGCAAACAGGGTCAGTGCCTCTATTAAATACATAAACATTGTCTTTGGAGTCGACTGCTACTCCTCCGCAATCTCCATAAAATGATATGCCCAATGGCATTTTTGCCCAATTCTCAACTGGTTCATAGGTAATATTTGTTGTTGTCATAAGCTTCCCCCTATTAATATTGATTTTCCACCATATTAGATGTTTGATTTCCTTTAGTGAAGCTATAAGATAAAACAAATCGATTATTTAATAATTATTTTCTTACTCAAGGTTGCCTAATGAAACTCCCTTATAGAGGTTATCCCATAGCTCTTATTGCTTTTCTTTCGACAGGCCTTTCAATTGGCATGTCTCAGTATGCATTTGGACAATTTGCAACTCCACTTCAAGAAGAATTTGGTTGGACCAAGACACAATTGAATGGAGCTTTATCATTGGCTTTTGTTTCTGGAATTACTGGACCAATTTTAGGAAAAGCAGCTGATAAATATGGAATTAAGATAGTTTTATTAATTTCTCTATTGCTTATTAGCTCGGGGTTTTTACTAAGACCTACTATTTCTCATCTATGGCAGTGGTATTTCTACAGTGGATTAGTTTATGCAGGATTCCCTGGTGCAACCCATATAACTTCAGGGAAAATGGTATCAACATGGTTTCCTAAAACTAGAGGAAGAGTTATGGGAGCAGTAACATCAGGAAATAATTTTGGAGGCTTTACTATGCCAGCCTTAGCTGCATCAATTATAGCCTTTTCAAACTGGGAGTTAGCCTTTATAGTTTTTGGTTCTATAATGTTGTTTCTGGGGATTTTTTCATACTTCATAATTTCAGAATCTTTAGATTTAGTTGAATCAGAATCAATTCGAACAAACAAAGATCTCGATTCAATTTCATTAGCTAAAAAGCAATCAAAACTAGGATTTGAATTTAAGGAAGCTCTTCGCTCTTTTAGATTCTGGACAATTAATCTTTCACTGATGATTGGAGTCTTAACTTATCAGGGAATATTAACTCAATTAACACAATTTTTAGAAGACGAAGGTATGAGAACTAATCTAGCAACAACATGCTTAATGATGATAGCTGTCATGGGTGTAATAGGAAAGATTACTTTTGGCAGAGCTAGTGAAATTTTTTCAGCAAGAAAAACTCTAATTTTAAGTATGTTTTTTCAAACTATAGGAACAATAGTACTATGTATTGATTCTGGAGAAATATTATTGTGGATAGGTTGCTTTATTTATGGCCTAGGATTTGGTGCATTTGGTGCACTTATCCCATTAATTATTGTTGAACAATTTGGAATGAAAAACCTTGGTTCATTAATGGGAATTAATTTAATGCTTACATCTATCACTATGGCAATAGGTCCACTAGTAGCAGGAATGATTCATGATCAAACTGGTTCCTATAGAAACGCTTTCTTAGGCATTTCTATTCTTTTTATACTAGCAATTATTCTAGTGTGGCTATCAAAATTTGGCAAAGGCCCAAGTGATTTAGACGTCCAATGATTCTATAACATTTTTAGCATAACTTATACTCTGATAGTCTTTATAGAATTGATCTCCATTTTGAGTACCCTCAATAGCCATATATCCTTCATATCCAGCATTAGTTAGAGATGTAATAGCATATCTATAGTCAATTTCTCCATCAGGTAGTGGAACTCTTATAAATACAGATCTTTCATTTTCTGGATGATAAATAGTTTGAAGATTTTTACAATGCCAATAGTTAGAAATTGAAGCAACATTATCTATACAGTTTTCAAAAGTTTCTTCTGGCTGATCATAGTTCCATAATACATTTCCTAAATCAGGATTAATACCAAAGTTTTTTCTTGATACTAAATCATGAAGATAAAGTGCTGACCAGGAGTTGTCTACAGGAGAATTTTGATGAATTTCTACAGAGATATTCAAATTATCATCAGATGCCTTATCACATGCATCTTGGTAAACTTTTGCCAAGTGTTCATAAACCCAAATATCAGCATCTTTAGAAGCATCTTGAGATTTAGACCATCCACTACCAGATGCAGGTAAACTACCAGGGGGATTCCCTGGATATCTTGCAGGAGCACTTATTGCACCATTAACTACCTCAGCACCTGACCATTTACCATAAGTAATAGCTTTTTTCATTTTTTTAATATTTTCTGGTGCATTTTTAGCCTCAGTAAGAGTTCCTCCACTCCTGATAGATCCAATATCTAGGCCAAAACCATTTATTCGCTTTTTGAATTCTGAAACAGACTCTTCTGTACCTCCAGTTCTATCAAGAGTTTCAGTAGATATTTCTAAAGCGTCGAAACCCATTTCCTTAACTTTAGTTAAGAATTCATCTGTATAATCTTTCGGAGCTAAATCCCAAGGATCTACAGAGTTTGGATATAGTGTCATTCTTCTATTGGCGTAACAAAATTTCATATAAGCCCCCTTTTTATTATGGAGTTTACCATAATTAATAAGTAATTTTGATTTATAAGAAAAAATATATCATATCTTGAATCAACTATTTAAAGAAATTTTAAAGAATCCTTCGATTATCTATGTAATTGTGGGAACATTTTTCTTTTGGGTTTCTTTGTATCTATATGTCCCAATTCTTCCAAACCACTCCCAATCTTTAGGAGCATCAGCTACTATGATTGGGTATATTGTTGCGGCTTATGCAATTGGTCAAATGATTCTTAGAATCCCACTGGGAATAGCGGTAGATAAATGGGGAACGAAACCTTTTGCAATAATCACGATGCTCTGTTCTGCTTTAGGATCATTAGGCTTGGCACTTGCTTCAGATCCAATTCAACTTTTCTTAGCTAGAAGTATTACAGGAATTGCAGGTGCAGGATGGGTAGCAATAAGTTTGTTATTTGCTTCTCAATTTGAAAATAAATTAATGCACTATGCTAGCTCATTCATGATGGGAATTAATGGAATAGCTATTACAATTTCAACATTAATTAGTGGGAGATTAGCAGATTATTTTGGAGACACAACTCCTTTCATCGGTTCATTAATTGTCAGCATATTAGGGATGATAGTTTTTTTCATATCAAAAGAAAATAGAAAAAAAACTGATAAAAAACATCACAATTTCTTTAATATTTTGAGTAGTGGAATATTGATTAGAATTTCTATAATTGCAATTGGGTTCCATTTTGTTACATTTGGAGTGAATTTTGGATTCCTTCCAATCATTATTGAAAACCTTGGGGGTAGCAAAACTAATATTGGTGACATCACTACTTTATCTCAACTTGCAGGTATTTGCGGAATGAGTCTTTCTGCTTTATTTATGAATAAGATAGGAATAAGGAAAACAATAATATTAGGTTCCTCTTCAATGATAATAAGCCTCATATTTACTTCATATGTAGAAAACTTATCACTTATTGCTTTTTTACAATTTATCTCTGGGTTCGGAAGAGGAATTCTTTATACAGTTACAATAACATTAATTTTAGTGAGTTTTGAAGAGAGTTCTAGAGGATTAGCTATGGGTGCATATCAAGCTTATTACGCAATAGGAATGTTTTTAGGCCCAGCATTATCAGGTTTAATAGTAAATTCGTATGGAATTAATGCTATATTTTGGTTATCTGCCTTAATAACTTTAATTGCGTTAATTATTGGTACATATAAACCTTATAAAACTGAATTGCAAGGAGGAAAAAATATATGAAAAATTATGAAGAATTACTTGAGAAAGCAAAAGAATGGAGAGAGTGGTACTATGATGGAGATCCTGGGACTCCAGAAGTTGCTAAAAGTACTGAGGAAGCATTTAATCTAATAAATGCGACTCTTTTTGGGCATATATATCAAAGGCCTAAATTAGATGCAAAAATAAGATCTTTATGCACTATCGCAGCTTTGATAGTTTTAGATAAACCTAATCAATTGCCTGGTCATATTACTGGTGCCCTAAACTATGGCTGGAGTAAAGAAGAAATTGTAGAATTAATAACTCAAATGCTTTTCTATGGAGGTTATCCAACTGCTGTAAATTCATTAGCTGCTGCAGCAAAAACATTTGAGGAATATGACAAACGACACTAAGTTTGGAGAAATTTTATGAACATGAGACTAGAAAAAGATTCAATGGGAGAGTTAGAAGTTCCATCTAAAGCTTTATATGGAGCAAATACTCGAAGAGCACAATTAAATTTTCCTATTTCTGATCTTCGTTTTGGCAGATCTTTTATTAAAGCTCTAGGATTAATAAAACAATCAGCAGCTGAGACAAATTTAGAGCTTAATTTATTAGATAAAAAAATTGCTGAATCAATTATCATTTCAGCTCAAGAAGTTATAGATGGAGATCATGACGATAGTTTTGTAGTTGATATTTTTCAAACAGGCTCAGGTACGTCTACAAATATGAATGTAAACGAAGTCATTTCAAACCTAGCGATATCAAAAATGGGTGGAGAAATTGGTTCAAGGAATCCAGTTCATCCTAATGACCACGTAAATAAAGGACAATCATCAAATGATGTTATTCCAACAGCTATTCACATAGCTGCTGCTATTTCAATAAAGGACGACTTAGTTCCTTCAATGAAAATCTTGAAAAAATCATTACAAAAAAAATCAGATGAGTTTTGGAATATTGTAAAAACTGGAAGAACCCATCTTCAAGATGCAACACCAATAAGACTTGGTCAAGAATTTAAGGGTTATTACGGTCAAATAGAAAATTCTATAAAAAAAGTCAATTCAGGACTAGATGAATTATCAGTTTTAGCACTTGGAGGTACGGCTGTTGGAACAGGAATAGGAATGAATCCAGAATTTTGCGGTTCAGTTATTAGTAAAATTAGTGATAAAACTGGAATAAATTTCTCTGAGACAGAAAATCATTTTCAATCTCAATCTACAATTGATGGAATTGTTTACGCATCAGGTTGTGTAAGAAGTTTCGCAGTAAGCTTGATGAAAATTGCAAATGATATAAGATGGTTAGGTTCAGGGCCAAGAGCAGGAATAGGTGAATTGAATTTACCTGAAGTTCAACCTGGATCATCCATAATGCCTGGTAAAGTAAATCCTGTCATAGCTGAGTCAGTAACAATGATATGTGCACAAGTAATGGGAAATGATCAAACAGTTAGTATTGCAGGACAAAGTGGAAATTTTGAATTGAATGTAATGATGCCAATTGCAGCTCATAACTTGCTAGAATCAATTGAAATTCTGTCAAAGGGAAGTGATAATTTCTCTAAACAATGTATAGAAGGACTTGTGGCAACAGAAAAAGGTCCTAATATGGTAAACCAAGGATTAGCAATATGTACAGCATTAGCTCCTAAGTTAGGTTACGATAAAGCTGCTAATATAGCTCATATAGCTTCTGAAACTGGAGAAACAATAAAACAGGTAACATTAAAAGAAACAGAATTAACCTCTGAAGAAATTGATGAAATTTTAGAACCCTTGAGTATGACCGAACCAAAATAAAAAAAGGAGAATTAAATGAGTATAGAAGATAAATTAAAAGAATTAGGTATAGAATTACAAACACCACCAAGTCCAGTAGCAAATTATATTCCAGTTCAACAAACTGGAAACCTAATTTATCTTTCAGGACAAGGCCCTAGAGACGAAGAAGGTAATTTTATAACTGGAAAAGTTGGAGCAGATATTTCTGCTGAACAAGCATATGATCTTTCAAGAAATACAGCTGTAAACCTGATTTCTGCAATGAAATCTTATCTTGGTTCTCTAGAAAGAGTAGTAAAAATAGTTAAGGTATTTGGTATGGTAAATGCAACTAGTGATTTTACAGACCATCCAAAAGTAATAAATGGTTGTTCAGATTTTTTTGTAGAAGTTTTTGAAGATAAAGGTCGTCATGCAAGATCTGCTGTAGGAATGGGATCTCTTCCTAATAATATGGCGGTAGAAATTGAAATTATTGTAGAAGTAAGTTAATTATCAAGAGGGACAAAATGACTGATTTAGGTAATATAAAGATAAAAAAAATAAACCATGTAGCAATTCCTATAAATAATAGGAAGGAATCTTTTAGCTTATATAGAGATTTTTTAGGATTAACAATTATTCCATCAATGGTTGATGAAAAACATGTTATTTGGTCAAAAACAGCAGATGGAACAATGGTTCACTTAATTGAACCACCAGATGGTCCTGGTAATGACTTAGTCCCTTTTCATGTTGCCTTTGAAGTAGAAAACTTTGATGAAACTGTAGAAATACTAAAAAATTCTAAATATGAAATTACTAATGGACCTCAAATAAGACACGATGGTCAAAGAGCCATTTATATTCAAGATATGGATGGAAATACAATAGAGTTTGCAACACATAATAATATCAAGCATTCTAATAGAGTTGTAGACGCTTGGGGTTATACTAAGAACGCTTGATGTATTGAATAAGGATAATTTTTCAATTAAATCTATTATTTGGAGTGTGTATGCTCCAAGTTTTCTTCTTTCTATGGGACAAGGATTATTAATTCCTGTTTTACCAATATTTGCGAGAGATACTTTTGGGTCGGGAGATTTATTAGTTGGATTCTTAATAGCTGCCAGACACTTCGGGACTATGGGATTCGATGTTCCTGCGGGAATTCTTGTAGGAAGATTTGGGCTTAATAGAACAATGATAGCTGGTGTAATATTGTTCGGTGTAAGTGCAATATTTGCTGGTTTAAGTGGTAATTTTTCTTTACTTCTTTTTTCAAGATTATTAGCTGGAGCAAGTTTCGCTCTTTGGTCTATTTCGAGACATGCATATATTGCTTCTGTAATACCTAATGAAAAAAGAGGGAAAGCATTATCTTTATTTGGTGGATTGGGAAGAATTGCCACTATAATTGGACCATTAATTGGTGGAATTTTAGCTCAATTTGTATCTATTAGAGCTCCTTTCTTTTTTCAAGCATTCATTGCATTTTTAACATTAATTCTAATAACAGCTACGTCTAGAAACTTTGAGATTAATAATAAAAAATCTTCTGATGGTTACATGCATGATCTTAGGAGTACATTTAGTGATCATAAAAATGCTTACTTAACTGCGGGAATGGCTGCTGTAGCTTTGCAATTTTTGAGAGCAAGTAGAGAAATTGTTATACCTTTATGGGGAGATAATATGGGATTACGTAAAGATGAAATTGGATATATTACAACATTAAGCTTTGCTGTAGACTCACTTATGTTTCCTATCGCAGGTTTTATAATGGATAAGTTCGGTAGAAGATATACAGGAATACCTGCTTTTATAATATTAGGCTTCTCATTAGTATTAATTGGAACCGTTGATAGTCCAATATTATTTCTAACGTCATACTCCACTTTGGTTTTATCCGCTATTTTATCCGGGGTTGGGAATGGTATATCAAGTGGATTAGTTCTTACTATAGGATCTGACTTGTCTCCTCCAGATAATAGAGGCGGATTCTTAGGTATATGGAGATTGATATCAGATGGTGGTGGAGCTGCTGGTCCTACTGTAATGGGAATAATAGCAAATTCTTTTTCTTTAGCTACGGCTAGTTTCTCAAGTGGAATAATCGCTATAACAGGTATAATTTTTATGAGATTTTTTGTAAAAGAAACTTTAGAAAAAGATGAAACTAAATCAAAGCATTAAGTTTTTCTAAACAAACTTTATCTTCATCAAGAGATCTCCCATCAACCCATGGTTTAGATTCTCCACTCATACCTTCAACTGCTCCTAGATTGTAAGCTTTTTCGATTAGTTTTATCCCATCTTTCACAGTGGGTAATAAATTCTTTTTTTCATGCAGTGATATGCCAGCAATTAATCCATAGGCGCCCCAGTTTGAAGTACTAGATATAATACTTTCAGATGTTGTAATAATTGAAGGATATTCGATTATATTTCCTATATTTTCTATTTCATTAATATAGTTACCACTACCAATTTCATTTCCTCCATCTAAAATACCTATAGTTTTTGGATGTTGTTCAAATAAATAGTCAACTTTAGCATTAAATTTTGAGAAATCTATTCCTCTAAAATTTCTATATTTGCCATCTTTAGATAAACCTGCTCTTTCAATGGAAATTATTGATTTAGGATCATAATTTTTTATCAGCTCATTTGCAAAAGCATTTGAATCAAAATGAGAAGATATTGGAAATTCTATTACTTTTTTTTCATCCGACATTCCTGAGATTATTTTATATGAAAATTTATCAGTTATATAAAAAACTTCAAAACCTAGTTTTTCTAAGGTATTTCCAAGAGCTATTGCACCTGGGGGACCATCTGTCTCAGAAGATTTTGCACTTAAAATATAGAATCCTGTAGTTATAAAAACTACTCCCCTTTTTTCCATAATAAGATCTGTTGATCTTTCAATATATCCTTTTTCTATATTTTCATAAAGAGTTGCCATTCCTCTAGTATCATCTTGTAAAATAATTTTTTCAATTTCAGAATAACTCATTTAAATTACTGCCATATCCTCATCTTTCAAGTCAGTTAAAAACATTTTCCCAGGAGAATGAGTTATCATAATTTCTAATTTTGCTTCTTGTATAGCTATTTGAGGAGTTACTCCACATGCCCAGTAAACAGGAATAAGTTCCTCATTTTCAGGTATCCATGGATCGCCAAAATCTGGTTTATAAGGATCTTCTATTCCTATTTCAGATGAATTTCCAACTTGAATAGGAGTGCCATGTTGATTTGGGAATCTACTAGTTATCTGTATAGATCTAACAAGCTTTTCTCTAGGAATCCATCTTTGAGTAACAACCATTTTACCTGAAAACTTCCCAGATTTTTCAGTATCTATAGATGTTATAAACATAGGTACATTTTTACCTTGTTTGAAATAAGGAAGATCCAAACCATTTTTCATTAATTCATTTTCAAAAGTGAACGAACAGCCCAGTAAAAATGTTACAAAATCATCTCTCCAAAACTCTGTAATATCTGTTGAATTAGAAGAGAATTTACCATCTTTAAAAATTTTATATTCTGGTATATCTTTTCTTATATCGGATTTATAGGCAAAGTTAGATTCATAATCACCAGGATCAAAAACTTCTATCAGTGGACAAGGCTTAGGATTCCTTTGACAATAGAGCATAAAATCAAATGCATCCTTTTTAGGAATTATTACTACATTTGTTTGAACATAACCTTGAGCTAGACCTGATGTTGTAAAATTTTCTCCATTTCTAGCTTTATTTCTAACTTCAATTGAAGATAATTTATTCATATTAGTCTCCATTTTTTATGTGATCAGAAATCTTTTCTCCAATCATAATCGCTGTAGCATTAGTGTTTGCCCTAACGCAATCTGGCATAATAGAGCAATCTGCTATTCTCAATCCTTCTATTCCTATAACTTTGCCGTGTTTATCTACAACGGAAAAGTCATCATCAGTATTACCCATTTTACAAGTTCCAGAAATATGATGCATCGTATGAACTTTAGATGATATCCATTTTTTTAGTAATTTATCATCTTCAAGGGCCTCAGGTAATGGAGCTATTAGATCTTTTCTGAAAGAATCAAAGTTACTATTTCTAGCGATTTCAAAGTTAAATTTTACCCCTTCAATCATTCTTTGAAAATCATTCTCATTACTTAAGTAATTATAATTTAAGTCTGGATGATTTCGTGGATCTAATTTATTTAATGATAATTTTCCAGAACTTTTTGCTAAAAATATTCCTGTGGTTATTCCTACTCGAGTTTTACCAAAATCAGACTTTTCAAAATGTAAATTATCTGGACTTATACCTTCAGGTTGGAATCTCATAACAGATATCATATCTAGCCTATCTTTAGAATTTGAAGAAGTATATCTTAGTCCTACTTTCTGAGCACCTACGTCAGTAAGATTATCATTCAAAGAATGATCTCCGTTCCATCTCAATTCAACAGCTGGATGGTCTCTTAGATTTTGACCGACTCCTTTTAATTCATGAACATGTTCAATATTAGATTCGTCTAATTCATCCTTTTTACCAACTCCTGAAAGTAAAAGTAATTTAGGGCTTTCAACAGCTCCTGCTGAAACAATTATCTCGTTGCCTTCATATATTTCATCATTCTCAAGTATTAATCCGATTTGTTTCCCATTTTCTATAAGAATTTTTTTACAAATTGAATTTGATAAAACATCTAAGTTTTCTCTTACCATGGCTGGTAAAACATAACATATACCAGTGCTCCATCTTATACCATTAGGGTTGTTTAATGGCATTGGACCAACTCCTTCAGAGTAAGGTAGATTATGATCTTCTGTAGTCTTAAATCCCATTTCCTGAACTGTATTATAAAATGTCATTTGATCTATTAATAAAGAATCAAGGCTATGTCTCTTAACAGGAACAGGTCCATCGTTTCCATGATATTCATTAGTAAAATCTAGATCATTCTCTTGTTTTATATAATATTTTAGACATTCCTCAAAAGACCAATCCTCTAAGCCTTTACTACTCCAATTTTCAAAGTCTTCAGGTATGGCTCTTAAAAAAACTTGGCCATTTATAGAACTAGTACCACCTGCAACTCTTCCACGAGGTACTCCCATATTTTTGAAATCAGGATTAGATATAGCCTTGTATTGCCAGTCAAATTCTGTTCCAACAGCTAAATTTCCTGTCCAATCAGCACCAGTAGCCATACCTTTTAGTAGTACATCTGGTATTTCCTCCATATTTTCAAAAGTATTTCCAGCTTCAATCAATAATACTTTAGTACTTGGATTTTCAGACAATCTTGAAGCTATGACTGCTCCAGATGAACCAGCACCAATAATTATATAATCATAAGTTTTTTTCAATAAATACCTCTTTTAATTCAATGATGCTCCACCATTTACATTCAAAGCTTGACCAGTAATCTCTGAAGAATCTTCAGAAGCAAAAAATGCTACTGTTTTTCCTATATCTTCTGCAGTTTGCCCTCTTCCTAAAGGAGTACGAGCTTTTACTGCTAATTCATCAAATACTTCTTTAGGTGTTTTATTTTTTAAATTTGGATTTTGTTCAATATGATTTATTGCAATAGCTTCCCAAATTGGAGTCCAAATAACTCCAGGACATACAGCATTTACATTTATGTTGAAACTTCCTAATTCAATTGCTAATAAATGTGTGTATTGTATAGCAGCGGCTTTAGATACGAGATATGGAGTTTGGACATTTCCTCTATGCATATCTCCTAATCCTCTAGGTTTCCTTCCACCATGAGAAGCAATATTAATAATTTTCCCGTATTCTTTCATTTTCATATGATCTACAATCGCATCAGCACTATTTACCATTCCAATAACGTTAACATCAAAAGTATTATCCCAATCGTCTTTAGAATAATTTTTTCTTTCTGAAAAACCTTTGGCACCTATAACACCTGCATTAGCAACTAAAATATCAATAGTTCCATGCTTATCAAGAATTTTATCTCTAAAATTTTCTAAATCTTCAGGTTTTGTTACATCCACCGAATCATGTAGAATATCACTTGATAAAGATTCAGCTGTTTTTTCAGCAGAGTCACCAAATAAATCACATAGAGCTAAAGTTGCTCCCCTTTCAAATAGTACTCTTGCAATTCCAGCACCAATTCCACTTCCAGCACCAGTAATCATTGCTATTTTCCCTGATAGATCTTTGCCACTCATTATTTACCTCGATACGATTTATATTTATTAGAAGTATAAGCAGAGTAATACTTAATATCAAATAACTATACTTTATTTCATCAGGTTTTAGTAAATGCGTTTAAAAAACTAATAAAAAAAAAATTAAATCTAAGATAACCTTAAAGAATATATATCAGGAGTAAGGATTGAGTAAAAATAATTATCGATTAGAAGAACTAGAAAAACTAGTTTCTTTAGCTAAAAGAAGAGGTATTATATTTCCTTCAAGCGAAATTTATGGTGGACTATCCTCAGTATGGGATTATGGACCTATTGGCGTAGAGATAAAAAGAAATGTAAAAAATCTATGGTGGAAATCTTTTGTTAGTGAAAGAGATGATATTTTTGGAATAGATGCTTCAATTTTAATGCATCCTGATGTTTGGAAGGCTTCTGGTCATTTAGAATCATTTTCAGATCCTTTAGTTGAATGTTCTCTTACAGGTAAAAGATATAGAGAAGATCATATATTTATATTAGAAATAGAAACAAAAAAGGAAAATAAGATTATAGCTATTGAAGCATCAGATAAAAATGAAGCTGAAAAACTAGTAAAAGAAAAAATTATTTCAATTATTCCTTTAATTGAATCTGATAGTAAAGAGAATCCATCTCCTGATGGAGGAACTTTATCTGATCCAAGAAATTTCAATCTTATGTTCAAGACATTTATAGGCCCAGTTGAAGATTCTTCTTCCACAGTTTATCTTAGACCTGAAACTGCTCAGGCTATGTTTGTAAACTTTCTAAATGTCTTAAATTCTTCAAGAAAAAAAATCCCCTTTGGAATTGCTCAACAAGGAAAGTCTTTCAGAAATGAAATTACCCCTGGAAACTTTACATTTAGAACTAGGGAATTTGAGCAAATGACGATGAAAAATGGCATGACTACTGGATTCAGTTCTCATTAGATTGGTTTAAGAAATATGGAATTAGAGAAGAAAACTTAATGATTAGGAAACATGAAAGTGAAGAATTGCCACATTATTCTAAAGCTAGTTCAGATATAGATTATTTATTTCCTTGGAGCTGGGGTGAACTAGAAACTATTTCAAATAGAACAGACTATGATCTCAAAGCTCACTCAGAACTATCAGGTAAAGATTTATCATA
>RQOS01000036.1 GCA_008373205.1 SAR202 cluster bacterium
TAAAACTTTACCTGATTTATATAAGGGATCAACATTATCTGAGTTCAGAAATACCCATGGAATAACGATAGCTGCTAATAATACAGAAAAAAAAGTTGTAAACATTAATATTAGTGGCTTTTTTGATTTAGGAAATTTTTCTATTCTTCTTGTTAGGACATTATTTTCTGAATCAATTTCAACGTACTCCAATCCTAATTCTGAAAATCCACTTATTGCAAAATCAAAATATACCCTAGAAACATTATCTTTAGTTTCAATTTTGTTTACTGAATAATTTTTCTCTTTATTTCGAAAATCAGGACCATACTCATACTCATTATCAATTAAGTGTTTATGAGCATTATCAATTAAGTCTTTATGATCAATAAATTTTTTATAATCCAAGGTAATTTTTTTTTCTTCAGCACTCATTATTTAGTCAGTTAAATCTTTGTATATATCAAAAAGGGTATCAGCTATATAATCAACTTCTTCTATTGTGTTTTTAATACCAAAAGATAATCTTACAGATCCTAGTGCGATATTTTCCTCAACATCTTTAGCAAGCAAAACATGCGAAGGTTCCACAGATGCAGTTGAACAAGCCGAACCACTAGATGCCATTATACCCTTAAAATCTAACGAAATTAATATTGGTTCTCCTTGAATATTTGGAATTGAAAAATTCAATATATTAGGTAACCCATTCCGCGAACTGTGAAAAACTACTTCAGGCAATTTATTTTCTATCTTCATTCTCATTCTTTCGATTAAAGTATGAGTGTGTGAATAAAAATTTTCTCTATTTGACTCTGCTAACTCTATAGCTTTTCCTAGACCAACAATACTTGGAACGTTTTCAGTTCCTGATCTATTTTGTCTTTCTTGTCCACCTCCATCAAGAAGAGGTTCCAGAAATAATTCATCCCTAACAAATAGAGCTCCAATACCCTTAGGTGCATTAAATTTATGGCCAGATATAGATAGAAGGTCTAAGTCAAGATCAACTACATCAATTTTAATCTTGCCAATTGCTTGAACAGCATCACTGTGAAAGATAATTTTTTTATCAAAAAGTTTTTCTTTCTTTCTTACTATTTCTATTAATTCTTTTATCTTTTGAATTGATCCTATTTCGTTGTTAGCAAATATAATAGATATAAATTTAGTTCTTTCATTAATTAATTTTTCGAACTCATTTACTTTTATTAATCCATTTTCATCTACATTACAATATCTGATTTTGTATCCAATACTAGTCAATTGTTCTGCAGGATGAATAATTGCGTGATGTTCAATAGATGAAATTATAATTTCATCTTGATCTTCAGTAATATCTGATTTACAAAAACCTTTTAGTGCAAGATTATTAGATTCAGTTCCTCCGCTCGTAAATATTATTTCGGATGATTGTGAATTTATTACCTTTGCTACTTTATCTCTTGCAAACTCAATTGCAGCTTTTGATTCTTGACTTAACATATATAAACCAGAAGGATTTCCATAGCTTTTAGTAAAATATGGAAGCATTTCGTTCAGCACTTCTTCTGTTACAGGAGTAGTAGCAGCATTATCTACGTATATCTCATTTAAATCTAAACTCATAGAATTAATTATAAATTACATTACAAAAATAAGGTGAAAAATTACAATTTTCGATACACTAGAAAGGATAAAAAATTAGCATAGTGAGAAAAGTTTATTGATTAGAGTCGAACATTTCTATAAAAATTACGGGCCCTACCCTGCTGTAATAGATGTCTCTTTTGAAGTTTTAAAAGGAGAGATAGTAGGATTCTTAGGACCAAATGGTGCTGGTAAGACAACTACGATGAGAACTATAACTGGTTACTTACCTCCTACCTCAGGGGAAATCACTGTGAGTGGATATGACTCTGTGAAGTATTCTCTTGAAGCTAGAAGGCACATTGGATATCTGCCAGAAACGGTTCCTTTATATTTAGATATGACTGTTACAGATTACCTAAGCTTTATGGGCAAAATCAGAGGAATGAATCAAAAGTGGATTAATGAAAGAATTAACAAAGTTATTGATCATGTGAGACTTGGTGACTATAGAAATACCCATATAGGTAAATTGTCAAAAGGTTATAGACAAAGAACAGGAATAGCTCAAGCTATACTGCATGAGCCAGATGTATTAATAATGGATGAGCCAACTATTGGAATTGATCCAATTCAAGTAGTTGAAACTAGAGAATTAATAAGTGAACTTGGAGAATCTCACACTTTATTAATTTCTTCACATATTCTTCCTGAAGTTTCTGCTATATGCCCAAGAGTTTTAGTTATATCAGATGGAAGAATTGTTGCTGATGATAAACCTAATAATTTATCCCAAAGATTATCAGGCACTGAAAGAATAGAACTTGGTGTATCCGGTTCAAAATCTACAGATATTATTTCTAAAATCAGAACAATAGATTCTGTTATTGACGTTAGATCAGATTCTAGAGCTGAACAAATTGACCAAGCTAATAAGGAAAATTACATTCCAATAGTAGTAGATGCAAAAACAAATGAAAATTCTTCTGAAAAAATTGCCAAAATAATCGTAGATAGCGGTTGGGGTCTTAGAAACTTGACTCCTCTACCTATGACTTTAGAGGAAATATTCCTACAACTTACACAAGAAAATTAAATATGAAAAATATTTTTATAATTTTATCTAAAGAAATAAGAACTTACTTTGCCTCACCAATGGCTTATATAGTTGCAGCTGCATATCTTGCAATAACAGGGTTTTTCTTTGTAGCCTCTGTTTCAGATGCTTTTTCCGAAGCTACTATTAGAGGTTATCTAGCGGGAGCTACATTTTTTATGATTTTTATGTCACCTGCAATAACTATGAGATTAATTGCTGAAGAACAAAAATTAGGTACTCTTGAGTTACTACTAACTTCTCCAGTAAAAGAAGCTGAAGTTGTAATAGGTAAATTTTTAGCCTCATTAGTAACAGTCAGTGTGATGATATTTTTCTCACTTTATTTTGTGATTTTACTTTACGTGTTTGGAGATCCTGATTCTGGGCCATTATTTAACGGGATTTTTGGGTTAGTATTATATTCATCTGCCACTTTAGCGATAGGATTATTTGCATCTGCACTATCACCAAATCAAATAGTCGGTCTAATTGTTGGATCAGGAATTTTAACAAGTTTGACTATTATAGACTTTATATCTACTAGAGTTTCAGGAATTGGAAGTGAAATATTGAGCTTTTTACAATTAGGAGCTTCTTTCTCTGTATTTGATCTTGGATCTTTAGGAGTATCAGAAAGTGGACATTTTGCAGATTTTTCTAGAGGAATATTTTCCTTGATTGATGTGGTTTTTTATATCTCAGTTACTATTGTTTTTTTATTACTAACAATAATAATTTTAGAATCAAGAAGGTGGAGATAGTATGAGTACTAATAATGATAAAAGACCTTCGATAGATTCAACAAAATTTAGCTTAAGTAAATTATTTACTGAAATTAGAAATAATATTAGATCATTGAGACAAGGGCTTCTTCTTGCTTCGATTTCATCATTGATTTTAGGATTTATAGTTTGGATATTCTTTAGAGATCTTTCAACAATAGGTCTTTGGATAATGTTGGCTGGAACAATTTTATCTATCCTCATTGCAATAATTTCAATAAATAATATCTTTACATTTATTTTTGGAAGAAGAGGAAGATATGGTATAAATACTTCAATAATTTTCATTACATCTCTTGCCCTTGTTATTCTTTTAAATTCTTTATTATTTTGGTTATCAGGTAGACCTGATTCTCCTGATTGGCTAAGAATTGATACTACTGCTACTAAACAATTTATTTTAGAAGACCAAGCTATAAAAGTTATAGGAAACTTAAACGAAGATGTAAAAATAAATGTCTTTATGGCTACAAATACTCCTTCAAAAGCTGCAGCTTGGAGATCTACAGAAGATCTACTATTGGAATTCAAGAGAAGATCTAAAAAAGTAAATTTTGATTATGAAAAAATTGATCCTGAATTAGATCCAAATAGTCCAGCAAAATATGGAGTTAATTCTTTTCCTTCAATCGTTGTAGAAGCAATTGATTCTAGACGAACCCAAGTGATTCCAGGAAGAAATACAAATATTTCTGAATCTGTTTTTACTGAGCAAGATATCATTACAGGCTTACTAATTGTAAATCAATTAAAACAAAAAGAAGTAATTTTCTTGACTGGACACGGAGAAAGAGATATTACAGATTTTGATGGAAATTCTTCAGGCATGGGATTAGTATATTCCGATCTTCTAGCACAAAATTATAAAGTTATGTCAGCAACCTCACAAGAACTAGCTATTTTATTATCTGAAAACAGTATTCCAGCTGTTCTGGTTATTGCTGGGGCTGTATCGAATATTTCAGTTCAAGAATCAGCAATAATTTCTGAATATTTGTGGAAAGGCGGAACTTTACTTCTTATGATTGAGCCAGAAATTACGCCTGATGGAATCAAAACATTTTTATATAAATATGGAATTGGAGTTGGTGAAGGTACAATATTTGATATGGCTAGTTTTGTAGCTCCTAAACCAAATTATTTACAAATTAAAAAGACTAATGGTCAAATCCCTCCGCATGAAATAACTAGCGATTTTGACGTTTTATATTTTCCTGGATCTGCATTTTTGGGTTCTACTATAACTCCTGAAACTGTTCCAGTAAGTGACAATGGTGAACCATTCATCAAACATATACCCTTAGCTTACACAACTCTAGAAAGTTGGTCTCAAATTACTTCAGATACTGAAGATATACGTTATGATTCTTCTTCTGATATTATGGGCCCTTTCCCAACAATATTAGCGGTTGAATCTATTTCTGAATTAGGTAAAGCTCCTATAGAAAAAGAAGATGGAACATTAGCTCAAACATCACTTGTGGTTATTGGAGATACTGATTTTGCTTCTAATAAATATGCGGGATCAGCTATGAATAGCGATTTAATAATAAATAGTATAAATTGGTTAGCTAAAGATTATGAACTTATTACAATTAGACCCAAAACCCAGTCATTTAGAGAGTTAGTATTAACATCAAGCGAGAGAGACTTTATTAGATGGAGTGGATGGTTACTAATGCCTTCTTTAATAGGAATGGGAGGCGTAATCAGTTGGTGGCGAAGAAGATAAAATGAACCTAAGAATTTCATTAATTTTAATAACTATTTTAGCTTGGGTTTCAATATTTGGAGTACTTATCTACAAATCTGATATAGGTGAAGAGAAAGTAGTTCAAGACAGCTCATTCTTTTACAGAATTTCTTCTCAAGATATCTCAAATATTTCAATTACAAATAACTCTAAATCGTTCAGTTGGTATTTAGGGGATGATAGAGTTTGGTATTTTGATGGTATGAATAAAATCCCTACTGATAGTTTTAGATGGGGAGGAATAATTGATCTTTTAGCAGGACCTAAATTATACAGAACGATTTCTGAAAATATTGATGATAAAAGTAAGTATGGACTTGAAAATCCTAACACTGAAATTTCAATTTACCTAAATAATGGAGATAAAAGAACACTATATATTGGAAACGAAACTCCAGATAATTTAAACAACTATGCATATCTAGAAGGAGTTGAAAAATTAGTAATGTTAGATGCTACTTGGAAAGGAGTTTTAGGAAGATTAGTAGATGAACCTCCTTACCCAAAGTGGATGTATAATTTAGTTCCAGAAGAAGCTTTGGAAATAGTAATTATTAAAGATAATGAAATTTATAAAGCTTATGCAAAAAATGATGAAGGATGGCATGAGTGTGATTTACCTATTTCATCCACACCATGTAATGGAAACAATCAAGCGGAAAAAGAATATATTGAAAACTTCCTAGTTGATTTCTCTAATATAAATATTTTAGGTGCAGTTCAGCTCAACTTATTATTTGAAGAAGACTATAAGCAATATGGGCTAGGCCTTGAAGCTCCCTATGTAGATATAAAAACTATATCTAGAGATGCTTCAGGTACTAACACAATTTATAATACATCCATAAGTATAGGAAAGCTAAATGAAGATAAAACGGGGTATTTTTCTGTAGCCAAAGAGACCAAAGACGTTATTCTCACTGAAAAAGAATGGACAGAAAAAATACTTCAAGTTTTCGATTAAGTAGTAAGGTTTTTGTATAGCTCTGGCAATCTAGCAGGCAGCATAGAAATATCAGATAAAACCTCATATGAAAAATCATCCATCATAGTCTTTAGATAATCATGACCAGATTTATCTACAGTTAGGCAAAAAGGAGTAATCCCTTGCTGTCTTGCTTCTATCAAGGCTTGTCTTGTGTCATATACAGCATATTCTTTTTCGACACCTTCTCTTGAATAGCCTCTATCTTGAGGTCTTCCATCAGTTATTAAGAATATAAATCTTGACCGCGCTTCATGGTCTGCAAGCTTTGTAATAGTATGTCTTATTGCTGGTCCCATTCTAGTTGCATGAAGTGGAGCAACTCGATCAATTCGGCCTGAAATTGAATCATTGAATTTTTCATCTAGATCTTTTATTGTATAAAACTCTACATTTTCTCTTCCATAGCCGGAGAATCCATATATTCCATAGTCATCACCAAGCATTTCTAAGGAATTCACCATTAAGACTATACCTTCTTTTTCTACATCAACAATTCTTTTATAAGATCTTCTTAGACCTTCGGCTCTTCTTGATCTAAGCCAAATCATATATTCAACAGGATCATCTGGAGCACCCCAATCATCACTGTTAGACTTAGAGTTGTCATCAATAGCCTCAGCTGTTGAAGCAGACATATCTATAAGCATAGCTACTGCAACTGATCTTTCAGTTTTGTTTCGTCTCCAATAAATTTTTTCATCGGGAGTAACTCCAGATCTTAAGTCTATAAGTGCTTCAATACCTGCATCTAGATCTGCTTCTTCTCCATCTTCTAAACGTTTTTGCTTTCTGTATTGCTCAGGAACAAATAGTTCAAATTGTTTTTTTATCTGATAAACCAGTGAAGAATTATTAGTTAATGTATCTTTGTAAAAGTTTGCTTCTCCATCTGGCAGTTTCTTTTCATGCAAAAGACACCAGTTGGGTTTATATTCAACATCTCTGAAATCCCACTCTGGATACGTAAATGTATCTGGCTCTTTTGCCTCTAGAGGCCCTCCTTCTTCATCGATGTGCATTGGATCTCCGCCTGTAAAAGAGGAGCTATCAAGATCTCTATTTTTCAATTCTTTCATAAGGTTTTCTAGAAGTTCTTGATTCTCTGAAGCATCTACTTCAGGATTTTCATCAGATTCTTTTGTTTCTAAATCAGGAGAATTTTGCACTAATTCTTCTATTTGCTCTTGAGTTAGCCCCTGAATTTCTTCACCTTCTCCAAGTCCTTCTTCTCCTGATGCAGTTAGCATTTCTGTTAATAATTGACCAAGTTCAGGTTTAAAATCACCCTGATATTCTACTGGATCAGCTGGACTATAATTTTCTTCCATAGGATCAATTGTTTCTTGATCTTGAGTTTCTTCTCCTGATTGTTCTCCCATGCTTGAATCATACATATCTCCAAAATAGGACATCATTTCTTCTACAGTTTCAGGATCATTATACTCATCTTCAGATTCATCAAGATCTGGCAATTCTTCAATTTCCTCTAATGGTTCATTTTCTTTATCGTTTGTAATTTTCCTTATGTTGTCGAATAATCTAACTGTCACCATCATAGAATCTTCAACTGTCATTATATTCTTATCAAAATTAGTTAATGTTCTTAGATAATTAGTTATTTTATTAAAAATAGATTTAGTTCCCTTCGGGACATTAAAATTGGTTTCTTTACCTAAGGTAAATTTTATGACTTCTTCTATAAAAATTTCTCTTTTATTTTCTCTGTCACTAGTACGATTATTTAAGGTTTCTAGTCTTATTTTTCTAAACTCATTTCTTAATCCAGGGTATTTTTTTAGAATTAATTCATCAATTCTATATGCTTCGACGATATTAAATAACTCAGCAGCAAATTGAGGGTCTGCAATAAATGGTTTTGCACCTCTTAGAACTTTAGCAATTCTTGTTGCATGTTCTTCACCCATTTCTGATACTTGTTCAAGTAATTTATTAAAAATCTCTTTTGAATATGGATTAATTGGTTCAAGCCTATAGTCATATTTAAATGTTCCATATTCAGAATATGCAGCTTGACGTGCAGAAATTATCTTATAGTAACTAAAATTCTCTTCTTTAGTTGAATATTGTTTAATAACGCTTGGGAGGTATATAGTCTTACCATCAGTTGTAGGTAAATCGGTATCTGTCCATCCTATATTTTTTTCTACATTTTTTGAAGTTTCCGAGATTGCTACATCGACATCACATAATGCTGTACAAAAAAGTTTCATCAGATCCTTGATTCTATGTAATTCAACACTTGATGAAATTCGATCAATCAAATCATTTGATTCTTTAGATTGTAATTTGAAAAATTGAGATGCTGGAGATGTATTTGTATCCTGATCAATTGCCAGTCTGATTCCTTGAGATTTCCACTGATCTAATTGATCAATATCTAAGTTATCTAATAATCTAGGTGTATTGGTTAGAAAATCCATACTTGCATATGGAACATTATTAACAATTTGTTGATTCATTTGAAGAATTTGATCTCTATCGTTTTGATTTACTAGAGCTAATGTCTTTAGGATCAACTGTAAAAATTCTGAAATTTTTATTCCAGCAGTTCCATATATTCTTCTACACATATCAAAAATTAGCTTTACATTAGCATTAGGTAATTTAATAATTTGATCATTTACTATCTCATATACTGGCTTTATATCTCTCCATTCTTTCTCAGTAATTAACAATGAAAGATGAATCAAATCATCAATTTCAAGAAAGTTGGATTTATAAATTTCAATTGAATTATCTAAAATTTCAGATGCATAGTCATAGGATCTATTAGAAAGAACATCAATAAAATCAACAAGTTTACAATACTGATCAAAAGATAATGTTTCTAAAATTACTGGAGTTGATTCAAATAATTTACAGGTTAAATTAGTAGATTTCCATGTCCCTTTATAAAGCTTAGTTACTCTAGTAACCCAATCATCAATATATCTTGGTCTTAATCTGATCATTGTCATAGGGCTGGAAGTTAAGAATGATTCAGCTATCTTAGTACTTTCTTTTGAAAGCTTGTAACCCGCTTTGCTCCATCCTAAAAATTGACCAGATGGTAAGTACTGCTGAACCTTAACTGATACATTAAAATATGCAAGTGCAGATTCCCATGATCTTGCAGATTCTTTTGATATATCTACACCAATATTTTCCCATTGGTACAATATTTCTTCTGGTAACTTTTTCTCCAGAATTTCTCTAGATTCAAGATAGGCATTTGTTACCTCTTCAGGATAAGCCTTTAGAAGTCTCTTGATTTTTTCATGATCAAATTTTGAAATATTTTCCATATTTAATCCTTTAGCAATTCTGATAATTGAATTATCATTCTAGCTGACGCTCCCCAAATTAATTTGTCTTCATAAGCATAAGCTCTAGAATCGATTCTTTCATCTTCTTTTGTAAATGAAACATATCTTTTATTTTGTTTTTCAAGTAAATCAAAAAGTGGAATTTTTGCTAATTCTTCAACTTCTTCTTTGTTAATATTAATTTTTGAATTTTTAGTTATTTCTCCAACAAATGGTTGAATAATCCAACCTGTTCCTAAGGTCATAACAGGGTCTAATTCTCCCCATAAAGAAAAGTCAGATTCTAAAACTCCTATTTCTTCATTTGTTTCTCTTGTAGCCGTATCTTCCAAATCATTATCTATTTTTTCTACCTTCCCTCCTGGGAAAGCCCACTCTAAAGCATGTTTACCTTCATTAGCTCTTTTAATCATATAAATAGGAAAGTCAGGGTTATCTTTTTCAATCAGTATGCTAACAGCAGCCACCATTAGATCCTCAACTTCCAAGTTTCTTTTGTCAGTAGTTCTACCTGAAATTTTTTTTTCTAATAATTTATACTTTTCTATACTCAAACTATTACTCAAAGATTGAAGATACTATTTGATCTACAGTCTCTTGGATCTGCAACTCATCAGTTATCCCCCAGGTTAAAGCTACTTGGCATGCCCTTTTAGGTGATATGCCTTGTTTGATCAACCTTCCTGCGTAAATAAGTAGCCTTGTACTTGCACCTTCTTCAAGACCATGTTCTCGTAGATTTCTTATTTTTTGCCCAAGAACAGCAAGTTGATTTGAAATACCTTCATCTATTTCTGCTTCATGAGCAATGATTTTAGTTTCTCTTTCAACCTCGGGAAAATCAAACTCAATTGCAACAAATCTTTGTCTAGTTGAGTGCTTAAGATCTTTTACTGCATTTTGGTACCCCGGATTATAAGAAACCACAAGTAAAAATCCGTCGTCTGCTTGTATAACTTGACCTAGTTTATCAATACTTAATGTTCTTCTATGGTCAGTAAGTGGGTGGATAATAACAGTTGTGTCTTTTCTAGCTTCAACAACTTCATCCAAATAGCATATACCACCAGACTTAACGGCTCTTGTTAGAGGTCCATCAATCCACCTAGTTCCACTAGCATCTAATAAATATCTTCCAACTAGGTCACTAGCAGTTAAATCTTCATGACAAGCTACTGTGATCAATGGAATATCTTTAGATTTATTTTTATTTTCATTTATCTTCCAAGACATGTATTCTACAAATCTTGTTTTACCTGTTCCAGTAGGACCTTTTAGGAGTATTGGTACTCTCTCGTTATAGGCAGCTTGAAAGACTTCAACTTCATCAGAAGTTGGCATAAAGAAAGGCTCTTTATCAACTATATAATCTTCTGCATTTACTTCTTTATAACTCTGAGTAGCCATGAATTTTTCTCCATTCATCATGTTTTAATTAAAAAGCTAAAACAAATATAAACTCTTTCTTCTATTCATTCAATTCCTATGATAGAAAAAAAGAGTAATAATTTAGAAATAAGATGAATCTAAAAAAAATACCTAGTGTAAATGATCTGCTTATATCAAAGAAATTTTCAAAAAAAAATATAAGAAGAGATCTACTAAAAAATATAATTAATAAAGAGCTAGATTTAGTAAGAAAAATTCTAAAAAATGATGATTCAGTAAGTATTTCTAAAGCTGAAATTGAATCAAATATATTATTAAGAATTGACTCACTCAGTAATTCGTATTTAAGAAAAATCATCAATGGTTCCGGTGTGATTTTACATACAAATTTAGGAAGAGCCCCATTGTCTAAAGGTATTTCAAAGAATATTTATGAAGTAATAAGTAATTATAGCGATCTAGAGATGAATATAACAACCAAAACTAGAAACTCAAGATTAGACAATATATCAAAGTTACTAAACTTAATTACTGGAGCTGAAAAAGCTGCTGTATTTAATAATAATGCTTTGGCATTAATTGTTACTTTAGCAAGTTTAGGTAAGGGAAAAGAAATATTAGTTTCTAGGTCAGAATCTATTGAAATTGGAGGTGGATTTAGGATACCAGAAATAATTAAATTATCCGGTTTAAAAATAGTAGATATAGGAACCACTAATAAAACTTATGTTAAGGATTATGAAGAAAATATAACAAAAAATACAGTTGGTTTTTTAAAAGTTCATAAATCAAACTATAAAATCAAAGGTTTTACTAACGAAATTTCTATAAAAGAATTAAGTGAACTTTCTAAAGAAAAAAATATACCCCTAATTCATGATTTAGGTTCAGGAACATTAGTAAATACCGAGAAATTCGACCTCCCCTATGAACCTACTGTTGTTGATAGTGTGAACAATGGTGCTGATATTACATTATTTTCTTCAGATAAATTACTTGGAGGTCCTCAGTCAGGAATAGTGTTGGGTAAGAAAAAATTAATTGAAAAAATCAATTCATCTCCTTTATCAAGAGCTGCAAGAATTGATAAATTAAATTTGAGTATCTTAAACGATACTCTTATAAATTATCTAAAGAATGATTATCAAGAAACTATACCTGTTTGGAATTTAATTAATTTATCTAAAGATTCATTGAAAAAAAGAGCTAATGATATTATTCATAAAATCCCTAAAAACACATTTAGGATCAGGGAAGATATTAAGTCTACAATTGGAGGGGGGACTTTCCCTGATACATTTATAGATAGTGTCGGTATAAGTATAGGCAAAACACATAAAATTTCAGATTTAGAAAACTATTTACTAAACCTTAGCAATCCAATAGTAGGGAGAATTGAAAATGATGAGTTTTTGCTAGATTTAAGGACTATTTTTGAAGAATATGATAATTACTTAATTAGCAACATAAACAAATACTTTAAGTAAATGACTTTATTTGAGCATAATATAAGAAAAGAATTACTCTCAGATTCACCTTTATCTTCAAGAATGAGGCCTAAGAATTATGATGAATTTGTTGGTCAAAATCATATTTTAGGGAAAGGAAAAATCTTAAGAAATCTTATTGAAAATAAAACTATTCCTTCAATGATTCTATGGGGTCCTCCAGGTTCTGGTAAAACCACTCTTGCTAAATTGATTTCTGAACAAGTAGAAATGAATTTTAAATCATTATCTGCAGTTTCATCAGGATTATCAGATATTAGGAAGATTTCAGAAGAAATAATTAATAATAGGACTGTAAATAATAATAAAACAATCTTATTTTTAGATGAAATTCATAGGTTCTCTAAAAGTCAGCAAGATTCATTATTACCATTAGTTGAAGAAGGTATAATAATTCTTATTGGTGCTACTACAGAAAATCCCGGTTTCTCAATTATTAATCCTTTATTATCTCGTATTAAGGTTTTTAAGTTTGAGGAACACACTAAAGAAAGTTTAAATAATTTAGTTGAAAGAATCCTTAAAAATAAAAAAGAATATTTTAATTATGAAAATATCGATATCAAAAAAGAAAGTATTGAAAGATTAATAATAGGATCCAATGGAGATGCTAGAAAATTAATAGATACCCTAGAGCTATCTATTCTTTCTACAAAAGAAAAAAATAAGAAAAAAATAATCTCAGTTGAAAAAGTCAATGAATTACTTGAAAATAATTCTGTTTACGATAAAAAAAGCGATAATCATTACAATAATATTTCTGCATTCATCAAATCTATTAGAGGATCAGATCCTAATGCAGCAATTTATTACTTAGCAAGGATGTTAAAAAATGGTGAAGATCCATTATTTATAGCAAGAAGACTAATAATCAGTGCATCTGAAGATATTGGATTAGCAAATCCAAATGCAATGATTATAGCTAATACAACATATGATTCTTTGAGTAAAATAGGAATGCCTGAAGGAAGGATAACCCTTGCAAATGCAACAATATATCTTTCATTATCTGAAAAAAGTAATTCATCTTACATAGCTATAAATGAAGCTTATGATGAAGTTACTGAAAATCCAATAACTCAAGTTCCTAACCACTTGATTAATGCTGTTACTGATTTTGATAAAAAATCAGGTGTTGGTGAAGGTTATACGTATGATCATAATTCTAAAGATGCTTTCATAAAAAAAGATAATTTCCCACAAAAGATAAATAATAGAACTTTTTATCATCCTAAAGAAAAAGGAATTGAAAAAAATCTCAAAGAAAGATTTGAAAAACTTTGGAATTCAAGCTAAATTGAATTCATTACCTTAGACATTGAAGAAATAGTAGTGTCTATATGCTCACTCTCAATTCCATAATGAGGTACCATTCTTAACTCTGTATATGATCCATTTATTAAAATTCCAAAATCTTTAAGTTTATCTGAGACCTCAAATCCTTTATTTTCTGGAACTTTAAATTTTACAAGATTAGTATGAATATTATCTGGATTAATTTCAACTTTAGAAATTTCAGATAAACCTATCGCTAGTTTTTTTGCATTTTCATGATCATCAGCTAGTCTATCAATCATATTATCCAATGCAATTATTCCACATGCAGCTAATACACCCACTTGTCTCATTGCAGATCCCAATAATTTTCTTATCCTTCTTGCCTCAGCAATTTGATCTTTCTCTCCAACTATAATACTTCCTACAGGGCAAGACAGTCCTTTAGAAAGACAAAATGTTGCTGAATCAACATGCTCAGTTAGATCCTTAACGGATGTATTCAAAGCTACAGAAGCATTAAATATTCTTGCTCCATCCATGTGAACCCTTAGACCAGCTTTTTTAGCAGCTAATGCCATTTTATCTGAGGATTCTTTAGAAATAGGCATTCCACTTACTCCTCCATGTGTATTCTCAAATGCAAAAAGTTTAGTGCTAGGTTTATGATAGTCATCAGGCTTTACTGCTTCCGTAATTCTTTCTTCATCGATAGTACCATCTGGATTAGTTTTTAGTGGATACATGACTACACCGCCCAAAACTGAAACTCCACCAGCTTCAGATCCAAAAATATGGCATATATCTCCTAATAAAATTTCATCACCTCTATTAGCTTGAGATAATACTGAAACTAAGTTTCCTTGAGTTCCCGAAGAAACAAAAATTGCATCCTCTTTTCCAAACAATTCTGCAGCTTTTTCTTCTAATTTATTTACAGTTGGATCACCCTTGTAAACATCATCGCCTACTTCAGCGTTGGCCATAGCTTTTCGCATTTCGGGAGAAGGTTTAGTTACTGTATCTGACCTTAGATCTATTTCCACTTATTACTCCAAAAATTAATTTATAATATATATATGCAAAATTATAACTCAATAAGAAAAAAATTTATTAATTCATGGCTGTTTAAAGATAAATTATTTTGGATAACATTTCCTTCAGTTTTTATATTTGATCAAATTACTAAATATCTTGTTTATTCAAATATGTATCTTGGTGAATCAATTCCAGAAAGTGCCTTTATAAGAATTACATACGCTAGAAATACAGGAACTGCCTTTAGCTTATTTAGATCATATGGAGATATTCTTTTATATCTATCAATTTTTGTTGCTGTATTTTTTACTATTTATTTTATTTTTATAGAAAAACCAAAAATTTTTATGAGACTTTTCATATCTCTAGTTGTAGCTGGAGCTTTAGGGAACATCCTAGACAGAATTAGATTTGGTTATGTCAATGATTTTATAGATGTTGGTTCTTGGCCAATATTTAATATCGCTGATTCCTCAATTTCAATCGCAATAACAATTTATATAGTTGATACATTAATTTTAAGTAGAAAAAAAGATGAAAATTAGGCTTATTGCAAACAGAAAAGTTAGATTAGATAAATATATATCTGATAATTCAGATCTATCTCGAGAACAAATAAATAAAATTATAGAACAAAAAAACTGTTTAGTTGATGGAAGCCCCGCAATAAAGAAATCCCAAATCATTGACATAGACAACACAATAATTATTGATACTAGAGATAATATAGAAAAAAATAACGATTTGATCCTAAATTATGAGTATATAGATGAAGATATCATTGTTTTGAATAAGCAAAAAAATACTATAACCCATGGCATTAATAATAATCATTTAGGAACTATTAATGGAGCATTAATTAGAGACTACCCAGAAATAAAAAATATTGGAGACATTGAAAGACCAGGTGTAGTACATAGATTAGATAAAGGCACTTCAGGATTAATGATTTTTTCTAGAAGCCAAAAGTCATATGAAGTATTAAAAAATATGATAAAAGATAGAAAGATTTCAAGAAATTATACAGCTTTAATTGTAGGTAAACCAAAAAGCTCAAAGGCAATTATAGAAGCACCAATACTAAGAGATCCTAATAACCCTTTAAAAAGAAAAGTTTCTCCAAAAGGGAAATATTCAAAAACAATGTATACGACATTAAAAAATTTTACTAAGTATACTTTGCTTGAGGTAAAATTATTTACTGGAAGAACTCACCAAATAAGAGTTCATATGTTAGAAATGGGAAACCCTATTGTTGGCGATGATGTATATGGTAATAATAATAGTTTTTTAGACAGACCATTTCTTCATAGTTCAAGTATAAAATTTAAACATCCTGTAAAAAATGAAGAAATGTATTTTGAAAGCAAATTACCAGAGGATCTAAATAATTTTTTGAAAGAAATATAATCATGACAAATAAAGAGAAAGTTATTGTTCGTTTTGCTCCTAGCCCTACAGGAAATTTACATATTGGTGGAGTTAGAACTGCTATTTTTAATTGGCTATTTGCAAGAGCAAATAATGGAAAATTTATATTAAGAATTGAAGATACAGATAGAAGCAGATATGACGAAAATTCAGAAACCTCAATTTTATCTAGTCTTTCATGGCTAGGAATAGATTGGGACGAAGGACCAATCTATCAGTCAAAAAGAAAAGATATATACAGAGAAATAGCAAATAAGCTTATAGATTCAGGATGGGCTTATTATGATGATACAACTCCTGAAGAACTGGATGAACTAAGAAAGCAGCAAATAAGAGAAAAGAAACCACCTCGATACGATAATAGAGGCCGCTATAAAGAGATTTCTCATTCAGATTATGAAGAAAATAATAATGAAGAAACTCCAATTGTTGTTAGATTCAAAGTTCCTGACTCTGGTGCTAAACCCTTTCAGGACGAAATAAGAGGTAAAGTTGAGTTTAATCTAAAAGAAATCGATGATTTTGTAATATTAAAATCTGATGGAATGCCAACCTATCACTTAGCTCATGTTATAGATGATAAGCTTATGGATGTAACTCATGTAATAAGAGGTGAAGAATGGATCTCAAGTACACCTAGGCATGTGCTAATACACGATGCATTGAAATGGGAGTTACCGAAATATGTGCATGTTCCATTAATATTAGGTAAAGATAAAGCCAAGCTATCAAAAAGACATGGAGCCGAATCTGCTCTGGAATATAAAGCAAGAGGCTATTTGCCTGAAGCCTTGCTTAATTTTTTAGCTTTACTGGGTTGGTCACCTGGTGATAATACAGAAATAATGACACTAGATGAAATATTAAGCAAATTTACTATTAATAGAATTCTTGGACATCCAGCAGTTTTTGATCCTGAAAAATTAGAATGGATGAATGGATCTTATATAAGAAACCTTGATGATGAATATCTATCAGAACAAATATTAGATGAGGTCAACAAAGATTTATCAGAGGGAGGATTAATTTCTGAAAAAGTTGATAGTAATACTTTAAAATCTAAAATCTATGAAATTACTCCTTTGATAAAAGAACGACTTAAGACTTTAGATGAGTCATCAAATTTAGTTGAATATTTCTTTTATGAAAATTTTGAGATTGATAAGGATAAATTAGTACCTAAGAAAACCGAAAAAAGTGAAATAATAATTGGACTAAAGAGATCAATCGAACTTATAGAGAAAACAAAATTATTTGAACCAGAAAACTTAGAAATAGAATTTAGAGCATTGGCAGAAGAATTAGGATTAAAAGCTGGGCAATTATTTTTTCCAATTAGAATTGCTTTGACTGGTAGAAGAGAATCTCCTCCTTTGTTTGATACAATGAAGGCTATTGGAACTGAAAGTTCTATTAAAAGACTTAATAATGCGATAAATATTCTCGAATAAAACACATAAAATATTTATTTAGAATAAAATAGGTAATACTAAGAAAATTTACACGGAGATATATGGTAGAAGTTAGAATAAAAGATGACGAAAGCTTTGAAGCTTTACTAAGAAGGTTTTCAAAAAAAGTACAACAAGAATCTATTGTTTCTGAGGCAAGAAGAAGACAAAATTTTGAGTCACCTACATCCATTAGAAAGAAAAAAATATCTAATAAAAAAAGAAAAAGTTACCGTACTACTTTAAAAAATCAATAAAAGTCATAGAACTTCTTAAAAATTTAAATATCATATACTTGTTTTAAATTAAAATTCATTACTTAATCAATTGAAAATAGGTATAGCTGTATTTCCAGGAACATGGAGTGAAACTGATACTCATTACGCTACTCAAGACGTATTGGGAATAACCTCTGAGTATATTTGGCATAAAGATCAAAATCTTAACAATGTAGATTTTATTATTTTACCTGGTGGTTTTTCTTACGGGGATTATCTAAGAACAGGAGCTATTGCTAGCTTTTCACCTATTATGGAAAAAATAAAAGAATTTGCTAACTCTGGTGGTCCTGTACTAGGTATCTGTAATGGGTTCCAAATATTATGCGAATCAAATTTATTACCTGGAATTTTGATAAGAAATAAGACCTTGTCATTTGTTTGTAAAAATTCCAATCTTAAAGTTAACAATAATTCAAAATTTACAAATTTATATAAAAAAGATCAAATTATTAAGATTCCAATTTCTCATGGTGAGGGTAATTATCAAGCTGACAAAAACACTATAAATAAACTAGAAGAAGAAAATAGAGTTATATTCAGATATTCTTCAAGATCAGGTGATATTTCAGAACAATATAATCCCAATGGCTCAATAAATAATATAGCAGGAATTATAAATGATGCGGGAAATATTTTAGGTATGATGCCGCATCCAGAAAAGGCTTGTGAAAAAATCATTGGAAGTGACGATGGGTTAGGTATATTTTCTTCAATTATTAGTTCAATGGTAAAAAATGGTTAAAGAAGAAACTTTAAAAGAATTAGCACTTTCTAGATCAGAATATAATCTTATACTAGATAAACTCGACCGTGAACCAAATGATTTAGAATTAGGACTTTTTGGAGCTTTATGGAGTGAACATTGTGGATATAAGCATACAAAAAAATTATTAAGATCTATAAAATCTACTTCTGAATTTACCCTAACTGAAGCAGGAGCAGAAAATGCAGGTGCTGTAAATATCGGTTCAAATAAAGCAATAGTTATGAAAATAGAATCTCACAATCATCCTTCAGCTGTAGAGCCATATGAAGGAGCTGCTACAGGTGTTGGAGGTATTGTAAGAGATATTTTTGCCATGGGAGCAAGACCTATAGCTCTTTTGAATTCACTAAGGTTTAGTAATTTAGAATCTGATAGAAACGTACAAATTGCCAAGGGAGTTATTGAAGGAATTTCTGGATATGGAAATTGTCTTGGAATTCCTAATATTGGAGGGGAATGCTTTTTTGATGAATCCTATGAAAGTAATCCTTTAGTTAATGCAATGTGTGTTGGACTAGTAGATGCTGACAAAATATTAAGTGCAAAAGCAGATAGACCCGGAGATTTATTAATAATTATTGGAGCTGAAACGGGAAGAGATGGAATTCATGGTGCATCAGGTTTAGCATCTCAAAACTTTGAAGAGACAATTGAACTTAGATCTGCTGTACAAGTAGGTAATCCATTTTTAGAAAAATTACTTATTGAAGCGTGTTTAGAAATTTCTAATTTTAATGAACTTGTTGGAATGCAAGATTGTGGTGCTGCAGGTATTACTAGTGCTGCAATTGAAATGGCTGAAAGATCAGAATTAGGACTAAAGATTGATGTTTCCAAAGTTCCAGTTAAAGAAGATTCTATGACTCCATATGAAATAATGCTCTCTGAATCTCAAGAAAGAATGCTTATAGCAGTAAAGAAAAATCAACATCAAAGAATTTTTGATATTTTAGAAAAATGGGATCTCAAGTGTTCAATTATTGGAGAGTTTATTGAAGGTAATGAAGTTCAAATTTTTGATGGTGAAAAAATTATTTCTCAAACATCAATTGAAGCCTTAACTTCACCACCAGAATATGATTTATCTCTATTATCGAAAGGTTATAAAAATAAAAAAAATAAAATTAAAATAAAAGAAGAATATAAAAACTTTGACAAAAAAATAATCAATAAATATTTATTTGAAATTTTGGGCTCAAATAACTTAATTAGTAAAGAAAGTATATATAGAAAATATGATCATCATGTTCAGACTAATACAGTTGTAGAACCAGGTTCAGATGCCGCTGTAATAAGAATAAAAGGAACAGATAAATACCTTATATTTTCATGTGATGGTAATTCAAGATTTTCATTAATAAATCCTGATGTAGGAGCTCAAATAAATATTGCTGAAGCATGTAGAAATATTTCTGTGTTAGGAGGAGAGCCAATATCTTTGACTGATGGATTGAATTTTGGTGACCCTACTAAACCAAAAGGTGCTCATGAACTTATTGAAACATTTAAGGGTTTTAACAAAGCATGCAAAGTTTTTGAAATTCCAATAATTAGCGGAAATGCTAGCTTATTTAATGAGGGACATAATTCATCTATAAATCCTACGCCAATAATCGGAGCTATGGGCATTATGAACAATAAGACAAAGATTATAAATAAAAATTTTATGAATGAAGGAGACTATATAGGAGTAATAGGAAAATCACTTTGGGGAACAGAGAATGGATTGTCAGGAAGTGAATTTCAATCTTTTTTTGATAAAACAATATCAGGAGAAATAAATATAAATTTAGATTTTGAAGAAAAAATTCAAAAAAATATAAGAAATCTAATTAAAAATAATCTTATTAACTCTGCAACAGATATTTCTCTTGGCGGATTAATAATGGGTTTAATTAAATCTTGTGAAAAAAATAATTTAGGAGTAAATATTGATAAAGCTATTCCAAATAATTGGGCTGGAGCTTTATTTGGAGAAGATCAATCAAGGATAATTTTCTCTTTTGATCCAAAAAATGAAAAACTAATAAAAGAAAGTCTTTCAAATGTAGATTGGGAGAAAATTGGATTAGTTAGTAAAGAAAATATAAAATTTGAAAATATTTTCTTTGAAAGTGATGATCTATTTTTAAGATATAATAAAGGTTTTAGTACAGATATTTAATTTATAAATAATGCCAACTTACGAATTTAAAAATACGAAAACAGGAGAAATTGAAGAATATTTATTATCTTTCAGTGAGGTAGATAAATTCAAAGAAGATAATCCTCATTTGTCTAGAATTTGGACAGGTACTCCCAGTGTTATTTATAAAGGTAGTGGATTTTATTCTACAGATTATAAGTCCACACCAAAAAGCAAAACAAGCAAAAAAACTGAAAATAATAATTCTCAAACCAAAGAATCTTCAAAAAAAGAATCAACTCCTAAACAAAATAAAAGTAATAAAAAATCAAGTTGAGATCTCTTATTCAAAGAGTAACTTCTGCTTCTGTTCAAGTTGAGGATAAAATTATATCTGAGATCGGATCTGGTTTAGTAGTTTTATTAGGAATTACACACAATGATTCGGTGGATGACTCAAATTATTTAATTAATAAAATTTTAAATTTAAGGATTTTTGGTGATGAAAATTCAGATAATTTCGAATTATCCTTATTAGATACTAACAAAGAAATTCTTATAATTTCTCAGTTCACTCTATATGCTGATACAAAAAAAGGTAGAAGGCCTAGTTTTATAGAATCTGCTAAATCTGATGTTGCAAAAAAAATTTATGATGAATTTATATCGCTAATTAAGACACAAACAGAAATAAATGTTAAAACAGGTATATTTGGTGCAAAGATGTTAGTAAATATTAATAATGATGGTCCGGTTACAATTTCTATGGATTCTAGGTAAAATTTAGAGATATATCTAGTGCCTTTGCAGAATGGGTCAGCTTACCTACAGATATAATGTCTATTCCAGAAATTTTGTTTAAATTTACTAGTCTATTTTTATCAACATTTCCTGACACTTCTACAAGTTTTTTCCCTTTGATTCTATTTATGCTCTTAATAATTTGTTCATCAGTCATATTGTCTAGCATAATAATATCTGCATCTGATTCAATCACTTCATCAAGCAAATCAAAGTTATCAACTTCTATTTCAATTTTTATAGTATGAGGAGAATTTTTTCTTGATATATCAATTAAATCCTTAATTGATATATTTTGCTTTCTTGCAGCCTCAATATGATTATCTTTAATTAGAACGCCGTCACCTAAATTTCTTCTATGGTTAAATCCACCACCACATTTTACAGAATATTTATCTAGATTTCTCCAACCTGGTATAGTTTTCCTAGTATCACTTATAGATATAGTATCCACAAGAGTTACATACTCATTTGTCAATGTGGCAACTCCTGACATTCTTTGCATAAAATTAAGAGCTATTCTTTCAGCTGACAATATTGAATTTTTATTCCCATAAATTTCTGAAATAATAGAACCCTCTTGCAAGCAGTCGCCATCCTGCAATTTTTCTTCATATTTAATTGTATTATCAATTTTTTTAAAAACTTCTTTAGCAACAAAGTTTCCACATAATATGCCTGAGTCTTTTGAAATAATTAAGCACTTTATATTTTCAGATTTCAAGTTTAAAGATTGAGTTGTTATATCCCCCAAAGATAAGTCTTCATTAATAGCAATTCCGATTATTCTATCCAGATCTGGGATTATCGTATTTATATCTACAACCTTCTTAACTCGGTAGATCAAGCATTCTCTGAAGACTTAGCTTAGAGAATTCTTGAGTTTTATCATCAACTTTTATCTGGTTAATTACATAACCTGCTACTAATCCTTCCATTACCCAAAGTAAGTAAGCAGGATGAACACGATACATAGTTGAACATGGACAAATCATATCGTCCAAACAAAAAACATTCTTATCCGTGTATGTGTGAGCTAGTCTCTTTACAAGGTTTATTTCTGTACCTATGGCCCAATTGCTTCCGCTTGGAGCATTATGAACCATATTTTTTATATACTCAGTTGATCCAACATAGTCTGCTTTTGAAACTACTTCATTGGTACATTCGGGATGAACAAGTATATTAACATCTGGATATTTTTTTCTAGCAGAATTTATTTGGTCAACAGAAAACCTTGTATGTACAGAGCAATGCCCTTTCCATAAGATAAGTTTAGATTTTATAAGCTCTTCATCTGATAATCCACCATTCTTTTTATAAGGGTCCCAAATTACCATTTCAGATTCTTTAATCCCATAATCTAATCCTGTGTTTCTTCCAAGATGTTGATCAGGAACAAATAATATTCTTTCTCCTCTTTCAAATGCCCACTCAAAAGCTTTATCAGCATTTGATGAGGTGCACACAATCCCATTATTTTCACCACAAAGTGCTTTAATTGAAGCAGTACTATTCATATAAGTTACTGGTATAACTGGTTTTTTGTCATTGGTTGATGATAATGTTTCATTTATTTGCTTCCAACTTCTCTTAACATCTTCAGTTGCAGCCATATCAGCCATAGAACAACCAGCTGCCATGTTTGGTAAAATCACTTTTTGATTATTCGCAGATAAAATTTCTGCAGTTTCAGCCATAAAATGCACACCACAAAATATTATGATTTCTGAATCATTTTTCTCAGCTGCTAGTTTTGACAATAAAAAAGAATCACCCTGTAAATCAGAAAATTCAATAACATCTTCTCTTTGATAGTGATGCCCAAGAATAGTAACTTTACTACCCATAGCATCTTTCAATTTCTTTATTGATTCCCTAATTTCATCAGGTGAAAGCTTGAGATATCTAGTAGGTATTTTTTGCCATCTAACGCCCGAATTGAACTCTTCTTCTAAAGTTTTAGTTCTAAAATTAGATCCATCCTGACAAAACGCCGACTGCTCTAGCTCGGTTATAGGAATATTTATTTTGTTTTGATATTTTATTACCATTTTATTATTTTTCTATACAACTATAGAAAAAAATTTAATAATCAATTGTATATACATTTCATATAAAATCAAACACCTAAGTTAATTTTATATAATTTTTTAAACTTTTGCTCCTATAAGAGAATATGACGATATTTCAATTATTTTGGTTTTTTGTATTTTACCAATAACTGAATCGTTAGCATTTTCTATGTAAACAAGCTTATCACCCTCTGTTCTGCCATAGAGTTTATTTCTTATATAACCCTCAACTAAAACATCTTGTTCTGATCCTAAATATTTACTATTCAATTCAAACTGAATTTTATCTTGAAGGTCATTTACAACATTCAATCTTCTTCTTTTTTCTTGCTGTGTCAAATTGTCGTCAATTTTTCTAAATGCATATGTACCTTTTCTTTCAGAATATGCAGCAACATGAACTTTATCAAATTTGACTAGATTTAATATTTCTAAAGAATCTTCAAAATCTTTTTCTGTTTCTCCAGGAAACCCAACAATTAAGTCTGTAGTTAGTGTTGCATCTGGTACTATTGATTTTATTTCTTCTATCTTCTTAAGATATTGATCCCTTGTATAACCTCTTCTCATATTTGCTAATATTCTATTTGATCCTGCTTGAAAAGGAAGATTTATTGACTTACAGACTTTTGGCAAATCTCTGATTGTTTCTATTAGCTTTCTCGACATATCATTAGGGTGAGATGTTAGAAATCTTATTCTCAAGATATTATCTAACTCACTGATTGAATACATTAAGTCTGAAAGATCTTTCTTCGGAAGTAAATCATGTCCATATGAATCAACATTTTGCCCTAGTAATGTAACCTCAAGAGTTCCATTTTGTGAGAGGCTTTGAACTTCATTGACAACAACATTCAAGGGTTTACTTGTTTCTCTTCCTCGCCTGTAAGGGATTACACAAAATGTACAAAATTTATCACACCCTTGAACAATTGGAACAAATTCAGCAAATTTAGATTTTTCAGGAATTAAGTTTTCCAAACATCCATCTGAAGATAAGTCTAAATAGTCTGCAATATTTTCTATTATTAATGATGTATCTTGAGGTTTTGCCCAAAGATCCACATGAGGAAATCTTTGTTCTAGTTCTTTTATTGTTGATTCAACCATACATCCAGTAACACAAATGAAAGTATTATTTTTCTTTTTTTGTTTACTTAGTTTTCCTAATAGGCCAGTAGCAGTATCTTCTGCTGACTGACGTACTACGCAAGTGTTTAGTACAACAATCCCTGCATCTTCTATATTTTTCTCTTCATCAAGACCAAGTCTTTTTAGACCAACATCTACTCTCTGAGAATCAGCTACATTCATTTGGCATCCGACTGTCCAAATGTGAAAAGAATCTAATTTTTTTTCTTCAGTTATCATATTTATATGGCGGGGAGAGCGGGATTCGAACCCGCGTGGGGTAAAACCCCTCCCACTTAGCAGGCGGGTGCACTAGGCCTCTATGCGATCTCCCCTAGTAATAATTAAGCTATTTATATTAAACTAAATTATACTAATAAGTGTATCAAAATATTTATTACTAAAATGATAAAAATAAAAATTAAATTCTTTGCAAAATTAAAAGAAGATATAGGTCATCAAAGTCTATCAATATCACTTGAAAATCCAAAAAAAGTTATAGATGTTGTCAAAATAATTTCTAAAGACTTTGGGGTAAACATCATTAATAGAAATAATTATTTATATGCTAAAAATTTAGAGTATTGTTCAATGGACACAATTCTTGATGATAATGATGAGCTCGCAATAATTCCTCCAGTATCTGGTGGATCCATTGATTACGACAAAAATTCTAATTTCAATGTTGAAATAACAAAAGAAAAAATAAATCTTAATGATTTTATTGAAGATAAATTTTCATCAAAAGATGGCTCTGAAGTTATTTTTTTGGGAATTACTAGAGATCATAATTTAGGCAGAGAAGTTGATAAATTATTCTACGAGTCATATTCTGACATGGCAAGTAAAGAAATTTATAAAATAATAGATACTATAAAATCTAAATGGAATATTAGTTCACTAAGAATTATACATAGATTGGGAACAGTATATCCTTCAGAAATAAGTATGGTCCTAATCGTCACTTCATCTCATCGAAAAGAATCTTTTGAAGCTGCCGAATTTTTTGTAGATGAATTAAAGAAATCGGTACCTATCTGGAAAAAAGAATTTTTTCAGGACGGAACAGTGTGGATAAATGATAAAATAGTAGAGTAAAATTCAAAAGTACAAAAAAACATAAGGTAGATAATGGTAAGAATAAGATTACGAAGAATGGGTAGTAAAGGTAAACCTTTTTATAGAATAGTTGTTGCTGATCAAAGAGCACCTCGAAACGGTAAATATTTAGATCTGATTGGAACATATGACCCTCATCAAGACCCTCCAGAAATTTCAATTGACGAAGAAAAAATATCTAAATGGATAGGTAATGGAGCACAACCATCTGATTCAGTTAGCAGTTTGCTAAGGACTAAAGGAATAGATGTTAAGGGAGTTGCAAATGGCAAAAAGTAATGATCCAAGTAATCCTGAAGAGCTAGTAAAATATATTGCTAGTTGTTTAGTAGAAAATGCAGATAAAATTGATATAGAAACAGTTGAGGAAGATAATAAAACTATCCTAAAACTAACTGTAGACGAAACTGATAAGGGAAAAATTATTGGGAAAAATGGAAAAATCGCTAAATCCATTAGAAATGTTCTAAAGTTAGCATCAACTAAAAATAATAATAAATATATCTTAGAAATAACCTAATATGTCCGGTCATTCAAAATGGAGTACTATAAAACATAAAAAGGGTATTGCAGATGCCAAAAAAGGTGTTTTATTTACAAAACTCTCAAGAGAAATTACTGTTGCTGCTAAATCTGGAGACTCAGATCCTGAATTAAACTTTAGACTCAGATTAGCTATAGATAATGCTAAATCTCAAAATATGCCCAAAGACAATATAGAAAGAGCCGTTGCTAAAGGCTCAGGTGGGGGTGCAGGTGGAGACAATTTTGAAGAAATAACATATGAAGGAATAGGACCTGGAGGCATAGGAATAATAATCCAAACCTTAACTGATAATAAAAACAGGTCTGCTGCAACGGTAAGGTCTACTATTACTAGAGCCGGTGGAACTTTTGCAACAACAGGTGCTGTTTCTTGGAATTTTGAACAAAAAGGTCAAATAGTTCTAAATATTTCTGAAGGTGACCCAGAAATGATTGCATTAGAAAGTATAGATCAAGGCGCTGAAGATTTTGATGTTTTTGATAATACTGTTGAAATAACATGCGCTTTTTCAGATCTTTCAAATATACAAAAACAAATATCAGAAAATCAATCTGTTACTGTTGAAAAAGCTGAACTAGCTCTCGTTCCAAACTCTACTGTTTCTCTAGATAAAAATCAATCAAGCCAGACATTAAAACTTCTTGATGATCTAGAGGATCTAGATGATGTACAAAAAGTTTTTACTAATGCTGATTTTAATGAAGAAGCATTAAGTTCTTACGCTGAGAAATAGAAAAAGATGAGTGCTGTAAATACAGTAGTAGTTAAAAATTTATCTAAATCTTATGGAAATTTTTTGGCTATCAACAAAATCAATTTTTCAGTAGAAAAAGGGACTATTCATGGATTACTAGGTGAGAATGGTGCCGGTAAAACTACAACAATGAGATGCCTACTGGGTCTTAGTTATTCTGATTATGGTGAAATGTACATTAATCAAGAAAAAATTTCTAAAAAAAATCATAAAATAAGAAGAAATACATCTTATCTGGCCGGAGATTTTAGACCGTATGAAAATATTAAACCTATGGAATATTTCAAATATATTTTAAAATTAGAAAATAATAAGTCTGATAGATATTTGGAATTATCCGAATTATTCAAACTAGATTTAAATAAAAAAATCAAAGAATTATCTAAAGGAAATAAACAAAAAGTAGGTATTGTCCAAGCATTTATGAGAAACAGCGATATACTTATCCTAGATGAACCAACAAGTGGTTTAGATCCAAATTACCAAAGAGTGTTCAGAGAATTAATATTTTCTGAAAAGAAAGCTGGTAAAACTATCTTACTTTCTTCTCACGATCTTTTAGAAATTTCTAATTGCTGTGATTATGTAACGATAATTAAAGAAGGCAAAGTAATATCATCGCAAAGTAAAGAAGATTTGATAAAACAAACAATTAAAAAGATTTCTGTGAAATTTTCAAATCCACCTGATGAAAAAAGAATAAGTAGCATCAAAGCTATAAATAACTTTGAAGTAAATGATGATCAAATAACTTTTTTCGTCTCAGGAGATATAAATGAATTTATAAAATTTATATCAGAATTTGAAATACTTGAATTAGAAACTGAATCATCTAATCTAAGCCAAACACTTTTGGAGTATTTTTAAGTTGAACGTTTTACTTAATTCATTATCTAGAAACAAAAGAAAATTACTTTCTTTTAGTTTAGCTTCTATTTTTTATGTTATTTTTTTGTTGTATGTTTGGACACTAATGGCAGATACTTTTTCTCAAGTTTTAGATCTTTTCCCTGACTCATTAAAAACAATTGCAGGTTTTGGAGATGATTTGTCTACCGCTGGGTTTCTAAATGGAGAATTTATGCACCTTATAGGTCCATTAATTATGGGAGCTTTTGCCATTACAATAGGGGCTACAATTCTTGCATCAGAAGAAGAAAATAAAACTATAGATCAATTCTTAGCGTTATCAATCTCAAGAAGTAGATATTACACTGAAAAATACCTATCTTTAACTATATTAATACTTTCTTTAGCTTTTATATTTTCATTAACTCTTTTCATATCAAATTTTATATATGATATAAACCTAAATTTTTCTAATATTTTTTATTCTGGATTATGTTTATTTATATACGGTACAACGGTTGGTTCAATAACATTTTTTTCAGGTGCTATATTTGCGAAAGTTTCTCAATCAGCAGGAATAGGTGGAGGAATTGCGATAATAGGTTATGTATTTGATTCAGTTTATAAAACAGTTAGCTCTTTAGGATACTTAAAATACTTATCATTACACTACTACTATAATGATAATGGTGTAATTCTAAATGGTTTTGACTTTATTCATTTAATTGTAATGCTGTCTATTACTTTTTCCTGTTATTTATTTGGACTCTATATTTTTAATAAAAGAGACATTAAGTCTTAGTTGGTGCTTGCATTAGATTTTTAATAGAATGAATAAAAAACTATAAGAGATTTAATGACTATAGAGAATATTTTAATTTATTTGTTCGCATCAACAATATTATTTTTAATTATTTTTTTTAACGCAAGAATAAGAAAAAATAACAAGAATTACAAATCTATAATTTTTAATCTTGAAAAAAAGAACTTAATTCAAATTGAAAATCAAAGAGTTCTTGATTCAATAAATTTATTATTTGAAAACAATAATGATCCGCGTCAAAATTTATGTAATTCAATTAGAATTGCTAGTGATAGTAATACAGTTATATTATCTGAAATGAATACTCAAAATGGTTCATTTCAGGTTACAAATTTTTCTAGTAGCAGTTCGATTGATATAAGTAATTTTTCTCCTGAATATGATGAAGATAAAACATTAGCGATTATTACAGGTATTGAAGGAACATCAAAAGTTTTAGATTACGATCAAAATAAAATATTTCCTGGATGGTTTGATGAGTTTGATTATAAGCAAATTATCTCTATACCTATAATTAAAGGATTTCAAACATATGGATGCATATATATATTTTTTTCAGAAAAGAACGAAGGTAAAATACTTGAAAAAAAACTAAATCACTCAAATATAATAACAAAGATATTTCAAAATTTATTTAAAGAAAATAATCAAGTCCCTGATGAGAAAAAAGCTCCAGAAGAAATTGTTGCCAAAAATAATGTCATACCAATAATATATGATGATAATTTACAGACTATTAGATTCGAAAATAGTGAGATTTCATTATCAAACTCAGAATATCTTATCCTAAAAAATTTAATTGGTAAAAATGGTGAATTATTACCTTATGAAGATATTGAAAAAATACTTTGGCCAAATAATGATGGAGTCAATAAGTCTGCAATGAGATTACATATCCATAGATTAAGAGAAAAAACTAATACTATAACAAATCATATAGATTTCATAAAAACAGTAAGAGGCAAAGGAATTTTTATAGATTCAAGCTTATTTTAAGTCTTTGATCATTTGAGATAATCTATCTATAGATTTTGAAAGATTTTCTTCAGAATTTGCAAAGGAAATTCTAATATAATCATCTCCATATTCTCCAAATGCTGTGCCTGAAAGTAATGCTACACCATATTTGTTTAAAGCAATTTCAGCAAAATCTGAACTTGATAGCCCAGTATTAGAAATATTAGGGAATGCATAAAATGCACCTAATGGAGTACGACAATTTATTCCATCAATAGAATTTAATCCATCCACTACTATTTTTCTTCTTATCTTAAATTTTTCCATCATATTTATAGTAAAATCTTTAGGTCCCTCTAAAGCTGCTATTGCAGCCATTTGACTGAAGACTGATGTGCAAGAAACAGAGTTTGTCATTAATTTTGTAACATCTTCAATCATAAATTCAGGGAATATGCCATAGCCTAATCTCCAACCAGTCATTGCATAGCTTTTAGAAAAACCATCCAAAATGATAGTTCTTTCTTTCATTCCATCGAATTTAGTTATAGAGTAATGTTCTCCTTCATAGTACATATCTTTGTAAATTTCATCTGATAGTACAATAATGTCATTTTCAACAGCTATTTTTGCTATTTCTTCTAAGTCTTCTACACTAGTAACTGATCCACATGGATTATTAGGACTATTAATAATCATCATTTTTGTTTTGCTAGTTATTAATTTTTTTAGATCATCAATATTTGCATTGAAATTTTTACTTTCCTCTAATTTCATTGGGACAGGAGTACCACCTGCATAATTGATCATAGATTCGTAAATAGGGAAACCAGGGTTTGGATATATTACTTCATCTCCTTTTTCAATTAAGGCTAAAATAGAGAAAAACATAACTGGCTTACCACCAGGAGTAACTATAACTCTTTCTGGTGAAATAGAATAGCCATTAAATTCTCCCTGGTGAATAGCAATTGCTTCTCTAAGCTCTTGTTGACCTGCAGACGGTCCATAATGGGTAAAACCATCGTCTAAAGCTTTTTTTGCTGCTTGAATCACATGATCAGGACTATCAAAATCAGGTTCACCTATTTCTAGATGAACAATATCTTTCCCTTGTGCCTCTAGCTTTTTAGCTTTTGCAAGAGTTTCAAAAGCAGTTTCTGTTCCTAGTCTTTGTTGTCTTGTAGATAATTGCATTTTTGATATTAGAAATTTCTTAATATTACTTATAATTATAAAATCTTAATTAAAAAGAAATTAAAGTAAATAGTAAACAAAGTAATTAGTAAATATTTTAAAAAATGACGCAATATAAAACTAACTATAAAAATTGGGCAAATTGGTATGATTTAGTTTATGAAATAATCAAACCCAAAGACTTAATTCTATATAAATCATTAATTAATAATCAAACCAGAGATGTTCTAGAAATGGGAATTGGTACAGGTAGGATATTTAAATCATTTTTTCAAAATAAAATAAATTGGACAGGAGTTGACGATTCTGAAGAGATGATAAATTTATGTAAAGAAAAAATAGAACCTCTTCAGCCTCTTAAAGGAAAACTAAAATTAATAAATGAAGATATGACAAAATTAGATATAAGAATTGATGACAAATCAATTCATAACTCTAAGTTTGACTTAGTAATTTATCCTTCAAATGCATTAATGAGTGTAGGTAACATTAATCAACAAAAAGATGCTTTATGTTCCGGATTAAAGCATCTTAGAGATGATGGAATATTATTGTTTGATCTTCATAACCCTAATAACTATGAAATTAAGAATGAATTTCAATTAATGGGATCTTCTAAGATAAATAATATTAATCATGAAATTTTTGGTAGAAGTGAGGTAGATTTTACAAATAAACTACACACAAACTTTCAAAAAATAATTATAAATTCTGATGAGGTAATTGAACTTAAATCTTATGATAATTTTCTCTATATTGAAGATGTGATTTCCATTTGTGATGAGCTTCATATAGAAATATTAAACATGTTTGGAGGATATAATAAAGAAAAGATATCAGATAATTCTGAAGAAATAATTTTCATCTGTAAAAAGAAATAAAATGGAAAATCAGATCCCATTCAAAATAATTTCTCCATTCAATCATACCGGAGACCAGCCTAACGCAATAAAAAAAATGGTCCAAGGATTAGATGACGGACTAAGATTTCAAACATTATTAGGAGTTACAGGCTCTGGTAAAACCTTTACTATGGCAGGCATAATAGAAAAGGTTCAAAAACCAACATTAGTTATAGCTCATAATAAAACTCTGGCAGCTCAATTAGCTAGTGAACTACAAGAATTTTTTCCAAATAACTCTGTTCAATATTTTGTTTCTTATTATGATTATTATCAACCAGAAGCATATATACCAAGAACAGATACTTACATAGAGAAAGAATCCGATATAAACGATGAAATAGATAGGCTCAGACATGCTTCTACTAGATCTATATTAACTAGAAACGATACGATTATTGTTGCTTCAGTTTCTTGCATATATGGACTAGGATCTCCCCATGAATATAAATCAATTTCACAAGAAATAAAAATTGGAGATTCAATAGATTCTTCTGAATTATCACGAAAGCTTATTTCTATGTATTTCAACAGAGATGACTATGAAAATCATAGAGGCTCTTTCTCTATAAAAGGAGATACTATGGAAATCATTCCCTCATATGAAGAATTTTCAATAAAGATTGAATTTTTTGGAGATATAATAGATAAAATTTCAGAAGTAGACATATTAACAAAAAATAAAATAAGAGATCTTACAGAAGTTTCAATCTATCCTAGTAAACACTTTGTTACTCCTGAAGAAAGTCTTTCTGACGCACTTTATGATATTCAAGATGAATTAGAAAAAAGAATTTCTCATTTTGAAAATCATGGGAAGTTACTTGAAGCTCAAAGAATCAAAGAAAGAACAAACTATGATTTAGAAATGTTAAGAGAAACAGGTTCTTGCCCAGGAGTAGAAAATTACTCGCTACATTTAGGTAGAAGAAAAATAGGAAGTCCACCATGGACTCTTTTAGATTATTTCAACGATAACTATCTGATTTTTATCGATGAATCTCACATAACAGTGCCTCAAATCAATGGAATGTATAAAGGAGATCAATCTAGGAAAGGAACTTTGGTTGAACATGGCTTTAGGCTTCCTTCTGCCAAAGACAACAGACCTTTATCTTTTGATGAATTTGAAAATCGTATACCTCAAACTATTTTTGTTTCAGCTACTCCAGGGAAATATGAAGAATTAAACCAACAAGATCATGTTGAGCAAATAATTAGACCCACTGGATTATTAGATCCTAAAATAATCCTTGAACCCACAAAAAATCAAATAGACAATCTTATTTCTAGAATTCAAGAAAATGTTGAAAATGGTCAAAGAACTCTTGTTACTACCCTCACAAAAAAAATGTCTGAAGAATTATCTGAATATATGAGAGAGTTAGGAATAAAGGTTCACTACCTACATTCTGAAATAGATACTATTGAAAGAATAGAAATATTAAGAGATCTTAGATTGGGCACTTATGATGTTGTCGTAGGAATAAATCTTCTTAGAGAAGGACTAGACCTTCCTGAAGTTTCTCTTGTTGCAATATTAGATGCTGATAAGGAAGGCTATCTGCGATCGTCAACATCTTTAATTCAAACGATTGGAAGAGCAGCAAGGCATGAAGAAGGAAGAGTTGTAATGTATGCGGACAATATTACAAAATCTATGAAGACGGCTATAGATGAAACTAATCGACGAAGGGAGATTCAAGAACAACATAATATCAAGAATAATATAGTCCCTACCACTATTGTTAAGGAAGTAAGAGATATTACAGAGAAACTTAAAGAAAGTAACTCTTATGATGAAGAAAAAGAAACTAAAATAGAAAATATTTCAGATAAAAATATTTATAAACTTATAAAAGATTTAGAAAAAGAGATGAAAAATTCAGCAAAAGTTTTAGAATTTGAAAAAGCAGCTTTAATCAGAGACCAAATATCTGAATTAAGAAAAAATTTACAATAAAGTAGCAAAGGGGAAACTATGTACGCACACTTAAGAATCTATACTGTAAATAAAGGGATGATGGATGAATGGGTAAAACTATTCAATGAAAAGCTAATTCCTCTTTTGATAGAAGCTGATATAAAAGTAGAATCTTCATGGGTTAATGAAGAAAAATCTCAATTTATTTGGATTAGATCTTATGGTAATTCTTTAGATGATATTGAAAAGAAAGAAGAAAAATTCTATGGTTCTGATTGGTGGATAAAAAATGTTGATATGGTAAGAAGTCATCTTGCACATAGAGAGATATTAACTATAGAATCCAATTAATATATAATAATTACTACAACAAAAAAAATTAAAAAATAATATAACCATGGAAGTATTAAATAAAGATTCAATAATAGATGCATTAAAAGATGTTTATGATCCTGAAATACCAGTTAATGTGGTTGATTTAGGGTTAATTTATAACGTCGAAGTAGAAGACAATGAAGTTCATGTTGAAATGACTTTAACAGCTCAAGGTTGTGGAATGGGCCCTTATATTGCTCAACAAGCAGAGTGGCGAATAGCAGAAATTGAAGAAGTTGAAGATGTTGTTGTTGATTTAGTTTTTGAACCTCAATGGACTCCTGAATTGATTACCGAAGATGGTAAAAGGCTTCTAGGAATAGACTAAATGGCTGAACCAAGAAAGCTAACTCCCGCTGAAGAGGCTCGTCTTGCTCAAGTCAGAGATCAATTTAAGCAAAAGCAAGCAATTAGTAACTCATTAAATTCCATTAAATATAGAATTGGCGTGTATTCAGGTAAAGGCGGAGTAGGTAAAACTACAGTAACGACAAATCTAGCCCTAACTTTAGCTAAACATGGAAGAAAAGTAGCAATATTAGATTGTGATATTGATTGTCCAAATGTAACTCGTGTACTAAGGATTTCTGAAAGACCAGGCGCAGACAATGAAGGTAAAATGATACCTCCTTCAAAGCATGGTGTTTCGGTTATGTCTATGGGCTTTTTTCAAGAGAATGAAGATGAAGCTATAGTCTGGCGAGGCCCAATGATTCATAATGCTATAAACCAATTTATATCTAAAACTAATTGGGGAGATATAGATTATCTTATATGTGATTTACCCCCAGGTACATCAGACGCCCCATTAACAGTTATGCAAACTTTAAATCTTGATGGATTTATAGTTGTTTCAACCCCCCAAGAATTAGCTGCTCTTGACGCTAAAAGGTCAATTAATATGATAAAAAAACTTAATTTAAAAGTTTTTGGTGTAGTAGAAAATATGACTGGTGGAATTTTTGGAAAAGGTGCTGCGATAGAAATGGCCGAAGAACTTGAACTCCCTGTACTTAGTGAAATTTCATTGCTTAGTGATTATTCAGATAGTTTTGACCCAGTTGTTCATACCAATGATACATCTGAAAAAGAATTTGAAAGATTAATGAAAAATCTAGATTCTATAACTTCTCAGTTATAGATATTTAATATAAATCTTCAAAAAATTCTTTGCCTTCTACTTTTATTTCATCTGGAAGAAGCCTTTTACTACCAAGTTTTGAAGAGGATACTTTTTTATAAATATCATATGAACCCTTATGGAAGTTTCCTGAAACATCATTATCAATATAAGTATTTGATATTTCCTGCATCTCCCCTATCCATCTATGAGCTTTACTAGGAATACCTTTTAATTTTTTTAGATCCTCAAATACCCTAGGTTGAGAATATTCTAATTCATCCATCAATGAGTCAAAATTATTTGTCTTAATTGAAAGCATTACAGCAGCAATTAATAGAGATGAGTAACCTTTAGTAATTGAAGCATAAGCCATTTTCATAGCTGAAGCTTCACCTATATTACCACCCATATCAATAACTTCCATACCCATATTATTTAATTGCATAAATATTTTTGAGTGAGGTCCAGATACATAAATTCTAGGAAATTTATTTTCTGTTGGAGGCGTACCTATGATACCCCCATCAATAAACTTAATTTTTGTACCGGAAAGAATTTTTTCCATATTTTCTACAGTTTTTGGAGAAATTGCGTTTAAATCTGCAAAATATACATCTCTATCTAAGTTAGTAGATTCTTCTTTAATTTTTTCTGCTAATTTCTTTGCATCGCTTGGAACTAATATTGATACTATAATGTCTGTTTGCTTCAATGAATTGGCAAGATTTCCTGAATCAATAATTCCATTTTTTTTTGCCCTAATTTTTGTTTTATCAGATCTCTCATTAAGTGGTGATATCACCTCAATACCATTAGAAATAATATGTTTAGCAATAGGAGAGCCCATTTCCCCTGGGCTAATTAGTGTCACATTTTTTATCAAAGTTTTAGAACCTCTAATTCTCTCTTTATTACTTCTGATACTATTTCAGACTGTTCTTCGGTCATTCCAAATACATGAATGACTATTGTATTTTCTCCGTCAGGAACTCTAGTCCAAATTTGAGGATCTGAGTTCTTAAGGATTTCAACAAATTTTTCATTATTAGTAGCAAAGAATTTATCATCAATATCTAGAGATAAACCAAAAGGTTGATGGCCAATTATATTATCTATTAATTTCACTGTAATTCCTTCAATATTTTTAAGCTCATTAATTATATTGAAAGTCTTTTTTTCCGCTATTGATAATCTCTCTTCATGATTCATAGACATCCATCTCTTCACTGCATACAAAACTCCAATAATTTCTTGTCTGTCTATTTTATGAGGACGACCAATTCCTCTTATTCTTCTGCTTTCATAACCTACAAATGAGTGTCTGGATATTGAGTCTATGACATCCTTTGTTCCTATTGCAATACCTGTGGAATGTGGAGCTCCCATATATTTTGCTGCAATACATTGAAAATCAGCTCCCATTTTTACATATTTTCCAAAATTTTCTAGCGGATAAATTTGACCAGCAGCGTCTACAGAAACTGGTTTATTTTTGGAGTGTGCTATTTCAATAACTTCTTCTAAAGATAGTATATTAGGATCTTTATCATCTTGCTCATACACAGGATAATGCACACAAGCTGTATGTTCATCAATTGCATCCATTAATTGTTCTGCAGTGGTTCCAGATTCATCACCAACCTCAACAAGTTTTCCTCCAGATAATTCCATACATCTGTCATACCAATATCTTTGTCTTTTTTGTATCAGAATTTTATTAGGCATACCTGATGTATCAGGAAGTTGTTGAATTTTATCATCATCTTTTCCTGCCATAAATGATGCTGCTGCAAGAGTTAATGCTGAGCCAGCACCAGATGTTATATAAGCCGCAGGAACATCTAGGATTTTAGCAATTTGGTCGCCAACTTTTTGTTCTAATAAGGTCATAGGAATATATACATCATTTGCTAAATCCATCCCTTCTTGAACTTCTTTAGCAACTACTGAACCTCCTAATGCAGTTACACTTCCAGTAGCATTAATTATTGGCTCTAATCCCAAATCTTTGTAAATTGATCCCCATTCAGCATTATTCATTTCTACTCCTTATATTGTTTTAATCATCTTCTAAGGTAGAGATATCCCCTTCTGGTTCTCCTAATTCTCGCGCTTTTAATAAACGCCTCATGATTTTTCCAGATCTAGTTTTTGGCATAGTTTCTAAAAAATCTATTTCTCTTGGAGCAACACCAGCTGATAATTTTTCTCTTGAAAATCTTATAAGTTCTCTTCTTAGCTCATCAGTTTGTTCGTAATCAGGATTTAATGTCACAAAAGCTTTAACTATTTCCATAGCAATTGGATCAGGTTTACCAATTACTCCTGCTTCTGCTACTGCAGGATGCTCAATTAATGCACTCTCTACTTCGAATGGTCCTACTAGATGGCCTGCTGTGTTTATAACGTCATCAGCTCTCCCTTGAAACCAAAAATAGCCTTCTTTATCTCTTGAAGCTTGATCACCGGTTATATACCAACCTTTCTTAAATCTCGAATTATGCATATCATCTTGCTTCCAATATGCAAACATTTGAGATGGCCAACCAGGTCTTACTGCAAGAATTCCACTATCTTCATTTTCTATTTCATTATATTGGTCATCTAAAATACCCATTGTAATACCAGGAAAAGGTCTACCCATTGACCCCGGTTTAATATTTGTTGAAGAATAGTTTGCACACATTATGGCTCCTGTTTCTGTTTGCCACCAATTATCATGTATAGGAAGCTTATAATTTCTTTCTCCCCATACAACTGCCTCAGGATTTAATGGTTCTCCAACAGATCCAATAAACTTGAGAGAGGTTAAGTCATACCTATTTACTACCTCTTCACCTGATCTCATTAATAATCTAATAGCTGTAGGAGCTGTATACCAAACATCCACTTTATATTTCTGAATTATTTCATACCAAGATGATGCACTAAAACCACCCTCATAAATTATTTGAGTTACTCCATTTGTCCAAGGTGCAATCATTCCATAAGAAGTACCAGTTACCCAACCTGGATCAGCTGTGCAAAAATAAATATCACCATGACTTAATTCCAAAGCCCAGTGACCAGTAAGCATCTGTTGTACAACTGCTTGATGTCTATGTAAAACACCTTTAGGTTTCCCTGTTGATCCAGATGTATAATGCATTATAGAAAAATCATACTGAGATGTATTAACCAACTTAAATGATTCTGCATTTACATCTTTCATTAAGGCTTCATAGTCCAAATCATTATCTACTAATGGATCTTCGAATCTATTATCTTTATTAACAACTATTATCTCTTTAAGGGTCTTTATATCCTTTATTATTGGAGATATTTTTTTTCTTAAGTCTGGTGATGTCACAAGATAAGCAGCACCGGCATCAAGCATTCTATCTTTTACTGGATCTGGTCCAAATGCTGAGAATAATGGAGCAATTACTCCTCCAGCTTTTAAAATACCCATTGCAGCAAAATAAAGCTCTGGTAACCTATCCATGAAAATGAAAACTCTATCGCCTTTTTCCATGCCTAAATTTATCATCACTTGACCAAATTTGTCTGACTGATCCTTAAAATCTTTATATGTATAATTTTCTTCTTCACCATTTTTACCAAGCCAAACTAAAGCTAATTTGTCACCAAATCCGTTTTTTACATGCCTATCAACACATTCGTAAGCATTGTTTAATCCTCCATCTGGAAGCCAATCTAATTTTGAAAAAGCATCTCTATACCAATCAAAATTTTCATACTGTTTTTTATAGTCTAATAAGTTGGGTTTATTTGAATCTGAATAATTAGTATCTTTTATAATTTCATCAAATTGCATTCTTTGCTCCATCTTTCTTTGTTATGATTAAAGATACTAGCATAAAAACATTATGATTCTACAATTAAGAATTGTAGTAACAAATATTTCATAGGAGAATTGTAATAGTAATGGACATATTATTTTTAAAGGATCTTTTGCCTACTGCAAGAGCAGGTGATGTAAAGAATGTAAAACCAGGTTTTGCAAGAAATTATTTGATACCCCAAGGTGTTGCAGTTTTAGCAACAGAAGAAGCACTGCAGAGAGCAACAAAATTAAGAGCTGAAGCTGAAGAGCGAAAAGTACAAGAAACAAAAGATTGGAAAGTTGTTGCAGACAGCCTTGAAGATACTGAGTTAGAAATTGAAGTTAGAACCGGACCAACAGGCAGACTTTATGGATCTATAACCCCTGCTATAATTGCTGATTCTCTTGCAGAAAAATTAGGAAAAGAGATGAACAAAAGATTTTTCAATATTCTAGAGCCAATAAGAGTACTTGGTAAATATAAAATATTTGTAAAATTTGTTGAAGAAGTAAACTTCAACTTAACCCTTAATGTTGTTCCTGATGAAGAATCTCAAAAAGTAATTGAGGAACATAAAGAAGAACAAGAAAAATTGAAAAAATTAGAAGAAAAAGAGCAGAAATCTGAAGCTAATTCTGAAGAAGAATTAAATAAAGAAGAAAATGACCAAAAAACCTCTTCTGAAAAAAATGAAATAGAAGATAATAATTCAAATAATTAAATTAAATTTGGATTTTAAATGGTTTTATCTGATAAGCTTTTTCCACATGATATATCTGCAGAAGAGTCTGTAATTGGATCACTATTATTAGATGGTTTATCATTTACTAAAATTGCATCATTCTTAGAACCTGAGCATTTTTATTTAGAGCCAAATAGAATCATTTTTGAAATAGCAAGAGATCTTTTTAATAGACAAGAACCTATCAATCAAATAAGTATTGCTCATGAACTTGAGACGCAAGAAAAGCTTGAAGATGTAGGTGGAAGAGCGTATCTAGCAAAGGTTGTAGATGTAGTTCCAACATCAATTCACATAAAACATTATGCAAATCTTGTTAGAAGAACAGCTACAATGAGAACTCTAATTAATGCTGCTGAAAATATTTCTGAAATAGGATTTGATAATGATCCAGATATTGAAAATGCTTTATCCAAAGCTGAGGATATAATTTACAGCATTAGAAATGATCAACCTAGTAGAGATTTTGTTCCGTTAAGAGAAACTCTTACCCCATATTTAGAAACATCTTCATCTGATTTAGCTGATGATGAAAATAGACCTATCAGTTCAGGCTTTAAGTTGTTAGATGATCTTTTAGGAGGGCTACAAAGATCTGATATGCTAGTTTTAGCTGCGAGGCCATCAGTAGGAAAATCAATGTTTGCATTAAATTTAGCTATAAATGCAGCTATGAATGATCAAAAAGTAGCAATTTACTCATTAGAAATGGGTAGAGAACAAATAGCCACAAGAATGCTAGCTACTCAAGCTCGAGTAAATATGCATTCATTAAGAATGATGAGACTTAGCTCATCTCAGGAAAATAGATTAGTTGATGCAATCGGTAGGCTATCTGACCTTTCTATATTTATTGATGATTCTCCTGTTCAAGGAGTAGCAGAAATGAGAGGTAAAGCTCGTAGGTTACAACTGGAGTATGGTTTAGATTTTATAATAGTCGATTATATGCAATTGATAAGTAATAACAAAGGAAGCAGGGAGACTAATAGAGCGCAAGAAGTCTCAGAGATATCACGTCAAATAAAAGCTATGGCAAGAGACTTAAGAGTTCCTGTTATTGCAATTTCACAATTATCTAGAGCAATAGAACATAGACAATCTCATAGGCCATTACTTTCTGACTTAAGAGAATCTGGTTCTATCGAACAAGATGCTGATGTAGTTATGTTCATACATAGGGAGGAAAAATTTACTACAAAAGAAGATTGGATAAAAAATAATCCTGGTGTTCCCTATCCTGAAGGTCAAGCTGAAATTATTGTTGCAAAACATAGAAATGGTCCTACAGATACCATTCCTTTGGCAGTTGATGATTCAATTGGAAGATTTGTAACCATAGATTCTGCAAGAAATAATCAATTATCAACTCAAGAGAATTAATTTTGGAAAGTTTAAAAGAAATATTAAATAATAGGAAACAACAAGGAGTTGTTTCCGTAGATTCAAATAAAGATCCTTACAATGAAGATTGTAATATTTGTAACTCAGCTCGCTGGGTAATAGTAAATAATGAAACTGTTCCTTGTAACGTATGCCAAAATAATTCTCAAGATGACTTAGATCTAAAGATAAGAATTAAGTATGCAGGAGTAAATCAACTTCTAGAATATAATTTAAATAATTTCAAAATTGATGGGTCTGTTGGTAAGTCTGAACCTAAAAATTTAAGAAATTTTCTAAATCTCGCTAAGGATTATTCTAAAAACCCCATGGGTTGGTTGGTTATAAATGGACCTACAGGCACAGGTAAAACTCATCTAGCAGCAGGTATAGCTATAAGATGTGTAGAAAATAGTACGCCGGTTATTTACAAGTCTATTCAAGAAATAGTTGATGTTATAACAAACACAAATCCTGAAGACGAATCATTTAATGATCTTATAGATTTTCCCTTTTTAGTTATTGATGATTATGGGAATCAAACATATTCTGATTGGATTGAGGAAAAAATTGATCATCTTTTTACACATAGATATACTAGAAAATTACCTACTGTAATAGCCTTAAGTTCGAATATTTTAGACTTAGATGATAGATCGCAAATGAGATTTACTGACCCTAAACTTGTTCAAAGTATAAATTTAGAATCAAAACAAATAACAATATTTTCAAATGGTATTCCTAAAGCATTTGAAAAAGCTAAACTAACAAAAGAATTAAAAAAACCAATCAAAAATTCAAGTCAATCAGATAAAGTTACCTATGATTCTATAGAAATGGCTCTATTTAAGTCTAAGGAGTATGTAAATAGTAAAAATCCAAATTGGCTATACATACATGGAGAAACTGGATCTGGTAAAAGTTACTTATCAGCTGCAATTGCTAATGAACTTATAAATAAAGGAAATGATATTTATTTTATTAGCTCTTCGGAACTAATAGAGAAAGTTAGAGAGCAATTTGGGAACAATCCTGGAAAAGGTTGGGAATATGAAAAAGCCAAAGATGTTGATTTTCTATTTATAGATGATCTCTGGGGTCATAATAATACTAAATGGTCAGATGAATTAATTTACAACTTATTGGTTTATAGACAAGACAACCTAAAAGCTACAGTTTTAAATTCAAGTATCATTTACGACAAAATAAAAGCGTATAAAACTAAAAAAAATCAAATTTCTTCCGATACTATTTTTACGGAAAAGATTTGTTCAAGACTTTCAAACAAAAATATAGTTGAACAAATATCTTTAGTATCATCTGATATAAGAAAAAAAAATCTAATTAAAAAAGTCTAATGGTTAAAATTGTTAGAGACAAAAAAGATCTAAAAACTGGAATAGAAATAATTCAGGATAAATCAAAAGAATTATTTAAATCAAATTCAGAAATAAAAAAAATATTTGAAGGATGTTTATGGGCTGAAGGGCCTGTTTTTCTAAAAGACGAAAATCTCTTAGTTTGGTCTGATATTCCTTTCAACAGAATGCTTTATTTTGATATTTCTAATGGTAAAACTGGTGTTTTTAGAAACCCTTCTTATTTTTCTAATGGGAACAGTGTGGATTTAAATGGAAATCAAATCACAGCTGAACATGGCAGAAGAGGGATAAGCCAAACTAATAAAAATGGTGAGATAAAAGTAATTGTAGATAAATTTGAAGGTAAAAGATTGAATTCTCCAAATGATTTAGTATGTAAGTCTGACGGAACAATATGGTTTACTGATCCACAATACGGAATAAAGACTAATTATGAAGGCTATCAGAGTGAGTCTGAAATAGGATTCAACGGTGTTTACATGATAGATAATAACAATAATTTAAGCTTATTAACCAAAGAAATTGATGGCCCAAATGGAATAGCATTTTCTCCTGATGAAAAAACTTTATATGTAACAGACACTGAAACTACTGGGAATATTTTTTCTTATAAAGTTTCAGAAAATAAAATTTTTGATAAACACGTATTTGCAACTCCTAGACCAGGTAAACCTGATGGAATTAAAGTTGATGAATATGGTAACGTGTTTTCTTCTGCTTGGGATGGTGTTCAAATTTTTACACCTGAGGGAGAACTAATCGCAAAAATTCAAATACCTGAACAAAGAACAGCAAATTTATGCTTTGGAGGCAATGAATTTAATATACTTTTTATAACTTCAGATAAATCTTTATATACAATAGAGATGAACGTTAAGGGAAATCAGAATTAAAACAATAAAAAGGTTATTTTATGAATATTGAAGAAAAATGTATAAATGCTCTGAGATTTCTTTCTATTGATCAAGTAAATAAAGCTTCATCTGGACACCCTGGGGCCCCTATGGGAGCTGCAGCTATAGCTTATGTTTTGTTTAATAACATAATGAATCATAATCCAAATAATCCAAATTTCATAAATAGAGATAGGTTTATTCTTTCAATAGGACATGCATCAGCTCTTTTATACTCTGTTCTTCACTTATCGGGATATAAGTTCTCTGTAGAAGACCTTAAGAATTTTCGACAATTAGGTTCAATAACTCCTGGTCATCCAGAAAGAGATATAGATTTAGGAATTGAAGTTACTACCGGACCACTAGGCCAAGGTTTTGCAAATGGAGTTGGTATGGCAATTTCTGAGAAAATGATGTCTCAAAAATATTCTGACTTAATTAATCACTATATTTATGGAATAGTAGGAGATGGAGATTTACAGGAAGGCATTTCTTCAGAATCAGCTTCTTTGGCAGGAACCTTAGGCTTGGGAAAATTAATTTATATATATGATTCAAATGGTATATCTATTGATGGAAGTAATGACCTCGCATTTACTGAAAATGTTGCTGAAAGATTTAAATCATATAATTGGCATGTGATTGAAAACATTAATGGAAATGATATTAATTCTATTCAAAATGCAATAGAAATTTCTAAAAATGAATTATCTAAACCATCACTAATTATCGCAGACACAACAATAGGTTTTGGATCACCTAATAAAGCAGGTAGTGAAAGTGCACATGGAGAACCTCTAGGAGAAGAAGAAACAAATTTAACTAGAGATAATCTAGGGTGGGATTATAAAGAGTTTGAAGTACCTGAAGATGTCGTAAAACATATGAATCAGATAATTACAAAAGGTAATAACTTAGAAAAAAAATGGAAAAAAGATGCTGAAAATTTCAAAGCTGAAAATCCAGATCAATATAATAATTTTCTTCAGATAATGAAAAATGAATTTCCTGAAGATTGGGATGAACAATTATTAGAGAATATTAAAAATTCAAATGAACCTGAAGCTACCAGAGCTTCATCAGGTTTTGCAATTAATTTAATATCCAACTCTTTAGATAATCTTATAGGAGGTTCTGCTGATTTAACAGGATCAACTAATACACTCATAAAAAACTCTGAAAATTTTTCTAAAAGTACACCAAATGGAAAAAATATTAAGTTTGGAGTTAGAGAGCATGGGATGGGTGGAGTGATGAATGGGATTTCAGCTTATGGATCTCATCGAGTTTTTGGAGGTACGTTTTTAGTTTTTTCAGACTATATGAGAGCATCTATAAGACTTAGTGCTTTATCAAAATTAAATAGTATATGGATATTTACCCATGATTCTATAGGCTTAGGAGAAGATGGACCAACTCATCAACCAATTTCTCAATTAATGAGCTTAAGATCTATACCTAACTTAAATGTCTTTAGGCCAGCTGATAGAAGAGAAACTTTACTTGCTTGGAGACATGCATTAAATGAAGTGGATAAACCTTCTGCCTTAATTTTTTCAAGACAATCATTACCTGATATAAGTACAATCTCAGATTCAAAAATAGATTCAGCTACCTTTTCAAAAGGAGCTTTTTCAGTCTATGATAATTCTGATGATGACCCAGAAATAATTCTAATTTCAACAGGTTCAGAACTAGCCAACACAATAGAAGCAGCAAAAAACTTTGATAAAAATAATTCAATCAGAGTAATTTCAATGCCTTGTTGGGAACTTTTTGATCAACAGGATAATAAATATCAAAAAAACTTAATTCCTGAAAACACTAAACATATAATATCAGTTGAAGCTGGGGTTGGATTAGGTTGGCAAAAATATACTAGAAGTAATGATTCTATTATTTCAATTGAAACATTTGGGGCATCTGCTCCTGGAAATAAGCTAATTGACCACTTTGGTTTTTCCACTGATAAAATTACCGATAGGGTAAAAAAAATAATAAGTGAATAATTGTTATGAAAATATGCATAAGTGCTGACCATGGTGGATTTGAATTAAAGAAAATCATTATTGAACATATAAAATCGATGGGACTAAATGTAGATGACCTTAATGATAATGAATATGACGCTGAAGATGACTATCCCGACACAACAAAATTAGTAGCAGAATCAATTTCAAAAAATGAATATGACAAAGGAATT